>DATJIZ010000260.1:0-7953 GCA_035492735.1 Gemmatimonadaceae bacterium | reverse complement strand
GAACACAATGGCCCACAGCCCCGCCGCGAGCGTTCGGCCGTAGATCAGGCTCCCGGTGCCGAACAATCCCGCGTACACGAACGAGACGCCGGCCGTCCAGCCGAGCAGCATGTTGGGAACGCTGTCGTGCGACGGCGCAAGACCCGTGTCGCGGCGCACCGCGTTCCACCCCGGCCCCGCGGGACGCGTGAGCTCGTAGAATCGGCGCAGCGTGGGCAGATCGGTCGGCCGCGTCAGCAGAGTGACGGTCACCCAGACGATCGTCGTCGCCGCGACGCTGCTGATCAGCGCCGTCGCGTCGGAGATCGCGACGCCGCTCTTTCGCGCCACGAACAATGCGGCGGCGATCAGGAAAGACGAGATCATGGCCGAGATCTCGCTCCAGGCGTTGATGCGCCACCAGAACCAGCGCAGCAGGTAGATGAGCCCCGTGCCGGCTCCCACCGAGAGGAGCAGCTGAAACGCCTCGCTCGCCGTTGACAACGCGAGCGTAAAGACGCCGCAGGCGATCATCAGCACGGCAGCAAGCAGGCGTGATATCCACAGGTAGTGCCGCTCGCTGCGGCCGCGCGCGACGAATCGCTGATAGAAGTCCAGCACGAGGTACGACGAGCCCCAGTTGAGGTGAGTCTCGATCGTCGATCTGTACGCGGCGAACAGCGATGCCACGAGGAGCCCGAGCGCGCCGTGCGGGAGGAGCGTCAACATCGCCGGATACGCGAGGTCGTTGCCGATCAGCGTGGGATCGACGTGCGGCAGCGCGTGTCGAAGGTCGGCCAGCGTGGGGAAAACGAGCATGGAGCACAGCGCGACGATGATCCACGGCCATGGCCGAAGCGCGTAATGCGCCACGTTGAACCAGAGCGTGGCGCCAAGCGCGTGCCGCTCGTTCTTCGATGCCAGGATTCGCTGCGCGATGTAGCTGCCTCCGCCTGGCTCGGCGCCCGGGTACCACACGGACCACCACTGCACCGTGATCGGGATGATGAAAACCGAAAGCGCGAGCCCGGTATCGTGAAAATCGGGGAGGAGCGACAGGGTCCTCGGGCTGCTCTTGCGAATCAGCGCTGACAACCCTCCCACCGCCGGATGTCGCAGCGACACGTAGGCCGCGAAGATCACGCCCGCCATCGCCAGGATGAACTGTGCGAGATCCGTGACCAGCACGCCCCACAGCCCGGTGAAAGCGGCGACGATCACGCACGCGCTGCCCGCGACGACGATCGTCTCCAGCCGGCCCCACCCGAGCAGCACGTTCGCGATCTTCACGGCGGCGAGCGTGACCGCGGACATGATCGCGATGTTGAAGAAGAACCCGAGATACACGGCTCGAAATCCGCGGACGACCGCCGCCGAGCGTCCCGAGTAGCGCAGCTCGTAGAACTCCAGATCCGTCAGTACCCGCGACCGACGCCACAACCGCGCGTAGAAAAAGACCGTCGCCATGCCGGTGAGAAGAAACGCCCACCAGACCCAGTTGTACGACACCCCGCGCGTGCGGACGAAGTCGGTCACCAGGTTCGGCGTATCCGTGCTGAACGTCGTCGCGACCATCGACGTTCCGACGAGCCACCACGGCGCGGCTTGCCCCGACGCGAAGTACTCCGCCGTGCTCGCCCGTGCCCGCCGCAGGTAGAACACGGCGGGCGCGTAGCAGACGATCAGACTGACGGTGACGACGATCCAGTCGAGCGAGTCGAGCCGCATCGAGTCAGACCGGATCGGCGTCGAGGGTGGCGATCTCGAACGGCGCGAGGGAGAACACGTGTTCGCGCCCTGCCTGGAGCTCGATCGCTGCGCGGCCCGCGTCTTCGCCCCACGGACTGCGGGCGCGATAGGCAGTGCGCGCGCCGTCAGGAAGCTCGAACGCTTTGCCGACGTCGATCGCGATGGACTGCGGCTTGTCGCTCGGATTCCGCAGCGAGAGAATGCCGCGACGGGGCGACCACGCCGCATGGCCATACACCTCGAGCTGGCGCGGATCGCCGCCGATCCAGTGCGTGTCCACCAGTACGTCGGCATTCTGCCGCGACCACTTCGCCGACTCGGCCAGCGTATCCCAGTTGGCCTGCGAAAGAAGCGCCGGCGTCACGTACATCTCCTGGAGCTGCGTGCCCGTGCCGAAGTACGCGCGGATCTCGCTCGGGAAGTCGTTGCCGGGGTCGGTGTCCAGCTTGTTGGCCCGCCGGGCGTAGATGAGACCGTGCAGCATGAGCGAGTTGAGCGGAAAGAGCGGTCCGCGGCTCACGACGCCGCGGAATGTGTCGCCGTCGCGATACGTGATCCACTGCTGGCGATTCGATCCCACGCCCGCGAAGCTGTGGTCTTCACCGCCGCGCCAGATCGAGTCTGCGTAGCGGAGCCAGAACGGCGATGGGAACGTGCCGGTGGTCAGGTTCACGTAGAGATCGGGCTTCTCGGATCGAAGCTCGCCGATCAGCGTGATCGCCGCGTCGAAGTCGCTGTCGAACGCGCTGCCGGGAATGGCGTTCGCGACGTTGCCCGTTCCGTCGATCTTGAACTGGTTCACGCCGTACTTGCGAATCATCGTCAGACAGGTCTCTCGAAACCGCTCGTAGTACCTGGGCCCGGAGAGCGCAAAGCCGCCGCGATTCGTCTCGAAACCCTGGGCGCGACCGTTGGCGAGTCGTTCTTCCTTCGGCTTGCCGTAACCACCCCACGGCGACATCCACACGCCGGGCGCGGCTCCATAGCGCGCGGCCTCGTCGCGCAGGCGCGCAAAGCCATTCGGAAAGCCCGAATGAAAGCCCCACAGCGTGGCTGGATCGTCCCAGCCATCGTCGAACAGGAACGAACTGAGGGTCACGCCTCGCTTTCGCACGAGCTCGGCGCCGAACGCGTCGATGACCGCGAGCGCCTCTGGTTCGCTGTACTTCGAGAAGTAGCCGATGTCGTACCACGAGTTGTAGTGAAGAAACGTTCGATACGGGTGTGCGCGCTCTCGTTCGACGTACTGGAGAAAATCGCGACGGAGTTGGCCCGAACGCACCACGCCGATCACCGACGAGACGGTGAACGGGACTCCCGGACGAAGCGGCAGCTCGCGCGGCAGCGCGGCACGCGCGCGGCCGGCGGTGGCGGTGCTCGCCGACAGTGGATGCTCGAAGCCGGCGTACCAGCGACCGGCGACGATCGGGCTGCCCTTCACCGTGCCGTTCACTGCGGCATTCGCCAGTTGGAAGTCGAGCAGGACGATCTCGCGCACCGGCAGTGGCTCACGTTGCGCCTCGAGGGCGACCTCCTGTCGGACATACGAGGACCCGTCGCGGAGCATCGCCGACCACGTCGCGCGTACTCGGCCCGCTGGATCTTCAAGCACCATCGTCACGCGTTGTCCGGGGATGCGTTCGGCGAGTCGGGAGGCATCGGGGCGTGCCGGCAGCTCCTCGTGCAGAGGCCCGCGCACCGCACGGAGCGTGTCGGAGGCGATTACCGTTCCGTCGGACAGCGAGAGCAGAAACGCCGGGGCATCGACGACGAGCTGGCTCGGGTCATACACGCTGCGAACTCGCCCGATGCGCGGTCCGCCGCGCGCGACGCTCCACGTTGCCGACAGGATGTCGTTCGCCAGCGTGAGCTCGTCGCCCGCCGACGAGAATCGTGCGCGCCCTGCCGACGGCGCCACCGCGACCGACGGTCGCGCGCACGCGCCATACGCGGCGATGCTCGCGGCGAGCGCCGCGCTCCGCTCGAGAAATTCCCGGCGCGTCACCGCGGCGTGTCGGCCAGTTGGATCGGTCGGATCGGTCGTGCGTATGGATGGTTGCATGCCGCACAGGGCTCGGCGTCGGTGGAGGGGTGAGCGAACGGCCTAATTGTATTATGATATGCGCCGCGACGGCGACTCCCTGCTGAACAGCGCGACCTCTCCTGCCTCCCATGCCACAGCTTCGCCACGATACGTCCGGCACACCCGTCCTCAACGACCATGCGCTCGCCCACCTTGGCCCGCTGCCGGTCTCGCGCCAGTTGATCGACTGTCGGTTCTCGGCCGGCTGCGCGATGTCGAACTGCCGCGGTGCCTGTTGCAGCGGCGGTGTGTCGGTGGACCTTCGGCATCGCGACCGGGTGCTCGCCGAAGCACCGTTAGTGCTGCGGTACATGGACGCGACGCAGGAGCGCGACTCGACGAAATGGTTCGAGACCGAGGAGATTCCCGACGCCGACTTCCCCTCGGGCGCCGCGGCGAGCACGCGGGTCGTGAATGGCGGTTGCGTCTTTCTCGATGCGCGCGGATTCTGCGTCCTGCACGCTGCCGAGGCGGAGTCACCAGGGCTCAAGCCGTTCTTCTGTCGAACGTATCCGATCGCGCTCGTGAACGGCATCCTCACGGTCGAGTACGACTATTGCCCCGACGAGACGCAGTGCTGCGGTCCGGTAGCGAACGGCCAGCTCACGATTTTCGACGTCTGCGCCGACGAGCTGACCTTCATGTTGGGTGAGCGCGGGGCGGACGAGCTTCGCCGCGCGGCCGGGACCGGCAGCGACACACCGTTGGCGTGGTGATTGGCGCGCCCGGGGTGGCATACCTGCTGCGGTGTTAGCAGCACTCACCGCCGGAGTCCAGCGGGCTTCGGCAACGAATGCTGCCTTTCACAACCGACGGACAACCGACCACATGCGCATCGCACTGGTTTCCACGCCGTTCGTGGCGGTGCCTCCGCATTCCTACGGCGGCACGGAGCTCGTCGTGCACGAGCTGGCTGAAGGATTCGTCGAGCGCGGACACGACGTGGTGCTGTTCGCCACTGGTGATTCCGTCACCAGCGCCAGGCTCCGCGCGCTGTATCCGGAGGCCCAGTGGCCGCCGGAGATGTTGACCGATCTGAACCACGTCTCGTGGGCCATGCAACAGATTGCGGAGCACGGTCCGTTCGATGTGGTCCACGCCCACTCCGCGGTGGCACTCGCCTGCGCTCGGCTCGCGCAGAACGTCCCGATCGTGTACACGCTTCATCACGAGCGTGATCCGCACCTGTCCGAGTTTTACAGTTATTGCCCACACGTTCATTACGTAGCGATCTCTCATGACCAGCGCCGGCGCGAAATTCCGCTCGGCAACGTCGACGTGATCCACCACGGACTCGCCCCCGCCAACTACGAGTGTACGTCGTCGCCTGACGAGTATGTGTGTTTCGTCGGCCGGTTTGCACGGGTCAAAGGACCGCACACCGCGATCGATGTCGCGGCGCGCGCGGGATTCCCGATTCGGCTGGCGGGCGAGGTCCATCCACCCGACGAAGCATGGTTCAACGAGCACCTGCGCGAACGACTCGCCGAGCCGCACGTCGAGTACCTTGGCGTCATCGGCCTCGGCGACAAACGGCCGCTCCTGCGCGATGCGCGAGCGCTGCTTGCGCCGATCGAATGGAACGAGCCGTTCGGCTTGATTCTCATCGAGGCGATGCTCTCCGGATGTCCGGTGATCGCGTTCGGCCGCGGCAGCGTGCCGGAGCTCGTCGAGCCCGGGGTGACAGGGTTCATCGCCCGCAGCGCCGACGAGATGGTCGATCTGATTCGCCGTGGCGGTCCGCTCGACTCGTTCGACCGGCTGCGATGTCGCGCTCGGGCGGTCCAACGGTTCAGCCGCGATCGCATGATCGCGCAGCACATCGCATTGTATGAGCGAGTCGCCGCGAAGGTCGCGCTCCCATTGCCCGGGACCGGGCGCGCCGCACTCCTCACTGCCTGAGACATGGCCACACGGACGGCGGCAACCGAACGGGTCGTCGAATCGAATCAGTCGAACGCCGGGGATCGCGACGACGCACCCACCGTGTCGATGCAGGACGCGGTCGGCTACGCGGCGCTGCCGTGTGCCCACGAGACAGCCGTCGTCGACGCGCTGGCCCTCAAGCACGACCACATCTTCCTGCTCGTGGACCGACGCGGCGACATCGCGCCCCCCGGCCGCTGCTCGCTGGGCTTGTTCGAGAACGACACCCGTCTGCTGAGCCACTACGAGCTCCGCGGCGCCGGTACGGAGCCCGTCACGCTGTCCGCGCAAGTCGTCCAACCGTACCACGCGCAGGTCGACCTGGCCGTGACCGATCACGCGTTCGGCGGCGACCCCTGGGACCCGAAGCACGCCGTCTACTTCAAGCGTGAGCTCACGGTCGAACACGCGCTGTTCGAGCGCCTCACCCTCACCAACTATCTCGTCCGACCGATCGACTACTGGATCGAGCTGCACCTGGCATCCGATTTCGCCGACATCTTCGAGGTGCGTGGCTGGAAGCGCGAGGCGCGCGGCACCTTCTTCGAGCCGCGGGTCGTGGACGACCGCACGATCCGGTACGCCTATCGCGGGCGCGACGGCCGGGTCATCGAGAGCGTGATCAGCTTCCGCGATCCGCCTGACCTGCTCGAGCCGCATCGCGCGCGATGGACGTTTCGACTCGAGCCCAAGACTCCGGTCGAGTTTGCGTGGCGCGTCGGCGCCAGCGCGCCCAGGCGCGGCACCGTGTTCGGCGTCGATCTCGATGCACGGCGACTGCGGCTCGCCGCGCAATACGACGAGTGGCGCGCCGACGGCTCGCGCTGGTCGAGCGACGTCGAGATGTTCGACAAGACATTGTCGCGGGCCATCGACGACCTGCGATCGCTCTACATGGGAAGCGGCGACGACGCCGTGATCACCGCCGGCCTTCCGTGGTATTCAACGGTGTTCGGCCGCGACTCCATCATCACGTCGCTCGAGACGCTGGTGCTGAACCCCCGCATCGCCGTCGACACGCTTCGCTATCTCGCCAAGCATCAGGGCACGCGCGAGAACGAATTCACGGAGGAGCAGCCGGGCCGCATCATGCACGAGCTGCGTCGCGGCGAGCTCGCGCGAAGCGGCGAGATCCCCCACGTGCCCTACTACGGCACGATCGACGCGACGCCCCTCTGGCTCATCCTGCTCGACGAGACGTGGCGGTGGACGGGCGACCTCGATCTCGTTCGCGAGCTGCTGCCGAACGCGCGGCGCGCGCTCGAGTGGATCGACCATTACGGCGACATGGACGGCGACGGCCTCGTGGAGTATTCACGAACCTCGGCGCGTGGCCTGGTGAATCAGGGCTGGAAGGACTCGGGCGACGGTGTACCCTTCCCGGACGGCACGCTGCCCCGGCCGCCGATCGCGCTCATCGAGGTGCAGGCTTACGTCTACGATGCGAAGACGCGGGCGGCCGCGCTCTTCGAGCGAATCGGTGATGGCGGAACGGCCGATCGTCTGCGGTCGGAAGGCGAGCGACTCCGCTTGCAGGTGCTCGAACAGTTCTGGTTGAAAGATTCGGGAACCTTCGCGCTCGCGCTCGACGGCGACAAGCGCCCGGTCCCGACCGTGACGTCCAACGCCGGGCACGCGCTCTGGAGCAGGCTCGCCGACCCGGCGCGCGCGGTCGCCGTGGCGCAAACGCTGCTCGCCGCCGACATGTTCTGCGGCTGGGGCGTGCGGACGCTCAGCGCGCGACATCCGGTGTACAACCCGATGAGCTATCACAACGGGTCGGTGTGGCCGCACGATAACGCCCTGATCGTGATGGGCCTGTCGCATTACGGGCTGGCCGCCGCCGCACTGCCCATCGTCGATGCCACACGCGACGCGGCGGCTGCCGCGGACTTCAACCGGCTGCCGGAGCTCTACTGCGGCATGCCGCGCAACGGCGCCCCGCAACCGGTGTCGTATCCGGTGAGCTGCTCGCCACAGGCCTGGGCGAGCGGCGCGCTGTTCCTGATGCTACAGGCCGTTCTCGGTATTCTGCCCGACGCGCCGGCGAACCTGCTGCACATCCGGAATCCGGTGCTGCCTCGCGGACTGCAGGAGCTGACGCTCACGAATCTTCGCGTGGGCCGATCGCGCGTGTCGCTGCACTTTGCGCGGCGCGCCACGCGGACGCTCGTCAACGTCCTGGCGGTGGAGTCGGAGACCGAGCCGTTCAAGGT
>DATJIZ010000259.1:0-3891 GCA_035492735.1 Gemmatimonadaceae bacterium | reverse complement strand
GCAGTGTGCGGGTGCACGCGCTTCTTCGTTCTCGCCCGTCCACTTTGGAGGCTGCCGTCGTGCGCCGATCGTCTTCGCGTCTCATCGCTGCCCTCTGCGTTCTCTCCGCGTTTCCGCTCCTCACGCAGGCGCAGTCGCCGGACCTGTACTCCGACATGCGCTGGCGGCAGATCGGACCGAACCGCGCCGGTCGCGCCCGCGCCGTGATGGGCGTGCCGAGCCAGCCGAACGTCGCCTACATCGGATTCGACAACGGCGGCGTCTGGCGGTCGACCGACTACGGCTCGACGTGGCAGCCACTGTTCGACGATCAGTCCACGGGCTCGATCGGATCGATCGCCGTCGCACCGACCAACCCGAACATCATTTACGTGGGCAGCGGCGCCGGCATCATTCGGCCCGACCTTGCCGTCGGCAACGGCATGTACAAGTCGACCGATGGCGGAAAGACCTGGACGCACCTCGGACTCGATGACACGCAGATGATCGCGCAGGTCGAGCTCGACCCCAAGAATCCCGATCGCTTGTTCGTCGCCGCGCTGGGCCATCCGTACGGTCCCAACGCCGAGCGCGGCATTTTCCGGTCGACCGACGGCGGCAAGACGTTCGAGAGAGTCTTATACAAGGACGAATACACCAGCGGCAACGACGTGCGCATCGATCCGAGCGATCCGAACGTCGTCTACGCGGCGCTGTGGCAGCAACAGGAGGCCTACATCGAGGGCCGATCCTTCGGCGGCTCGAGCGGCGGCATCTTCAAGTCGATTGACGGCGGAACGCACTGGGAGCAGCTCACCGATGGCCTGCCGACGGTGCTGCAGGCGAACCTGGCGGTGGCGCCGAGCAATCCGAAGGTGATCTACGCGATGGTCGCCGGGGTCAGCCCCAGCGCGACGTCGAACGCCGGGTTCGGCGGCGGATCGGTCGCGCTCTATCGGTCGAGCGACGCGGGCGCGCACTGGACGATGGTCGACGGCCCGGGCGTGCAGGGCCATCCCGTCGACACGCGACCGCTCGGCCGCATCGGCGGCGGCGACCTGCCCACGATGGCGGTCGATCCGACGAACGAGAACGTCGTCTACAGCACGTCCACCGTGCTGTGGCGGACCGAGGACGGCGGCGCCACGTGGAGCGCGGTTCGCGGCGCACCGGGCGGCGACGACTACCAGCACATCTGGGTCAACCCGAGCAATCCGAACGTGCTGCTCGTCGTCAGCGATCAGGGAGGCGTGATCTCGGCGAATCGCGGCTTGTCGTGGAGCAACTGGTACACCCAGCCGACGGCCGCCATGTACCACGTTTCGTTCGACAACGCGTTCGCGTACCGCGTCTGCAGCGGCCAGCAGGACTCGGGATCGGCCTGCGTCGAGAGCCGGTCGCCCGACGGCGAAATCACGTTCCACGACTGGCACCCGGTGAACATCCAGGAGTACGGCGAAGCGGCGCCGGATCCGCGCGATCCCGACATGGTCTACGGCAGCGCGCGCACCAACGTCTCGCTCTACAATCGGAAGACCGGCCAGACGACGAACGTGGGACCGAGCGCCGAGCAGCGCGACGTCACGTACAACCGCAACGTCCGCACGATGCCGCTCGAGTGGTCGCCGGTTCGCCCCGACGCGCTGTTCTACGCGTCAAACGTCGTGTGGAAGAGCACCGATCACGGTCACAGCTGGACGCGCATCAGCAACGACCTCACGCGGCAGACGTGGGCGGTCCCGGCGAATACGGGCAAGTACGCAAGCAGTGTGACGCCTGCTCCGCAGGGCTCGATCACGGCGCTTTCGCCGTCGCCGCGCAGCGTCAACATCATTTGGGCGGGTACGGACGACGGCAACATTCAGGTGACGAAGGACGGCGGCGCGAGCTGGTCCAACGTTACGCCAGCCCAGATCAAGCCGTGGACGCGCATCTTCAACATCGATGCCGGTCACTTCGACGACGGCACGGCCTACGCGGCGGCGAACACGCTCCGCGTCGACGACAACAATCCGCACTTCTGGCGCACGCACGACGGCGGCCGCACGTGGACGGAGATCGACAACGGCATCGCGCCGGGCGCGGTCGCGAACTCGATCCGCGAAGATCCGCGACAAAAGGGCCTGCTCTACGCGGCCACCGACGTGCAGGTCTGGGTCTCGGTCGACGACGGCGATCACTGGCAGTCGCTGCGACTCAACATGCCGGCGATTTCGGTCCGCGACATCGAACTGAAAGACGACAGCACGTGCCTCTGCTCCGATCTCGTGGCCGGCACGCACGGGCGCGGTTTCTGGATTCTCGATGACGTCACGCCGTTGAGGCAGGCCGCGGCGGCAGCGCAGGCGCGCGACGCGTTTCTCGTCAAGCCGGCGACCGCGGTGCGCGTGCGCTTCGGCACGAACGACCCCACGCCCTGGCCACCGGAGTGGCTCGCCGGCCAGAACCCGCCGCCGGGCGGCATCATCGACTATTACCTCGCCGGCGACGCAAGCGGACCAGTGACGCTCGACGTGCTCGATGCCGCGGGGAAGGTCGTCCGCTCGTACTCGAGCAGCGATCCCGTGCGGTCGCCGCATCCCGCGCTCGATCCGGAAGCGTACAACAAAGTCTGCCAACAGAATCCCACGGCGACGTTCTGCAATCTGCCGCTCTACTGGCCAGCGCCGCCGATGGTGATCTCCACCAAGAAAGGCATGCACCGGTTCAGCTGGGATCTTCACTATCAGCCGCTCGTGCCGATCGACGAGGGCGGCGGCGGTGAAGAAGGCGCGACCGGCGCGGTGCCGCATCGCACCTACCCGGAGCCCAACACGCCGTGGGCGGCGCCTGGCGCGTACACCGTTCGCCTCACTGTGAACGGCAAGTCGTACACGCAGCCGCTCACGCTCAAGCTCGATCCTCGCGTCAAGACGCCGGCCGTTGGCCTGGCGCAGTTGGCGTCGCTCTCCAAGGAGATGTACGAGGGCGCGGCCGCCACACATGCCGCGCTCGTGCAGGCGCGCGCGCTGTCGCAGCGGTTGGCGGGAATCTCGGGTTCCGATGCCGCCGCGCTCAAGGCGCGCATCGACTCCATCGCCCCGCCGGCGCCCGCCGGCGGCCGTGGACGCGGCGGGCGCGGTGGGTTCGGCGGCGGACGTGGCCGCGGTGGCGCAGCTTCCGGCCCGACCACGCTCGAGAGCGCGAGCAATGCGCAGCTCGCCGCCGCCGCACCGATGCAGGAGGCGGACGTGACGCCGACCGCGGCGGAGGTCGCGGCGGTGACGCGCGCACGCACAGACGCCAAAGGCGTGATGGACCGCTGGGCCGCGATCAAGTCACGCGATCTCGCGGCGTTCAACGCCAAGCAGAAAGCCGCCGGCCAACCGACGGTCGCGTTGCCGCCGGTAAGCAACTGAGGGTACAGCCTGTCCGCGGTTTCTGGCTGCGTCGCGCCGCGGACGGGTTCTAAGAGTTTGAAAGAGCCATTGTACGGAGGTGAATCCGGATTGGTCGGATCGTACCTCGGTCGAGAAAGTCCTCGCGCAACGAGCCGAGGGGATTATTCGAGAGCCGCTCGGGAAGCCAGTAGCAGCTTCCCGAGCGGCTTTTCAATCAAAGTATCCTGGCTCGTTGCGCACGGGGCCGACGCGCCACGCGAGCGGATCCGACTGATCCGCCGGCAGATCCGTCCAATCGCAGTTCCAAAGGCTTAGAGCCGCACCGGGCGCAACGCAGCCAGAACTGCGAGCAAAACTGTGCGTCAAACCCGCCCCGCCGACGTGGACCCCGGGAGGTTCGCTAGCTTTCGCACATGGCCTCAGCGACGATCCCGGCTACCCTCGAGCCACTGGCCGAGCGCTACTCGATCGAGAACGAGATCGGGCGCGGTGGAATGGCCACGGTGTACGTCGCCGAGGAGCGCAAGCACCA
>DATJIZ010000258.1:0-4690 GCA_035492735.1 Gemmatimonadaceae bacterium | reverse complement strand
GGCATGAGCGCCGCGATGAGCCCGCCGAGGAGCATGATGACATACCCTGATCGCCGTTCGGCGAGTACCAGTGGTCCGAACAGCCAAACGACGAAGATCGCGATGGCGGCCAGGTTGTCGGCATCCGGTCGTGAGATCCCGCGCACGATGTCGTCCGTGACGTGAAGCGACACGAGCAGGATCGACAGCAGTGACGTGATCGTCAACGTCGCTTTGTGGTTCATCGGCTCCAGCCATTGAGGGTTCGGCCTCTCGTATGGTTATCCCATACGAACAGCCGATTGGCCTTGTTTCACCCACTCGTCGATCCACGGCCGTTGCGGAGTAGCCAAGACGTGTGGCGCGATCGGCACGTTCTCGGCGATCCTCTCGGCGCGCGCACTCTGGGTCTCAGTCCGGGGAGGTAGGTCGTCGTCGGGTTAGCAGCAATCAGGGCTGGCGCATCCGTTGTTGGAGGGAAAGGCGCTCGGCGGCCGGGATGGCCGGCGCCGAGTCACACCGACGACCCTCAACGAGGAGGCCCGATGTCCGCTCACGCCGTAGCGCTCGCACTGCTCACGGTCGCCGTCGCCGCGTGCGACCAGCCACCCACGGCGGCCGTCGAACTTCCTCCGGCGCACCTGGATTTCCTGAACGGGCCGGATGACCTGCCGAACGTCTTCCGCACGGCCACCAACGCGGGTTTCTCGATGCGGGATCCGTCGACGGGGTACATCGTCATGGCGGGCCTGCCCACGCCGCCGCAGTCCTTGACCATCTGCGGCGGCACGATGCCCGTCCAGACGTCATCGGAGATGACGCAGGGCGAATTGAGCGGCGTGCTGCACGACCTGCGTATGGGCTCCGACCTGAATGTGTTCGTCTACCAGATCGCGGGGTTCTCTGGCATCTGCGCCTCCACGCCGTTCGCGAGCGGAAATGGTCACGCGATCCGGACGGACAACGATCTCCTCACGAGCCTCACGCGGACGAACAGCTTCGGGATGCGCATACAGGGCGTCGTGCAGGACGCGACCGGCCAGTCGTATCGGCTGAATGCCGAGCTGCACGACCTCATCTTCCCGGACGGCTCGTTCAAGCGCGTCGTGCAGAACGTGAATCTCAACCCGGTTGGCAGTCCGTAGTCAATGCACCGTCGCGATCGCGTGGTCCCGCGCGGCATCGGCGCGCTGGCCGCGAGCTCGGTCGACGTCGCTCAGCCACTCGTACAACTGTCTGACGTCGTGGTGCCGGCGGCCGACGTGATGCTCCATGAGCGTGATGGCCTGCCGCAACACCGAGTCAGCGGCAGCGTATTCGCCCTGACGCGAATTCAGCAGACCGATGACGCCCAGGGTCCGAGCAGTGGCCATGCTGTCCGACCGAACGACCTGCACGTCGATGCGAAGCGCGTCGTCGAGCAGGTCGTGGGCGCCTTGAAACTGCCGGCGATCGATCAACACTCTGGCAAGACCAATCTCCACGCCGGCAACGTTCTCATGGTCGTTTCCCCTCAGCCGACGGTTCATCGCGAGCGCCTGACGGAAAAGCGGCTCCGCGGCATCGAGCTTGCCCGCTCGATACAACAGGCTGGCGACCTGTGCGGTCGTGTTTGCGGTGACTGGATGCTCTTCGCCGTACGCGCGCCGCAGTATCGCGAGCCGTTGCTCGTTGAGCGCGAGCGCCTGCGTTGTGTCACCGCGTCGAAGCAGCAACTCGCTCAGGTCACCCATCGCCTGCGCCACCATCGGATGCAGGGTGCCTAACGCCTTGCGTCGAATGGCCAGCGCCCGACGATAGAGCGGTTCCGCTTCCGCATAACGCCCTTCATCCTCGTCCAGGAGATACGCCACCAGCAGCACGGCGATCGCGACCTGCGGATCGTCAGGGCCAAGCGCCGCCTCCGACACCGCGAGCCCCGTACGGAACTCTCGCTCGGCCTCATCGAGCCGCCCCTGGCGTTGGAGCGCAGCGCCAAGCAGCAGGCGGCTGTATCCGGTCAACGAGTCGGCTGGCCCGAGCGCGCGCAGGCGCAGTGCGAGCGCCTGACGATGGTAGCTCACCGCGGCGTCGAGATCGCCGCGATAGGTGGCGATGCTCGCAAGCTGGTGTAGCGTGACGGCGAGTCCCGGATGCGTTGCGCCGAGAACGTGAGTCTCGATGCCGAGGGCTTGGCGTCCGAACGAGTCTGCCGCCGCGAACCGCCCGAGGCTCACGAGGGCATCCGCGAGTGCTCTAAGCGTGCCAGCCACCTCCAACCCGTCCTCGCCCGGATGATTGGCGGCGCCCTGTCGGAGGGCGAGCGCACGGAGAAGCACGGAATCGGCCTCGGCGTATCGGCCGAGGTTCTGATACAGTCGCGCCGTGACTTCGAGGAGACGTGCGTGATCGGTCGGCGGTCCCTGAAATCTCTCGAGCCCGGCGGCGGCGCGGTGCACCAGACCTTCCGCCGTCAACGTGTCACCGCGCGCTTCACCGGGGTCACTTGCCTCGAAGAGCTTCAGCAGAAACGTGTTGACCGCCTGGGCGTCGTGTGATGCTAACTCGGCGCGGTCTCGCTCGACGTTCGCCCGCCGAGCTTGCGCGACGGACAACAGAGAGCCGGCGATCAGGGTGAGGACGACCGCGAGCGTCGCGAGGACCTCGATGCGATGGCGCTTCACGAAGCGACGCGTCCGGTAGCTTCTCGTCTGGCGGCGCGCGCGCACCGGGTGACCCGAGAGGTGCCGCCTCAAGTCCTCGGCCAACTCCTGCGCGGATGCGTAGCGGGCATCGCGTTCTTTGGCGAGTGCACGCAGGACGATCGAATCGAGATCACCCGTGATCGCCCGGGCGAGCCGTCTGTCGGCGACTCTCACCGACGGACGCGCTGGATCGACTTCGCAGATGATCCGCTCCATCTCGGCGGGCGAGCGGTCGCGCACGTGGTACGGGTGTTGGCCCGTCAACAGGACGTACAGAAGAACGCCAAGCGAGTACACGTCCGTCGACGCGCTCGCCGCCTCGCCACGCACTTGCTCGGGTGCGGCGTATTCCGGCGTCATCGCCGACAGAAGCGGCCGCGTTGTCGCGCCGTCGTCGCCATGCGCGACCGGGCCGACGAGCTTCGCCACGCCGAAGTCCAGCAGCTTCGGCCGACCGTCGGACGTGACGAGAATGTTCGACGGCTTGAGGTCGCGATGGACGATGAAGTGTTGGTGCGCGTACTGCACGGCGTCGCAAACTGCCGCCACGAGCTCGAGGCGCTCGGCCGTCGAGAGCGAGTGCGTCACGCAGTAGCGGTCGATCGGCTCCCCGTCGACATATTCCATGGCGAACCACGGCGTGCCGTCATCGGTGACTCCGCCATCGACCAGGCGCGCGATGCGCGGGTGCTCGAGGAGCGCGAGGATTCGGCGCTCCTCGAGAAACCGCGGCACGAGGTCGATGATGCCGCGCTGTCGAATGAGCTTGAGGGCGACGCGCTGCTCGAACTGGCCGTCGGCGCGCTCAGCGAGAAATACCGTCCCCATTCCGCCGTGGCCGATCTCGCGAATGACGTGGAACGGGCCGATGCGCGCCGGTACGGAGGCGGCGCTGAGTCGGGCGGCCCTGTCGAGCAAGGGGGCGGCAAAACCCGCGGCGGGCAGCTCGAGAAATCCGGCCGCCGCGTGGTGCGCCTCGAGCAGCCGTTCGACCTCGCCGCGCAGCTCCGCGTCGTCGGCGCAGGCGTGATCCAGCAGCTCCTTGCGCAATGTGGGGGGCTGGTCGAGCGCCGCGTCGAAGAGGCGGTCGATCTCACGGAGTCGGTCTCGCGTTGCCCCACGCATATGGCGCGGCATATCGCGAATGTGCGGCGGCGGTCGTGGTGGACGCAATACGACGGCGTGGGCGACCTCGCGCCACGGCGTCTTCAGTGTGACGACGGCGCGACGAACGGGCGTTGCCGGGCCGGGCGCCGAGTGGCACATTGGCGATATGTCGGCGCAGGAATGGTCAGGCACGGCTTACCCACTTCTTGGCGCCCCGACTCCGGCGGACGCCGGGAAGCTGGTGCCGCTCGTGTACGAGGAATTGCGACGGCTCGCACACCGCCACCTGCAGCGCGAAGCGCCAGGCCACACCCTAACGACGACGGATCTCGTCCATCAGGCCTACCTGCAGCTCGCCGGCCAGGATGGCACGCAGTGGCATAGCAAAGACCATTTCATGGCGGTCGCCGCGACCGCGATGCGCCACATTCTCGTCGATCACGCGCGGACGTTAGGCAGGCTCAAGCGCGGCGGCGCGCTTCGGCGTGTTCCGCTCGAGTCGGCCGACATCGCCATCGAGGACCGGGCGGAGCTCCTGATCGCGCTCGATGAGGCGCTCGATCGTCTGCGTGAGCTCGATGGGCGGCAGGCGCAGGTCGTGGAATGCCGGTTCTTCGCCGGCCTGACGGAGGACGAGACGGCCGCGGCGCTGGGGGTGAGCGTTCGCACCGCTCGGCGGGATTGGACGAAAGCGAAAGCGTGGCTCTACGGCGAGATCTACGCCGAAGACTGACTCGTTAGGCTCGTTAGGCTCGCCGGTGCGGCGGTCACGACGGCGCGACGTACCGGCAATGACAGCAGTGGATCACCTGATACGGCCACTTACGCCACGCCGCCCCATCGGCAGCGACGCTCAACGCTTTCTTGAGGTGCGCCTCGCCTCGCTCGTTGTCGAACAGGATCAGATCCACATCCGGGAG
>DATJIZ010000257.1:0-3930 GCA_035492735.1 Gemmatimonadaceae bacterium | reverse complement strand
CGGCTGCTGTTCCGCTTCTACGACGTCCAGTCGGGACGGATTGCGATCGACGGCCAGGACATCCGCAGCGTCACCCAGAAGAGCCTGCGCGAGGCGATCGGCATCGTTCCGCAGGACACGGTGCTCTTCAACGACACCGTGGAATACAACATCGCGTACGGCCGCACCGGAGCCGACCGCCCCGCGGTCGAGCGCGCCGCGCGTTCGGCGCACATTCATTCGTTCATCGCGTCGACGCCGAAGGGCTACGAGACGATGGTCGGCGAGCGCGGCCTCAAGCTCTCGGGCGGCGAGAAGCAGCGCGTCGCGATCGCGCGCACGCTGCTCAAGAACCCGCCGATCATGGTCTTCGACGAGGCGACCTCGGCGCTCGATTCGGCCAACGAGCGCGCGATCCAGGCTGAGCTGCAGAGCGCGGCGAGAAACCGCACCGCGCTCGTCATCGCGCACCGCCTTTCGACCGTCGTCGACGCGCACCAGATCCTGGTGATGGAAGACGGCCGGATCGTCGAGCGTGGCAGCCACGCAGAGCTCGTCGCACGCGGTGGCCGCTACGCCGAGATGTGGCAGTTGCAGCAGAGCAGCAGCGAGCCCGCCGAGGTGTGATCGTCGCGGTGCGGCGGCCACGCGGCGCTTCTCCGGCAAAACCCTCGGTCGGCGACTTTCGCCGCCGGAGCGGTCGGCGGCCGTGCCTAGAATTTCGTTGGATCCCCCAAGCTCGTCTCGAGCCTTCCCGAAACTCCCAGGAGAACGCATGAAGAAGTCGTTTCTGGCCGGCGCTGCCGTGGCCGTCTCGGCACTCGCCTTGGCCGCCACCGCGCACGCCGAGGACACGCTGAAGAAGATCAAGGACAGCGGCTCGATCACCGAGGGCGTCCGCGAATCGTCCGGCGCGCTCGCCTTCACGCTCGGCGACGGCAAGTACACCGGCTTTCACTACGACGTCTGCGCGAAGATCATCGACGACATCAAGAAGCACCTCGGGATGTCGAAGATCGACGTCAAGTACCAACCGGTGACGTCGCAGAACCGAATCCCGCTGGTGCAGAACGGCACCGTTGACCTCGAGTGCGGCTCGACGACGAACAACGCCGCGCGCCAGAAGGACGTCGCCTTCGCGCCAGCCCTCTACATCGAGGAAGTTCGGATCGCGGTGAAGAAGAACTCGGGCATCAAGAGCATCGCCGACCTCAACGGCAAGACCGTCGCGACGACGACCGGAACGACGTCGGTGCAGCTGCTGCGCAAGAACAAGCGCGCGCAGGGAATCGACTTCAAGGAGCTGAACGGCAAGGACCACTCCGACAGCTTCCTGCTGCTCGAGTCCGGCCGCGCCGACGCCTTCGTCATGGACGGCCAGATCCTCGCCGGCCTGATCTCGAAGGCGAAGAATCCGAGCGAGTACGCGATCGTCGGCGAGCCGCTCAGCGTCGAGCCGATCGCGATCATGTACCGCAAGGACGATCCGGCGTTCAAGAAGGTGGTCGACGACAGCGTTCGCGCGATGGCCAAGAGCGGCGAGGTCGCCAAGCTCTACGACAAGTGGTTCATGCAGCCGATCCCGCCGAACAACACGAAGGTCAATCTGCCGCCGAGCGACGCCACCAAGGCGGCGTGGGCGAACCCGACCGACAAGCCGCTCGAGGAGTACGCGCAGCCTTGAGCAGCCACTCGGGCGCTGCCTGAGGTAAGCCCTAGCGCGTCCGGCGCGGGGTTTGCTTACAGTGCGGCCAGCGCGGCGCGGAGCCATCCGCGCCGCGTTTTCGTTTGTGTGCAACGCCTGCACGGCGGACCTGGGAGGGCCGATTGGCGAATTGGGAGTTCTTCCTGCAGGACACGGGAGGCGGCGAGACGTACCTCCATTGGCTCATGCGTGCCTGGGGCTGGACGCTGTCGCTCGCCGTTCTGTCGCTGATCGTCGCCCTCGTCGTGGGCTCGCTGTTCGGCATTCTGCGCACGACCTCGAGCAGGTGGCTCGTCTTCATCGGCGACGCTTGGACCGAGCTCTTCCGCGACATCCCGCTGCTCGTCCAGATCTTCCTCTGGTACCACGTCATCCCGTCGATCTTCCTCGGGCTGCGCGCGGTACCGAGCTTCGTGCTCGTTGTCTTCGCGATCGGCTTTTTCACCTCGGCTCGAATTTCTGAACAGGTTCGCGCGGGGATCCAGTCGTTGCCGAAGGGCCAGCGTTACGCGGGACTTGCGATGGGGCTGACGGTCCCGCAAACCTACAGATACGTGCTGCTACCGACCGCGTATCGAATCATCATCCCGCCGCTCACCAGCGAGGCGATGAACATCGTCAAGAACACTTCGGTCGCGTTCGCCGTCAGCATCGGCGAGCTGATCTCCTTCACGCTGCAGGCCCAGGAGGAGACATCGAAGGGGATCCAGATCTACCTCGTTGTCACGGCGATCTACTTCGTCTCGTCCTTCGCCGTGAACCGCATCTTTGCCTTCGTCGAGAAGCGCGTCCAGGTTCCCGGAATGATCGGGGGCAAGCCGTGACCAACCTCGACTTCAGCCTTTTCAACTGGACGCTCGTCCAGAACTTCATCCTCAAGGGCCTGATTTTCTCGATCGAGCTGACCGTCATCGCGATGCTGGGCGGGATCGCGATCGGTACCCTGCTGGCGCTGATGCGCCTGTCGGGAAGGCCTGTGCTCGTGAACGTCGCTGCTGCATACGTCAACACGCTGCGCTCGATTCCGCTGGTGATGGTGATCCTCTGGTTCTTCCTGCTGATCCCGTTGCTGCTCGGACGCCCGCTCGGCGCCGAGACGTCCGCGATCATCACGTTCACGGTGTTCGAGGCGGCGTATTACTCCGAGATCATGCGCGCCGGCATCCAGTCGGTGTCGACAGGTCAGGTCGCCGCCGGCTACGCGGTCGGCATGACGTACGCGCAGTGCATGAAGCTGATCGTGTTGCCTCAGGCGTTCCGCAACATGCTGCCGGTGCTGCTGACACAGACGATCATCCTGTTCCAGGACACCTCGCTCGTCTACGCGATCGGCGCCTATGATCTGCTGAAGGGCTTCGAGGTCGCAGGCAAGAACTACAACCGACCGGTCGAGACGTATCTCGTCGCCGCGGTCGTCTATTTCGTGATCTGCTTCAGCCTCTCGATGGCCGTCAGGCGGCTGCAGAGGAAGATCGCCATCATTCGCTGAGCAAGCGCGAGAAGCCGCAATGATCGACATCAAGGACGTTTCCAAGTGGTACGGCACCTTCCAGGTGCTGACCGACTGCACGACAGCGATCAAGAAGGGCGAGGTCGTGGTCGTCTGCGGCCCGTCGGGATCGGGCAAGTCGACGCTGATCAAGACGGTGAACGCGCTCGAGCCGTTTCAGAAGGGCGACATCGTCGTCGACGGAACCTCGATCTCGGATCCGAAGACCAACCTGCCCAAGCTGCGCTCGCGGGTCGGCATGGTGTTCCAGCACTTCGAGCTGTTCCCGCACCTCACGGTCACCGAGAACCTGACCCTGGCGCAGATCAAGGTGCTCGGCCGGACGCAGGCCGACGCGCTCGCGCGCGGCATGAAGATGCTCGCGCGCGTCGGCCTCGAAGGACACAAGGACAAGTACCCCGGCCAGCTCTCGGGCGGTCAGCAGCAGCGCGTCGCGATCGCGCGGGCGCTGAGCATGGACCCGATCGTCATGCTGTTCGACGAGCCGACGTCGGCGCTCGACCCGGAGATGGTCGGCGAGGTGCTCGACGTCATGGTGGCGCTCGCCCTCGAGGGCATGACGATGATGGTCGTGACGCACGAGATGGGCTTCGCACGCAAGGTCAGCCACCGCGTCATCTTCATGGACGCCGGCAAGATCGTCGAGGACTGCACGCGCGACGAGTTCTTCGGCAATCCCGAAGGCCGTTCGCCGCGCGCGAAGGACTTCCTCTCGAAGATCCTGCAGCACTGAGCG
>DATJIZ010000256.1:0-24070 GCA_035492735.1 Gemmatimonadaceae bacterium | reverse complement strand
ACCAGTGTGAAGGTCAACCCGCTGGCCGACCGCGTTGTCGTCCGGGCGCTCGAAGAGACGGAGCAGATGCGCGGTGGTCTGTACATCCCCGATACCGCGAAGGAAAAGCCGCAGCAGGGCGAGATCGTCGCCGTGGGCCCTGGCCGGTTCGAGAAGGACAAGCGCGTCCCGATGGACGTGAAGGTCGGCGACAAGGTGCTGTACGGGAAGTACAGCGGCACCGAAGTCACGATCGACAACGAGCAGTTCCTGATCTTGAGAGAGAGCGACGTTCTGGCGGTCATCGGATAGGTCCCAGGTCCCTGGTCCCAGGTCCTAGGTGAACGGCGCACGCTGTTACTCCTGAGACCCGAGACCTAAGACCAGAGACCGCGAGAGCGCGTCAATCAGAGATCGCTATTAAGCGTATTCAGACCGACCCAATCAACCCACTAATCCAGACTCTTATGGCCGCTAAAGAACTCCATTTCAATGTCGACGCGCGCGCCGCTTTAAAGCGCGGTGTCGATCAGCTGGCCGAGGCGGTGAAGGTCACCCTCGGTCCGAAGGGCCGGAATGTCGTCATCGACAAGAAATTCGGCGCCCCGACCGTCACCAAGGACGGCGTCACCGTCGCGAAGGAGATCGAGCTCTCCGATCCGCTCGAGAACATGGGCGCGCAGATGGTGAAGGAAGTCGCGACCAAGACCTCCGATCTCGCCGGCGACGGCACCACCACGGCGACCGTGCTCGCCCAGGCGATCTTCCGCGAAGGCCTCAAGAACGTCACGGCCGGCTCCAACCCGATGGCGATCAAGCGCGGCATCGACCAGGCCGTCGCCGCGGTCGTCGCTGAGCTGAAGAAGATCAGCGTTCCGACGTCGGGCAAGAAAGAGATCGCCCAGGTCGGCGCGATCTCGGCGAACAACGATCAGGAGATTGGCAACCTGATCGCCGACGCGTTCGACAAGGTCGGCAAGGACGGTGTCATCACCGTCGAGGAAGCGAAGGGCCTCGAGACGACGCTGGAGACGGTCGAAGGCATGCAATTCGACCGCGGCTACGTGTCGCCCTACTTCGTCACCGATCCGGAAAAGATGGAAGCGGTGCTCGAGGACGCGATGATTCTCATCCACGACAAGAAGGTCTCGTCGATGAAGGATCTGCTCCCGGTGCTCGAGAAGGTCGCCCAGCAGGGGCGCCCGCTGCTTATCATCGCAGAGGACGTCGAGGGTGAGGCGCTGGCGACGTTGGTCGTCAACAAGCTGCGCGGCACGCTCAAGGTCGCGGCTGTAAAGGCCCCGGGCTTCGGCGATCGTCGCAAGGCGATGCTGCAGGACATCGCGGTGTTGACCAACGGTCAGGTGATCAGCGAGGAAGTCGGCTTCAAGCTCGAGAACGCGGTGGTCACGGACCTCGGCCGCGCGAAGCGCATCGTCGTCGACAAGGACAACACGACGATCATCGACGGCGCCGGTGCGGACGACAAGATCCAGGGTCGCATCAAGGAGATCCGGGTCGCGATCGACAGCAGCACGTCCGATTACGACAAGGAGAAGCTCCAGGAGCGTTTGGCGAAGCTCGCCGGCGGTGTCGCGGTGATCAACGTCGGCGCGGCGACGGAAGCCGAGATGAAGGAAAAGAAGGCTCGCGTCGAGGACGCGCTCCACGCGACCCGCGCCGCGGCCGAGGAAGGCATCGTGCCGGGCGGCGGTGTGGCGTTCATCCGCGCGCAGCGCGCGCTCAAGACGCTCAAGCTGGCCGAGGCCGACGAGCAGATTGGCGTCGACATCATCCGTCGCTCGGTCGAGGAGCCGATCCGCATGATCGTGCAGAACGCGGGCGGTGAAGGCTCGATCGTCGTCGAGAAGGTGCGGGCGTCGAAGGACGACGCGTTCGGCTTCAACGCGCTCACCGACACGTACGAGAACCTCGTGCAGGCCGGTGTCATCGATCCGACCAAGGTGACACGCACCGCGTTGCAGAACGCGGCGTCGATCGCCGGACTGCTTCTCACGACCGAAGCGCTGATCGTCGAGAAGAAGGAAGACAAGCCCGCGGCGCCGGCTGGCCCGGGCGGCATGGGCGGGATGTACTAAGGTCCAACCCGAACTGAATCGAAACGGGCCGCCTCACTGGCGGCCCGTTTTCATTCTCGGGAACCCCGTGGCACGCTGCTGGCGCTTGTCTGATACGCTCGCTATGCATCAAGTGAGCAGGAGGCGTCACATGTCGATCGTCGATCGAGCGGGAGTGCACGGCCGCGGATGGCGCGGCGCGTTGCGGTCCACATTTCTTGCCGCCGCGTGCGTGCTGGCGGCGGGCACGGCAGCGGCGCAGCGACCCGGTTCGCGGTCGGCGACCGCGTCGGCCGGTCAAACCGCGTCGTCGCGCGCAGTCGATGCGCGGTGGTATCCGTGGATCGGATGCTGGCAGCGCACGACGGAGATGACGCCGGGCGCCGCCCTCACGTGCATCGTACCCGCCGAGGGCGCGTCGGCGGTCGATCTGCTCACGGTGGTGAACGGGGTGGTCGAGTCCCGGGAGCATCTCGTCGTGGACGCTCGTCCGCACCCGCTCGACAAGGACGGCTGTACCGGCTCGCAGACGGCGGCGTGGGCGAGCGCCGGCGCGCGAGTGTACATCGGATCGGCGTACACCTGCGCCGGCAACCTGCACGGTCGCTCGTCGACGCTCTACGCGATTCTGCCGACCGGCGAGTGGATCGACGCGCGCCAGGTGGAAGCCGGAGACGGCCGCGTCCTGAACATCACTCGATATCGCGATGCGGGCCTGCCGAGCAGCGTGCCCGTGTCGATCCGGTCGCAGATCGCGCAGCACGCGCTGGCCGCGACCACTGCGCGGGCGTCCGCGGGCGGTTCGGTCTCGCAGAGCGAAGTCGCCGAGGCGCAGCGCGCCGTCGATTCGGTCGTCGTGCAGGCGTGGCTCACGGCTCGTGCGCAGGGTTATGCGCAGGGATACAACGCCTACGCGAACGCGCCGGCGCCGTCGGCCCCGCCCGTGACCGCGGTCTACGTCTACGAGGGAACGCCGCCAGCGGCCACGCAGCCGCCCGGCCAGTATTTCCCATCGACGCGCGTCCCGATGTGTGATTCATCGGGCTGTTACTCGGAGGATGCGTATTCGGGCTATAACGGGATGTCGTACACCCCGTACCCGTCGTATCCGTCGATGTGGTACGGCTCCTCCGCGTTCGGCAATCCGTACGGATTCGGATACTATCCGTACGCCTACCCCGTGGTCGTCTTCGGCACGGGCAGCCGCGTTGGTGGTCACGGTCCGATTCGCGGCGGCGGGGGCGGATTCATTCACATGCCGGGTCGGCCGCCAATGGGACCGTCGGGCTTCCATCCGGGGCAGGGGCGACCGTCGGGCGGCGTGCCGGGACGAGGCCGCCCGTAGGCGAGGGAAGCGGCTACAACAGCGAGTATTGAATCGGTGCTTCGGCGCGCGCGGCACCCGGCGTGAATGGTCCAACGACGCCGTCCTGCTTCGCCGCCGTCACCGTGCCGCGGAAGGCCGTGCGCGCGATGCCCGATCGCATCGCGGCGAGCGCGATCTCGGGCGTATTGCAGTTCTCGCTGAGATGGGCCAGCACCACGTGCTGCATCGCGCGCGAGACGGTCTCGCGCGCGAACGCGCCCGAGTCGCGATTGCTCAGATGTCCGGTCTTCGACGCGATGCGTGCCTGGAGCCAGCGCGGATACGGCCCTGTGCGCAGCATGTCGTCGTCGTGGTTCGACTCGAGCACCAGAATGTCGAGCGACGTGCACGCCGCGGCGATCGCCGTGCTCACATGCCCGATGTCGTAAAACAGCCCGGCGCGCGCCCCGGTCGACCGGCTCGTCGCGACGAACCCGACTGATTCGTTCGCGTCGTGAGGCGTCGCGGTGCTCGTGACGGTGATACGCGGAAACTCGATCGATTCACCCGGGGCGAATCGATGAACGTTCGCGGCCGTCAGCTCCGGCGCGCGGGCCGTGCCCGGCGTGGCGTAGAGACTCCAACCCCAGCGCTTGGCGGCGGATGCCGCGCCCTTCACATGATCGCTGTGCTCGTGCGTGATCAGGCAGGCGTCGATCGACTCGGGCGCCACGCCGATCGCCTTCAGTCGGCCGGCGAGCGTCCGCGTCCCGAACCCGCAGTCGATCAGGATGCGCGAACCGTCGCACTCGATCAGAATGGCGTTCCCGCTGCTTCCACTGCCGAGCATCCACAGCTTCACGAGTGGCTCGTCTCCGGTTCCACGGTCCAGCGCCCGGCGTGCATTGATTCGAGATGACGGCGGGCACGATCCGTGAGCTCGATGTGGCGGCGCGACATGGCGCGCGACGCGGCTTCGACAAACTTATCGGCGCGGTACGTCGCGTAGGGAGGTGCGTCGCCCCACGAGAACGGCGCGACCGTCTTGGGCGGCATGTTGCCGTACACGTTCGCGCCGGCGCCGATCACCGTGCCCGTCGTCAGTCGAAGGCCGATGCCCGTCTTGACATGATCGCCGAACAGCGTACCGAGGAACTGCATGCCCGTCTCGCGCACGCCGTCGGGAGTCCACAGGCTGACGTTGCCGTACGTGTTCTTCAAATTGCTCGTGATCGTCCCCGCGCCAAGGTTCACCCACCGGCCGAGGTACGAATGACCGATGAAGCCGTCGTGCGACTTGTTGGCGTGTCCGACTACCACGCTCGTGCTCAACTCGCCGCGCACCTTGCTCACCTCGCCGATCGAACACGCCGAGATCTCGCCGCTCAATACGTTCGCATCGCGGCCGATGCGGCACGGCCCGCAGATTCGCGTGAACGTCCGCACGTGCGCGCCGCCCTCGATCAGCACGGGCCCGCTCGTCGTATCGAGCACGACGTGAGGCTCGAGCACCGGCGCACCGAGCAGCACGACCTGCCCATCGCCCAAAACGGTCACGTGCGCGGGCGGGGCGCGTCGCTTCCCGGGCTCCTGCGACGCGACCGCGGCGATGTCGCTCGCCAGTTGCTCCGGCAGCAGCCGGATGAAGTCCCACACGTCGTCGAGCCACCAGCCGTCCAGCCGCTCGAGGCGCGCATTGGGCGGGAGCAGGTCGCCCAGTGCCAGACCGCCCTCGGCGAACACGCCGGCGTCCACCGGCTCGGCGAGCCTGACCGCGCCGACCCGGTCTCCGAGTCGCCAGCCGGCCGGCGCATCGCGGCCCGTCGTTGCGCCGCCGCGCCTGGTGAGTGCGGGAACGCAGCGTGAGTTGGCGATGATCGATCCCGCGGGCACGACGCCTTGCGCGGCGCTCGCCGCACCGGGCACGAACGCTTCGTCGAAATCGATGTGCCGGGGGCCGGCGAGACATCGCGCTCCGTCGTCCGCGCCGAGCACCGTCGTCCATCGGTCCCGAATGAGCGCGATGCCGGCCGTCATCTCGCAGATGGGCCGTGCCGACGCGAACGGCTCGAAGCCTCGCGCCCGCACGTCGTCGTAGAAGTACAGCATGGCTAGCCTCGGTCGCGGACGCCGCGCGGCAGCGCGTCCATGAGCGTTTTCAGATCGCTCGAGCGATCAACGGTGGTGATGAGCACCAGTCCATCGTGCGCCACGACGACGACGTTCGACACGCCGTAGAGTACCACCGTGGCGTCGCTCGCATGCACCACGTTGTCGCGCGAATCGACGGCGTAGACGTGGCCGTGCAGCGCGTTGCCCGCGCTGTCGTTCGTCCGGACGCGTTTGAGCGCGCCCCAGGTTCCAACGTCGTCCCAGCCGAACGCACCCGCCAGGACGGCGACCCGGTTGCTCCGCTCGAGCACGCCGACGTCGACCGAGATCGGCGTGACCGTGGCAAAGAACGCCGCGATGTCATGGGCGTGCGCGTGCAGGGCCGGTGCGATCTCCGGCGTCAGGCGGCGAACGTCGTCGAGAAAATCGCCCACGCGCCACACGAAGATTCCCGAGTTCCAGAGATAGCCGTCGCGGCGCATCTCTTCGGCGCGAGCGCGCTCCGGCTTTTCTACGAAGCGCGCGACCCGCCGCGCGTCGCCATCGAGTGGCTCGCCGGGCTGGATGTAGCCGAACCCCGGATCGGCGCGCGTCGGCACCACGCCGACCGTGACGAGTGCGGCATGGCGCTCCGCGACCTCGGCGGCGCGCACCAGCGCGCGCTGAAAGCCCGCCGCGTCGGCGACCGACCAGTCCGCGTGAACCGAGATCATCACCGCGTTCGGTCCGTCGCGCCGCGCGATCTCCTGCGCGGCCCACGTGAGCGCCGCCGCGGTCCCGCCGGCGCGCGGTTCTGCGATCACGTTCGTCGGCGGCATATCCGGCACGAGCTGCGCGATCGCCGGCACCAACCGCGGATTGGTGAGTATCAATACGCGGTCCATCGGAACGATCGGGCGCAGCCGATCAACCGCTTCGCACAGCAACGGCTCGGAGGAAACGAGTGGGAGAAGCTGCTTGGGCCGGTCGGGCGTGCTCAGCGGCCAGAACCGGGAGCCGATGCCGCCCGCGAGGACGACCGCCCACCGGCTCATGCGGTGCCGTCGGCGGTATCGTCGCTGTCGATCCCGACCAGCTCGGCGGCGCGCGCGTAGAGTTTTTTCGGACTGAATGGCTTGGTCAGAAAGTCGTCGGCGCCGAGCGCCATGGCGCTCGTGTGCTGCTGCTCCTGGCCGGCCGCGGTGAGGATGATGCATGGCACATGGCGCCATCGCTCGTCGCGTCGCATGGCGGTGAGCACATCCAGCCCGCTCAGGTGCGGCATCATCAGGTCGAGCATGACGAGACGAATGTCGGGCTCGTGCTCGAGGACTTGCAGCGCTTCCCGGCCGTCGTAGGCGAGCGTGACGCGAAAGGGTCCCTGCTCGAGCTTCATCTTGATGATGCGGCCGATGTGCGGTTCGTCATCGGCAACGAGCACGTGACACGGCGAACGGTCGGTCGACACGTGATCTCAGACGAGCGCAGCGATGTGTTCGCGGTTCCGCCGAAGCTCGAGGAGCAACTGCCCGACGTTCGCGTGTGGCGCAACCAGCACGAGGAGAACCGCATCGAGCGTCAACGCCGAGATGACGGCCATTCCGCGGCCGTACTCCAAGACCGCGGTCACCAGCTCGCCCCGCGAGGTCGCCGTACCGAACTCGTCTGCCGCGGCAATGATCGCGGGAATCCGGGCGGCGATGACATCGGCATCGAGGCCGGGTATCAGCTGCCCATCGATCAACAGGCCGTCCCGCCCGAGCACGACCGCAGCATCGACACCGTCACGCTGTCGGATCGCGTCGACCAGATCACGAATGCTCGGCATTCACGCTCCCCGGCTCCCCCCGCCAAAGTGGTGGCGAAGCTAGAGAGCCGAATCATCGAAGTCAAGCGACTGCAATCGCTTGAACAATGCTATTCGCCCTCGTATCCTTCGCCCTTGACCTCCCCAACATGATCCCTGGACCTGCAGCTTCGCGGCCACGGCTCGCCGTGCTCATCGCCGCGCTCACCAGCGTCGGCGTGCTGGCGTGCGGCAATCTGACCGCCGTGCCGGCATCGCTTCCCACGCTGACCGACAGCGGAACGGTCTACGCGCTGAACGGCGCGCCGGCTGGCGCGCCGTCCGCGCTGCACTTCTTTTCCGGCCAGCTCGTGCCGGCAGACGCCAACTTTCTGTTCGACATCGCCTTCGACATCGATTCCGCCGGCAGGGTCGTGTACATCCCGCAGCGCGTCGTGGCGAGCGCGCTGGCGTCGACGCACTCGGTCGGCTTGCGCACGATGCCCGACAGCTTCGAGGCTGTCACCACGGCCCCCAAGAGCGGCTACCGCGCCGATACGTCGCTCGTCGCCGCGCGCAACGTCGTTGTCGTGGCGCAGAGCCAGGACGTCAGCACGTGCGGCGTCTCGCTCACCGGCTCGACGCTGTACGCCAAGATCGTCGTGACGAGCGTGGATCGCGCGACGCGGCAGCTCAAGGTGCGCTTCACCGTCGACCCCAACTGCGGCTTCGTGTCGTTCGCGCCGGGCATCCCAAAGGAGTGACCCGTGCACGATCCTCGAGTCCTTCGCGAGCAGGTCGATCTGCTGCGGGACGGGCTGCGGCGGCGTGGTGTGCTCGACACACTGGCGCCGACCGTGGATCGTGGGGTCGAGCTCGAGCGAGACCGCCGGACGCTCATCCAGGCCACCGAGGAGCGAAAGGCCGCGCGCAACGCCAACTCGCAGGAAGTCGCGCGCCGCAAGCGTAACAACGAATCGGCCGACGACCTCATCGCGCACGGCAAGGCGCTCGGCGACGAGATCGCGAAGCTCGAGCGCGATCTCGACGCGGTCGAGTCGGAGCTGCAGCGCACGCTGCTCGAGATTCCGAACATTCCGTTGCCGCAGGTCCCGGCGGGTGGCGAAGACCAGAACGTGATCGTGCGGGAGTGGGGCACACCGCGCCCACGCGACGGCGTGGTGCCGCATTGGGAGATCGGCGCGGCGCTCGGGATCATCGATCTCGAGCGCGCGTCCAAAGTGTCGGGCTCCGGCTTCGTCGTGTATCGGGCGGCGGGTGCGCGGCTCATTCGCTCGCTCCTCAATTTCTTCATGGATCTGCATCGAGAAGAGCACGGCTACGAGGAAGTGTGGCCGCCGCAGCTCGTGACCCGCGCTTCGATGACCGGTACGGGCCAGCTTCCCAAGTTCGAGGACGACGCGTACGGCACGCGTGGCGACGACCTGTTTCTCATTCCCACCGCCGAGGTGCCCGTCACCAATCTGTATCGCGACGAGATTCTGGAAGGCCAGGCGCTGCCCAGGGGTTTCGTCGCGTACAGCAAATGCTTCCGCCGCGAGGCGGGATCGGCCGGCAAGGACACGCGGGGGATTCTGCGCACGCACGAGTTCGACAAAGTGGAATTGGTCCGCTACGCGAGCGCCGACGATTCGGGCGCGCAGCTCGAGCTGCTGACCCGCCACGCCGAAACGGCGCTGGAGCGTCTCGGGATACCGTATCGGCGCAAGCTGCTCGCGGCGGGAGACACGGGTTTCAGTTCGGCGATGACGTACGACCTCGAAGCGTGGGCGCCCGGTGTCGGCGCGTGGCTCGAGGTATCGTCGTGCAGCAATTTCACCGACTACCAGGCGCGCCGCGCGAACATCCGGTATCGCCCGGGAAAGGGTGAGAAGCCGCGATTCGTTCACACGCTGAACGGATCGGGCCTGGCCTTTCCGCGCACGGTCGCGTGCATTCTCGAGCACTATCAGCAGGCTGATGGTTCGGTGACAGTGCCCGACGCATTGCGCCCGTACGTCGGCGCCGACCGACTCGGGTAAGCGCGCATGCGACGCGGCACGCCGGAGCTGCTCGTCGCGACGCTCGTTCTGGTCCTGCTTGGCTCGTACGTCTGGTACACGCGCAACGTGATCGTCGACCTGCAGGCCGATGCGCGGCGCTCGAGCCTGATGTACGCCCGCGTGTTCCGGGCATTCGGCGACAGCACGCCCGGCGCGACGGACGCCGCGCTGCTCGATCTGGTCAAGAGCATCCAGGCGCAGGGCGTTCCGCTGATTCTCACCGACGTCCGGGGCGTCGTCGCGGGACACGCGAACTTGCCATTCGATGATCGGGAGCAGCCGGTGGCGGACAACGATCCGCGCGTGCGCGCCTACATCCCCGTGCTCGCCAAGCAGCATCCGCCCATCGTCGATCCGCTGATCGGGAAGGTGTATTACGGTGATCCAAGTGTCGTGCGCGGCCTGAAGGTGGTGCCCGCGCTGCAAGCGACGATGGCGGCGATCGTGCTGCTCGCCGGGCTGTTCATCATCCGCACACGCGGCAACGCGGCGCGCGAGCGGCTGTGGGCCGGGATGGCGCGTGAATCGGCGCATCAGCTCGGAACGCCGCTGTCGAGCCTCGCCGGCTGGATCGAGCTGCTCGAGGACCGCGCCGACGACGAGACGTCGCGCACGGCGGCGACGCACATGCGCGCTGATCTCGATCGCCTCGATCGCGTCGCACATCGCTTCGAGCGCATCGGCCGCGATCCGAAGCTCGAGAACGTCGATGTGGTCGGCGTGGTCGAGCGCGTGGCCCGCTACTTCCAGGCGCGTGTGCCGACGTTGGCCAACTCGGTCGCGATCGAGTGCTCGGTCGCGCCCGATCTGCATCGCGTGCGCGGGGACCCGGTCCTGCTCGAATGGGCGGTGGAAGTGTTGGCCAAGAACGCGATCGACGCGCTCGCGGGCCGCGGCGGCCGCGTGTCGATCTCCGCGCAGCACGCGGCGGACGACGCGGACGCCGTCGTGATTCGCGTCGCCGACAACGGCCCCGGCATTCCGCGCGAACTGCGGTCGCGCGTCTTCGAGCCGGGCTTCTCGACGAAGAAGAGCGGCTGGGGCATTGGGCTCTCGCTCGCCAAGCGCATCGTCGAGGAGAATCACGGCGGCCGATTGGTGCTTGCGCCGACGGAGCAGGGCGCGACGTTCGAGATTATTCTTCACTGATGTCGACGCTGCTCCAGGAGACGCTCACCGCCGGCCTCAATCCGGCGCAGCGCGAAGCCGTCCTCCACGTCCATGGACCATTGCTGGTGCTGGCCGGCGCCGGGTCGGGCAAGACGCGCGTGCTCACGACGCGCATCGCCCGGCTGATCGATGTCGAGGGCGTGGATCCGCGCCACATCCTGGCCGTCACGTTCACCAACAAGGCGGCCGGCGAGATGCGCGAGCGCATCGCCAGGCTGCTCGGTGCGGAGCCGGCTGGCATGTGGGCCGGAACGTTTCACGCCGTCGGCGCGCGCCTGCTTCGCGCATCGGCGCACCTCGTGGCTCGCACGCCGGCGTTCACGATCTACGACCAGGACGATTCGCTTGGCGTGATCAAGCGTCTCATGGAGCAGCACGACATCCCGCCAAAGCAGTTCGCGCCGCGCGCCGTGCAGTCGGCGATCTCCGATGCGAAGAACGCGCTCGTCCCGCCCGCGGAGTACGAACGGCTCGCCATGGATCCGTTCGCGAAAGCGGTCGTCCCCGTCTACCGATCGCTCGCCGAGGCGCTCGAGCGCGCGAACGCGGTGGATTTCGACGACCTCCTCGAGCTTCCGCTCCGCATGCTGCAGCGCCATCCCGAGCGCCTCGCCGCCTATCGTGATCGCTTTCGCTACGTCCTCGTCGACGAGTATCAGGATACGAATCGCGCCCAGTACGAGCTGATCAAACTGCTCGGCGGCGAGCACGGCAACGTGTGCGTCGTCGGCGACGACGATCAGTCCATCTACGGTTGGCGTGGCGCGGACATCCGCAACATTCTCGACTTCAACAAGGATTTTCCGAACGCGACGATCGTCCGGCTCGAGGAGAACTACCGCTCGACGCCGGAGATCCTCGACCTGGCGAATGTCGTCATCCGCGCGAACACGGGCCGCATGGGAAAGACGCTCCGTGCCACGCACCGGAGTGGTGAGCGGCCGATGGTCGTACGCGCGCTCGACGAGCGCGATGAGGCGGACTTCGTCGTCGGCGAGGTCATGGCGCGCCGATCCGGATCGTCGTCGCTCATGCACCGCGACATCGCCGTGCTGTACCGGACCAATGCGCAAAGTCGCGCCCTGGAAGAGGCGCTCCGCCGGCACGCGGTGCCGTACCGCCTCGTCGGCGCCGTACGCTTCTACGACCGCCGTGAGATCCGCGACTTGATGGCCTATCTCAAGCTCGTGGCGAATCCGGCCGACGACGAAGCGTTTCGTCGCGCCGTCGCCGTGCCGCGGCGCGGCCTCGGGGAAGCGACGATCGAGCTGCTCGCCGACGCGTCGCGCCGTGCGGGCGTGCCGATGTTCGACGGCGCACACGATCCGTCGATCATCGCGTCGCTCCGCTCGGCGGCGCGCGTGGCGCTCGGCGGGTTCGTTCACCTCATCGCGTCGCTACGCGACCGCGCCGCCGATGCGTCGGTGGACGAGCTGCTGCGCGAGATCGTCGAGTCGATTCGCTACGGCGATCACCTGCGCGCCGAGGGTCCTGAATCGGCCGAGCGGTTGGAGAACGTCCGCGAGCTCATCACCGGCGCCGCCGAGCAGGTCGCCGACGAGCTGGGCGAGGTGGGACTGCGTCCACTCGACCACTTCCTGCAGCGCGCCAGTCTCGTCGCCGATTCCGACGCCCTCGGTCCCGAGGCGGACGCGATCACACTGATGACGCTGCACAACGCGAAGGGACTCGAATTTCCGGTGGTCTTCATCACCGGCCTCGAAGACGGCCTGTTCCCGCTCGCCAAGGCGTACGACGATCCGTCGCTGCTCGAGGAAGAACGCCGCCTGTTCTACGTCGGCATCACGCGCGCCGAGCGAAAACTCTACGTCACGCACGCCGAGGAGCGCCGCCGCAATGGCGAGCTGCTTGGCGCTCGCCCGTCCAGCTTCCTCGATCAGATCCCCGACGACCTCGTCGAGCGGCGCAGTACGATCAAGGTGCGCAGCTCGGGCCGCTCGTTCATGCGGGCGGGCGCTGACGCCGTCTCGATCGGTCGGTCGTTCGGCCGTGCGCGCGTCGGCTTCGAGTTCGACGATCGGGTGGATCGGCCAGCGGCCGCGCGTCGGCCCGGAACACCGGTGGTGTTCGGCGGCGGCGCTGCGGAGGATGAGTCGCAGGATGCTCCCATCTTCGCCGTCGGCGCTCGGGTGAAGCACCGGAAGTTCGGTAGTGGGACGATCGCCGAGCTGTCCGGAACGGGCCGCGACGCCAAGGTGCGGGTCGACTTCGACGACGAGTCGGTCGGTCGCAAGACGCTGGTGATCGCGCAGGCCAACCTGGAGCGCGGAGACGACTGAATGGCCGTCTCGCTCGAGGACGTGCGCCACGTCGCGACGCTCGCGCGGCTCGGGCTGAGCGACGATCGCGCGCGGGCGCTGGTCGCGGAGCTCAACACGATTCTCGAGCACATGGACGTGCTCTCCAAGGTCGAGACCGACGGCATCGAGCCGGTCGCCGGAATCGGCGCCGCTGGCACACCGCTGCGGCCCGACAGCGGCCCGCCGGACTCGCTCGCGCACCCGATCGACGCGTTCGCGCCGCGTACGGCCGACGGATTCTTCCTGGTTCCGCGGTTATCCACGCACGAGGACCCGGAGGAAGCGTGAGCAACGCCGCCGACTGGTCCGCGGCCGAGCTTCGCGACGCAATCGCCCGCGGGGAGCTCGACCCGCGCGACGCCGCGCGAGCGGCGCTCGATCGGGCGACCGCCGTCGGTGCCGGCCGCGAGGGTCTGAACATCCTCTTATACCAGGATGACGATTGCACGGAGCGGTGCCGGGCCGTCGAATACAGTGTACGAGACGGAACCGCGGGCGCGCTGGCCGGCGTGCCCGTCGTCGTCAAGGACAACATCGCGACGACGCGGCTGCCGACGTCGTGCGGCTCGCGGATCCTCGAGGGCTACGTGAGTCCGTACGCCGCGACGGCGGTGGCGCGGCTCGAGGCCGCGGGCGCGGTGGTCGTCGCCAAGTCGAACATGGACGAATTCGCGATGGGATCATCCACCGAGAACAGCGCGTTCGGACCCGCGCGCAACCCGGTCGCGCCCGATCGCGTGCCGGGCGGCTCGTCGGGCGGGTCGGCGGCGGCCGTCGCGTCGGGAATCGTCCGCATCGCGCTTGGGTCGGAGACTGGCGGCTCGGTGCGGCAGCCCGCGGCATTCTGTGGTGTGGTCGGCGTCAAGCCGACCTACGGGCGCGTGAGCCGCTACGGTCTCGTTGCCTTCGCGTCGTCGCTCGACCAGATCGGCGTATTCGGGCGTGATGTGAACGATGCGGCGACCGCACTGCGAACCATCGCTGGTCTCGATCCTCGCGATTCGACCAGTGCGGCCGATCCGGTGCCGGACTATCCGGCCGCCGCGCGCGGCTCGCTCGTCGGTGTCGTGATCGGCCGGCCCCGCGAATATTTCCCCGCCGACCTCGATCCCCGGATCCGCACGCAATGCGATCGCGTGCTCGATGCGATGCGCGCGCTTGGTGCGGAGATCCGCGACGTCTCGCTCCCGCACACGGGGTTGGCAATCCAGGTCTATTACATCATCGCGCCCGCCGAGGCCTCGTCCAATCTGGCGCGGTTCGACGGCGTCCGGTACGGACTCCGAATCGAAGGCGACGGACTGCGCGGAATGTACGAGGCCACGCGCTCGCGCGGCTTCGGTCCCGAGGTGACCCGTCGGATTCTGTTGGGCACGTACGTGCTGTCCGCCGGCTACTACGACGCCTATTACCGAAAAGCGCAGCAGGTGCGAGCGCTCATCGCCGGCGATTTTTCGAAGGTGTTCGCGAGCGGCGTTCACCTGCTGTTCACGCCGACGACGCCGACGCCGGCGTTCGAGCTTGGGGCGAAGTCCGATCCGTATGATATGTACTTGAGCGACATCTTCACCTGCACGGCCAATCTCGCTGGCGTGCCGGCGATGTCGCTGCCGATCGGCCGGGTCGATGGCTTGCCGGTTGGCGGCCAGTTCATCGCGCCGCATTTCGACGAGCGGCAGATGTTCGTTGCCGCCTATGCGCTCGAGCGCGCGCTCGGCGCGGAGGCCCATCGGTGACGACCGCGACGGCGCGCTGGGCCGGCCGGTACGAGATGGTCATCGGACTCGAGGTGCACGTCCAGCTCAAGACCGCCACCAAGATCTTCTGCCGCTGCTCGGCGGATTTCGGCGCGCCGCCGAATCGCAACACCTGTCCCGTGTGCCTCGGGCTTCCCGGCGCGCTCCCGGTGCTGAACGACCACGCCGTCGAGCTCGCGCTGCGCGCGGCGCTCGCCCTCGGTTGCGAGGTCCAGGCGACGTCGGTGTTCGCCCGAAAGAACTACTTCTATCCCGACTTGCCCAAGGGGTATCAGATCTCGCAATTCGATCGCCCGATTGCGCTGCGCGGTTCGGTGACGATTGGCACCCGGCCCGACGGATCGCCGATCGTGATCGGCGTTACGCGACTGCACATGGAGGAGGACGCCGGCAAATCGATCCACGATCGGTTTCCGGGCGCCACGGCCGTCGATCTCAATCGCGCCGGAGTTCCGCTCGTCGAGATCGTCAGCGAGCCGGAGCTCCGCGGCTCGGCCGAAGCCGACGCGTACCTCAGGAGTCTCAAGCAGATCATGGAGTACGTCGGGGTCAGCGACGTGAACATGGAAGAGGGAAGCCTGCGGGTCGATGCGAACATCAGCACGCGCCCGGTCGGCGATACGTCGCTCGGGACCAAGACCGAGATCAAGAACCTGAATTCGTTCTCCGGCGTGGTTCGGGCGCTCGAGGCCGAGTACGCGCGGCAGTGCGCGCTCCGCGATGCCGGCGAGCGGATCGCGCAACAGACGATGCTGTGGGACGCGGACGCCGGGGTGGTCCGACCGGCGCGATCGAAGGAAGCTAGTCACGACTATCGCTACTTTCCCGATCCGGATCTCCCGCCGCTCATCCTGCCGCTCGAACGGATCGATCGCGTACGACGCGAGATGCCCGAGCTCCCCGCCGCGCGGCGCGCGCGATACGCGAACGCGTTCGCCGATCTCACGCCGTACGACGTCGACGTGCTCACGGCCCAGCCGGCGCTCGGCGACTACTTCGAGCAGGTCGCGCGACAGAGCGGCGATCCCAAGGCTGCCGCCAACTGGATGCTCGGCGAAGTGCTCGCCGCGCTCAACTCGACGCACCAGTCGATCGCGCACTTCACGGTCCGTCCGGCCGATCTCGCCTCACTGCTGCGCATGGTGCACGACGGCACGGTCAGCCGCACGGCGGCAAAACAGATCTTCGCCCGGATGGTCGTAACGGGCGACCCGCCGTCAACCATCGCCGAGCGCGAAGGACTGCGACAGATCAGCGACGACGGGACGCTTGCCCGATGGGTCGACGAGGTGCTCGCGGAAAATCCCAAGGAGGCAGCGCGCTTTCTCGCCGGCGAGACGCGCCTCATCGGCGTGCTCGTGGGGCAGGTGATGAAGAAATCGAGGGGTGTCGCCGACCCGAAGCGCGTGAATCAGATGCTCGCGGCGCGCGCCGGTAAAGAGAGCGGCTCGCCGAAGGTCGCGGAATAATCGAGGCTGGTGACCGGCAGACCGAAATAGCGGTCCGCTTCCTCGAACAATCGGTCTTCGCCAGCTTCGCGCAGTACGCGACGACGCACGCGCTTGGCCAGTCGCAGTGCCTCGTCACCCGATGGATCGAGGTGGAACGGCTCCGCGGAATCCATCCGTCGCAGCAGATCGATGATGTAGTCGAATGATCGGGCGAGATAGCGCGCGACGTCGACATCCGGCAGATCCCAGCGGCTGCGCTCCTTCATGAGTTGGAAGATCCGCTGCCACGACTCGTTGTCGGCGACGATGACCATGCCGCGAAAGATCCGTCGATTGGTCGGCGTGCTGAAGATCGTGGGGCTCAGAATGCGGTCCAGCAGCTGGTCGGACGGCGAGTGATCGATGAGGATCAGCTCGCGCGCGCGGCGGGCGAAATCCGATCCGAGGTGCGTCTCGAATCGGCTTTCCCAGTACGAGTGCCCGAGCGCGGACGTGCTCGACGTGATCGCGAGTTGTCGGGGCACGAAATAGTTGTGGGCCACCGAATCGGCGGCCAAATGCGCCAGGTAGCCAAGGCCGAACGCGCGAAGGCGCTCGTCGTCGGCGCGCTCGAGGATCTCGAATCCGACGTTCCAGGAATGACAGTGTCGCCCGACCGGGGCGTACTTCTTGGCGATGCTCGTGTCGGCGGCGATCGAACCATAGAGAAAATCATAGGGAAAGTCGCTGAGCAGCGCCGCGACCGCCGGCGGCAGGGCCGAAAGCGAGCGGATCACGGCTTCGCCAAGGAAGACGTGCGTGCCCGGCGTCCAGGCGTGCGCCACGGCCGGTGCTACGATGAGCACCGTCAGCGCGAGCACGATCGAGCGGCCGAGGAGCCGGCGGACTCTCCGCCGGCGGGCGAGCTCAGATCCCAAGGCGCTTTCGCTGCCTTTTGATGGCGCGCCGGAGGTCCCGGAGCTCGGATTCGACTGCATCGTCGATCGCCTCACGCGCGTGGCCGACGTAGTCGGAGACCTGCTCGCGCAGATCCTCGGTGCGGTCCCACAGATCCTCGCCTCGGTCGGCCGCCCAGCGCGCGCCGGCCGAGCCCATGCGGGCCGCGCGCCGACCGGCCCAGCCCGCGCCAATCGCCGCGCTGCTCAGTAGTGGGGACACCGGGCGGCGGCCCGATGGACCACGCCGCATCATGAACGTCACGCCCGCGCCGATCGCCAGCCCGATCAGGGCCGCGGTCAACAGGTCGTATTCCGTGTCAGGCGCGCCGTCGACCGCCGACTCGCGGACGGATACGCGGGGCTGCTGCGAGCGACGTCGTGGACGATTCGGAACTGTCGTCGTCTCCATTCGGCTCCTCCGATGTCTCGGTGTTCCCGGCCAGATCGACCGGCTCGAGCTCGTCAGACGCAAGGTCCGGCCCATCGCGCCGACTGAACGTCGCCGCGCCCGTACGAACGCCGCGCACCGTCGACGCCGTGGACACGAACAGGTCCTCGGCCTCTTCCTGGGCGACGCTCACCAGGGCACTCAGCTCGTGCAATCGAGCCTCGGTCGCCGCCACGGCACTCCGAACGCGCTCGTCTGCGTCGGCGATCGTCGCGCCAATCCGGTCGACGTCCCGCCGGATCACGGCGGATATCGCGTTCACGTTGTCGGCGATCGAGCTGGCGCGCTGGACGAGCGGCTTGGCGTCGGAATAAAGCCGCTCGAGTGCCGCCACGACCTTCTGCTGCGCTCTGCGCACCTGCAGCGCGACGAGCACGATCGCGACCAGCATGAGCACCATGACCAGCATGATGATCGCTGTGCTGACTGCCTGGATCTCACCCAGTACGCCGAGGTCCGGGCCGACGGCTTTGACGTAGACCGTCTCGCGGGCCGCAGCGGCCAGACCCTGAATGAGCAGCGGTGCCACCTGCACAAAGACGCTCATCAGTGAGCAAGCCTCAGGAAAGTCACCAGGTCGCCCGCGCCGGCATGGTCACGCGATACGACGTGCTGTCGTGCAAAGGCGAGGCCAGCCGCAGGCCGTCGCATCCTACGCCGCCCGTCGCCGAAGTGCAACCGGGCAACGCCCGACCACGCACGCGGCGAATCTCCCGACGTGCACGGAATGTGCGCGGTGCCGTTAACCTTCAGCCGCTGCGTCGTCCTTGATTCGCTTGGACTTTCCACCCCGTACGCACTGCAACACCGACATGAACGCCACGCAGTTTCTCGTCCAGGGCGGGCAAACGCTCTCGGGAACGATCAGACCTTCAGGAAACAAGAATGCCGCGTTGCCGATCATCTGCGCGGCGCTGCTGACCGACCAGCCGGTGGTGCTCGAGAACGTTCCGCGCATCCGCGACGTCGAGACGCTCGTCCAGCTGATTGCATCGGTCGGCGTGGACGTGCGCTGGTCGGCGCACAACACGCTGGCCATTCACGCCAAGACGGTTCGCGCGACCGATCTCGACCCGGGACTCTGTCGCCGGATTCGCGCCTCGATTCTGCTCGCCGCTCCGCTGCTCGCACGCTGCGGTGAGATCGAACTGCCGCCTCCCGGCGGTGACGTCATCGGCCGGCGCCGCGTCGACACCCACTTTCTGGCGCTCGAGCGGCTGGGCGCGGCGTTCGAGCTCGACGACAGCTTTCACTTGACCACCCCCGGCCTGCGCGGGGCCGACGTCTTTCTCGATGAGCCAAGCGTCACCGGCACCGAGAACGCCGTGATGGCGGCGGTGGCCGCGACCGGCGCCACGATTCTCCGAAATGCCGCGAGTGAACCGCACGTCCAGGATCTCTGTCACTTTCTCGTCGCACTGGGTGCCGAGATCGACGGCATCGGGACGAACAAGCTCACCGTGAACGGCGGCCGGCCGCTCGCCGGCGCGACGCACCGGATCGGTCCGGACCATATCGAGGTCGGATCGTTCATCGGACTCGCCGCCGTCACCTGCTCGGAGCTTCGCATCCAGGATGCAGGCATCGAGCATCTGCGATCGACGTTGATGGGCTTCGCCCGGCTCGGAATCTCCTGCACGATCGATGGGCCGGACCTCGTCGTCCCCGCCGTTCAGGAAAAAGTGATTCAGAGCGACCTCGGGGGGCACGTGCCCAAGCTCGAGGATCAGCCCTGGCCGGCATTCCCGGCCGACACCATGTCGATTGCCCTCGTGACCGCGACGCAGTGCACTGGAATGGTCCTGATTCACGAGAAGATGTTCGAGTCGCGACTGTTTTTCGTGGACAAGCTGGTTGGGATGGGCGCACGGATCGTCCTCTGCGATCCACACCGCGCCCTGGTCGCGGGTCCGTCGCGGTTGCGCGGCGGCTCGGTCGACTCGCCTGACATTCGCGCGGGAATGGCGATGCTCCTCGCGGCCCTCTGCGCCGAAGGGGAGAGCACGATCAACAACGTCGGGCAGATCGAGCGCGGGTACGAGCGAATCGATGAGCGTTTGCGCGCGCTCGGCGCCCAGATCGAACGCGTGGAGGACCGGCGCTCCAAATGAGCATCGAGGCCGTCTCGGAGGTCGCGCCCGACTTCGCCGAGTTCGGCATCCGCGCATTCACGACCACCCGAGCCACCGGCAGCTTCGGCCTCCACACGGATGAGCCGGTCCGCGACGTCATGGCTCGCTGGGGGGCGCTGCAGCGCGAACTGCGCACGGGCGGTCCACGACTCGCGACGGCGCACCAGGTGCACGGCTCGGCGCTCCTCGTGCACCACCCCACCTGGGAAGGGTGGTTGAGAGGCGATGAAGCGGATGGTCACGTCGCGGTGGACCACGGCACAGCGGTGGCCGTGACCGTGGCGGATTGCGTTCCCGTGTTTCTGGCGCACCCGTCCGGCGCGATCGCGCTGCTTCATTCGGGCTGGCGCGGCACCGCCGCGCGCATTGTCGAGCGCGGCATCGAAGCGTTGGCGCAGCGTGGCCATCCGGCTGCGGAGCTGAGGCTGCACGTTGGTCCGGCGATCTGCGGCAACTGCTACCAGGTGAGCGAAGACGTCTATCGCCAGCTCACCGGGCGCACCGCCGGATCTCGGACGACAGTCGACCTGCGGCTGCTCATCGCGGACCACGCGCGCGCTGCCGGTGTACGACACGTCACGACGAGCACTTCGTGCACGCGGTGCAACAACGACGTCTTCTATTCGCATCGTGCCGGTGATGCCGGACGTCAGTTGAGTGTGATGCTCGCGGAACGGTAGCGCCCGTCGTCAGCTTGACGGCGTCTCCAAGCCAACCTAGTTTGATGATGCTGCGCGGCCCTGGGTGGTCGCGAGTGAAATGTGGGGGAGGTTCCCCACATTTTTTTGTTCTGGACGACTTCCTCGACTCGATGTGAAGGACGCGCTGGAAGCGGTTGTCGTATCGGAGCTTGACGCGATCGACTTCGATCTCGTGGAGCTCCGGCGTGGCGGGACTCGAGCCCGTCCGCTGATCGAAGCTCGAATCGATCGGCGCGACGGAGCACCCGTCACCATCGACGACTGCGCCCGCGCGTCACGCGTCTTGGAGGCTCGCCTGGATGGAAGTGAGTTGGTTTCGCCGCAGTACGTGCTTCAGGTCTCCTCGCCTGGCGAACGACCGCTGCGGACCACCGAAGATTGGCGACGCTTCATTGGACGTTGGGCGAACGTACTGACCCCGGCTCACGGAGGCAGGCTCGAAGGACGAATTGTCAGTGTCGAAGGTGAGGCAGGATCGGAAGTCGCGGTGCTCGAACCCAAGCCCGGAGACGAACGCCGCATTCCGTTGGCCGATGTCACAGAAGCTCGGCTGGCGTTTCACATGTAATCCGACGGCGCACGGCCACGGCGGCGAACGCTGAGTTCCCGCGAGTCGGCGACGCATAACACGAGGGGTCTTGGATGGTCAGTTCTGCAGAGATTCTCGCCGCGTTTCGCGAGGTATCGAACACGAAGCAGCTCGATCGCGCGGAACTGTATGCGTTGCTCCAGGACGGCATCCTCGCGGCCCTCGCCAAGCGGTACGGCCCGAACGTCCAAGCCGAGGTCGACATCGACGACGGCAAGGGTGACATCCGCATCGTTCTCCTCAAGACCGTCGTCGACGCCGTCGAGGACTCGAGCCACCAGATCTCGCTCGACGACGCCAAGTCGTTCGACGAGAGCTTCGAGGTCGGCGACGTCATGGAAGAGCCGATCGACTTCGCGACCTTCGGCCGCTCCGCGGTGCAGGCGGCCAAGCAGCGCATCATCCAGCGCGTGCGCGAGGGTGAGCGGACCCGCATCCGCGACGAGTTCGCCACACGCGTCGGCGATTTGCTCTCCGGCGAGGTCCAACAGATCGAGCGCGGCAAGCTGGTCGTGATGCTCAACAAATTCCGCGAGGCGGAAGCGATCATCCCGTATCGGGAGCAGAACCATCGCGAGCATTTCCATCAGGGCGAGCCAATCCGCGCCGTGCTCAAGCGCGTCGAGGAGACGCCCAAGGGGCCGCGGCTGATCCTGAGCCGTGGCGATCCGCTGTTCGTCAAAGCGCTGTTCAAGCTCGAGGTGCCGGAGATTCAGCAGAACATCGTCGAGATCCGCGCGGCGGCTCGTGAGGTGGGGAGCCGCACCAAGATCGCGGTGTTCTCGCGTGACGATTCGATCGATCCGGTGGGTGCTTGCGTTGGTCTCAAGGGGTCGCGCGTGCAGGCAGTCGTCAACGAGCTGAACGGGGAGCGAATCGATATCGTGCCGTGGTCGCCCGACCCCGAGCGTTTTGCCAAGCTCGCCCTGGCGCCGGCGAAAGTCGCGCGCGTCTTCAGCGATCCCGGGAACAAGACGATTCAGGCGGTCGTCGATGAAGACCAGCTGTCGCTGGCGATCGGTCGCAACGGCCAGAACGTCCGCCTGGCCTCGGAGCTGACCGGGTGGAAGATCGATCTCTATTCCAGCCGCGAATGGATGGAGCGCGGCGGCGAAGCCCAGATCTTCGCGCCGTTGCCCGAAGAGACGGAAGAGATGGCCGATGTGCGCCTGTCCGACATCGCCGGCATGCCGCCGGCGACGGTCGCCGTGCTCGAGGACGCCGGATACCGGACGCTCAACGACATCATCGATCTCGAGCGCGAGGATTTCCTGAAGCTGCCTGGTATCGCGCCCGAGGAGGCGAACCGGATCATGGCGCTCATCGACGAGTTGACCACCGAAGATGGCGGAGGCGAGGCCGAGGGTGGCGGAGGTGAAGGGAACACGGCCGCGTAAACGTCCGCGCCGCCGTCCGCGACGAATTGCATGAACGCCATCGCCCAGCAGCGATTGTTCCGGTTGCTCGGACTCGGCGTACGAGGACGTGGCGCCGTGGTCGGGGTGAAGCAGGTGCGAGAAGCTGCACGAAAGAACAAGGTGCATCTCGCAGTGGTTGCGCGGGATGCATCATCGAACAGCTTGGACAAGATCGTGCCGTTGCTCAACGCTCGGCGCGTTAGGTTTATCGAGGTGTCGTCCGCGGCGGAGTTGGGTGCTGCGGTCGGCCGGGATCACACGGCAGTCGTGGGAATCGTCGACCGGGAGCTCGCCGCTGGCGCTCGCCGGGTCACCGATCCTTCCGACGCCACTGAGGAGGATGTTTGAGCAAGTTTACAGTCAGTGAGTTGGCCAGCGAATTCGGCGTGCCCGCGGAAGAGGTCGTTTCACTCTTGCGCCAAATGGACATCCCGATTCGCAGCCACATGAGCATGCTCACCGACGATCAGGTCGCTCGCATCCGTGCCCGATGGGAGCGTGACAAACGCGTGCGTGCGGAGCGCCAGGCTGCGCCTCCCGCGACCGCGCGGCGCAGACGCACGGCGCCCACGCAGGAGCCGGTGACCGCGCCAGCTCCGGCCACAGCTGAAACGCCCGTTCGCCGCCGACGCAAGGCGGCCGACGTTCAGGCGGCGGCGGAGGAACAAGCCGCGGCCCAAGCCGCAGCCGACGCGGCGGCCGCGCAGGCGGCCGCCGAGGCCGCAGCCCAGCAACAAGCTGCGGCGGCCGAAGCGGCGCGCATCGAGGCGGCGCGCATCGAGGCGCTGCGCGCCGAGGAGGCCGCACGTGCTCAGGCCGAAGCGGCGGCGCACGCCCAGGAACGTAGCGCGGCGCGTCCCACGGAAACCGAAGTGGCACGTCCGGCAGCGTCGGGCGACGGACTCCGTGCGCCCGCCCAACCGGCTGTGCCGGAGCGCCCGCGCCCCCGCCCGATTACGCCGGGGGCGCCGCGACCGCGTCCCGTTGCCACCAGCGGATTCCCGCCGCGGCCCATCGCGTCCGCGGCGCCTGGCGGTGCGCCCGCTGCCCCACGCCGCGACGACAAGCGTCCCAGCGGTGGTGGTGGCGGTGGAGGAGGCGGCGGTGGTGGAGGTGGTGGAGTCGCCGAGCGCGGCGGACGTCGCAAGAAAGGGCGCCGCGGCGCGGTGGACCAGGAAGCCGTGGATGCGAACATCTCAAAGACGATGGCCACGCTGCGCGGCGCGCCGACGCGCCGCACGGCGAGTGATCTGCGCCGCGGTTCGCGCGAAGAGCTCGAGGCCGCGCGCGCAGCCGAGGCCGAGCGTGAGCGAAAGACGGTTCGCGTCAACGAGTTCATCACTGTCAGCGAGCTCGCGCAGATCCTCAAGGTGCCTGCGACGCAGATCGTCGCGTTCGCCTTCAAGGAGATGGGGTTGATGGTCACCATCAACCAGCGTCTCGACTTCGACCAGATCGAGTTGATCGCTGGTGAGTTCGGCTTCCAGGCGGTTCGCGAGAACGAGTATCAGGCCGAAGAGGCAGGTGTGGCGGCCGAAGCCGACCAGCCGGAGGATCTCAAGTCGCGGCCGCCGGTCGTGACGATCATGGGTCACGTGGACCACGGAAAGACGTCGCTCCTCGACTACATCCGTAAAGCCAATGTGGTGGCCGGCGAGGCCGGTGGCATCACGCAGCACATCGGCGCGTATCACGTGCTGTTGCCTGGTGGCAAGAAGATCACCTTCCTCGATACGCCGGGCCACGAGGCCTTTACGGCGATGCGGGCCCGCGGGGCACAGGTGACGGATATCGTCGTCCTCGTCGTCGCGGCCGATGACTCGGTCATGCCGCAGACGATCG
>DATJIZ010000255.1:0-10217 GCA_035492735.1 Gemmatimonadaceae bacterium | reverse complement strand
GGCGCTGCGCGCGACGCGGATCGACCCGGTAGAGTCGCTCCGGTCGGAGTAGAAGCGTGTCGAACCGGTCGACGGAATCGAAACGGAGGTGCATCGTTCCATCGTCGCGCTGTGATGCGGTGATCGTCCTGATCGCACTTGTCGCTTGTAGCGACAAGACAACCGCGCGACGCGACACCGCTGCCCGCCAGGCACCGACCGCGGTGCAGCAAGCGACGAGCATCGATTCGGCCGGTCCGGCGCTGTCCTCGATCACCGCTGTCGCGATCGGAAGCGCAGGATCCGCCGCGTGTGACACGGCGGCGGTCGTCTTGCGCGAGACACTCGCGCTGCCGGTGCGTCGAATGGACGGGTCGTTCGCCGACTCGTTCGAGGGGAAGTCGCGCGTCGGCTGTCGATTGATCGCGAGCGGTTCGTTCGCTGCCCTGGGCGCGCGCGGCGATCCCGTTGGTGCGCTGACACGCGCCTTCGAGAAGCGGCACTGGGGGATGGACTTGCGCTATCAAGCCGACGGGCCTGACGGATCGGACATCGGAATGAGACATCGCGAGACGCTCTGCCTGGTGCTTGGCCGATGGGACGGCGGCGACGACTCCGACACGACGACGGCTCCGTCGTCGTCGGACGACGATCGATACGACATGATCATCGAGTGCGTGCACGACGTGGCGTCGAACGACGACGCCGGCGTGCCCGATTCGATCTGGTCCACGGCGCGGGCGGCGGGACTCGACAGCCTGTACGCGATCGCCGTTCGCGTGCAGTACCCGCCGTACATCGACGGCGACTTCGATGGCGATGGATCGCCCGATGCGGCGGTGCTCGTGGAGCAACGGTCCACCGGAAAGATCGGTGTCGCGTTCGTCCACTACCGGACCCACCGCGTGTTCGTCGCAGGCGCCGGCACCGCGGTTGCCCGCGGGCCCGATGATCTCGCGTGGATCGACGAGTGGGAGGTCCTGCGCAAGGACGTGGCGTTCGACACGGTGATTCGCGACGAACCGTCCACTCCGCGGATTGGCGACGCACTGTGGGTGGCGCGCGGCGACTCGGCCAGCGCGTTCCTGCTGTGGACGGGTCGCGGCTATGTGTGGGAGGCCCGCCCGCCGCGGCAGTGAAGGTCGGCGAATTGTGGTCGGGTCAGGCGAACGAGTCGCTGGCGTCGACCACGAGTTGAGGCGGCAACGGCTCAGCCGTTCGCGACAGAACGCCAGCGGGCGCTTCGCCGAATCCCGGCGCGAGCGTGGCGAGCAGCGCGAACGCGCCGGCCAGGAACAGGGCCAGCGCCACGAACAGTCCACGCTTGGAGCCCGTCACGTCGAACCACGCGCCGACGAGCGATGGGCCGATCACGCCGGCCGCGCTCTGGACCAGCAGGAACGCGCCGGCGAGCGAGCCGGCGCGCGCCGCCGTCCCGAGCTCGAGGGCCATCGGCGTCAGGTTCGCCACCGGAAACGACCAGGCCAGGCCAAAGAGAAAGAGCACGGCGACGGCCGTCATCAACGTCGGCACGAGGTGCAGCAGCACGCAGGCGATCGCCATGCCGGCGATGCCGACCAGCGACATGCGACGGCGGCCATAGCGGGCCCCGAGCCACCCGGCGGGGATCGACCCGATCAGCGTCGAGATCGCGACGGCGATGAAGCCGAGTGAGACATCGGCGACCGTGGTGTGAAATCGCTCCGAGCCGTGGAGCGTGAACCAGCTCGAGAAGGATTGAAACGCCATCTGGAAGAGCAGACACGCGAGGAAGAAGCGCGGCGCCTTGCCGCCGCCAGCAGTGAATGCGTCGCGCAGCGAGCGGAACGGGGCAACCACGGCGCGCGCCGCGTCTCCCGGCGTGTCCTCCTCCGCGTGGTGCGGCGGCTCGCGCAGCCAGGCAACGTGCACGAGCCAGACGATCCCGACGAGACTGGCCGCGAGGACGAACGGCAGTGCGCCGCCGCGCGCGCTCAGGCCGCGCGCGGTGCCGAGCACGAGCATCGCTCCGAGGCACATTGCAACGCCGAGTATGCCCTCCGTTCTCGACCGATGCACCGAAGGCACGAGCTCGGCCAGCAACGCCGAGAACGGCGCGCGCCAGACGGCGAGCGCGACGTCGACGGCGATCATCGCGGCGAGTAGCGCGAGGAGCCCGAAGCGTTCGGCAAAGGGAATCGCCGCAAGCGCGAGGGCGGTGAGCGGAAGGGCCGCGAGCACGAACGGCACGCGACGACCGAGGCGCGTGTGCGTCGCGTCGGAGAGCGCGCCGATGAAGGGCACGAGCAGCAGTGCGAGCACGTTGTCGATGCCCATCGCGGCGCCGACCCAGGCGCTGCTGCTGAGGTGCCGCTCGAGGAGCGGTGGAACGTACGAGTCGTACAGCGGCGCGATCGCGCCGATCACGAACGTGCCCGCACCGAGGAGGAGCGAAGGCGTCCAGGGCATGGGTGGGGTGGGCGCACGGAGCAGGGCATCGCGACGCGGGATCGGCATCGCGCTATGGTATCGATGCGCGCCAACTGTCGGAAGGCCGCTGGACGCGAGCCCGCTTTGGCGGCAGAATCTCCGGGCCATGGCCCTTCTGTCGATTCTCGATCGCGAGCACTCGATCGCCGGCGAGCACTACTCGCGCTGGCTCGTGCCGCCCGCCGCGCTGGCGATCCATCTGTCGATTGGTCAGGTGTACGCGTTCAGCGTGTTCAACCTGCCGCTGTCGCACGCGATCGGCATCAAGGACTCCGCGCCCGGTGATTGGAAGCTGAGTACGATTGGCTGGCTGTTCAGCGTGGCGATCGTTTTTCTCGGCGTATCGGCGGCGCTCTTCGGACGATGGCTCGAGCACGCCGGTCCGCGCGAGGCGATGTTCGTGTCCGCGTTGTGCTTCGGCGGCGGCTTCGAGGTGGGCGCGCTCGGCGTCGCGACGCACCAGTTCTGGCTGGTACTGCTCGGATACGGAGTGCTCGGCGGCATCGGCCTCGGCATCGGGTACATCTCGCCGGTGTCGACGCTGATCAAGTGGTTCCCCGACCGCCCCGGCATGGCGACCGGGCTGGCGATCATGGGCTTTGGCGGCGGAGCGATGATCGCATCGCCTCTTTCGACGATGCTCATGTCGCATTTTCGGTCGCCGACCTCGACCGGCGTGGCGCCGACGTTCGCGGCGATGGGGCTGTTGTACTTCCTGTTCATGATGTTCGGCGTGTTCACCGTCCGCGTGCCGCGGCGGGACTGGCAGCCACCCGGCTGGCAGCGGAGCGAGAAATCACGCCCGCTGGTCACGACGGGGAACGTCACCGCGGACCGCGCGATCACGACGCCGCAGTTTTGGCTGTTGTGGGCCGTGCTCTGCCTCAACGTGACCGCGGGCATTGGAGTGCTCGGTCAGGCGTCGCCGATGATCCAGGAGATGTTTTCCGGATCGATTTCGGCGAACGCCGCCGCGGGCTTCGTGGGGCTGCTCAGCCTCGCGAACATGGGCGGCCGGTTCGTGTGGTCGTCGTTCTCCGACTACATCGGCCGCAAGGGGGTGTACGCGACGTTCTTTCTTTTGGGCGCCGCGCTCTACGCCGTCGTGCCCTCCACCGGCCGGGCGGGGAACGTGGTGCTGTTCGTGGCCGGTTACGTCGTGATCATCAGCATGTACGGCGGAGGGTTCGCGACGATTCCGGCGTACCTCCGCGACTTGTTCGGCACCGTCCAGGTCGGCGCGATCCACGGACGCCTGCTCACGGCGTGGTCGACGGCCGGAGTCCTTGGCCCGGTGCTCGTGAACTACATTCGTGAATACCAGATCGTGCACGGCGTCGCCAAGGCCGACGCGTACACCACGACGATGCACATCATGGCCGCGCTGCTCGTCGTCGGCTTCATCTGCAATCTGCTCGTGAAGCCGGTGGACGATCGACATCTCACGACCGAACAACCCGCCGCCTCGACCGCGGCCTTGGCATGAGCGCGACGCACTCGTCGGGGAACCGTTCGCACCGTCGCGGCGCGTCGATCGGGCTCGCGGTACGGGTGGCGGCGGCGTGGGGGCTGGTCGGGGTTCCGCTGGCGTGGGGCGTGTGGCAAGTCTTTCAGAAATCGCTCGACCTCTTTCGATGATCTCGGCGTGGCTGTGCACGCCGCCAATCGCGCCGGAGCACCTTTTTTCTTGTCGAGGATTCAAATGCAATCAGGTTTCATCGCGGCGGTATCGGCACGCCGCATCGTGACACTCGCGGCGGCCCTTGGCACTGCCGCGCTTCCGGCCTCCGCTGGTGCGCAGTCCGAGACCGTGCCACCGGTCGTTGGCCGGTGGGATCTGCGCGTGCAGGGCACGGACGCCGTCTATCCGTCGTGGCTCGAGGTCACGGTCTCGGGCAACCGGACGCTGGTGGGCCGGTTCGTGGGGCGGGTCGGGAGTGCGCGGCCGATCAGCCGGGTGAACGACTCGGGTGGGACGTTCACGTTTGCCATTCCGCCGCAATGGGATCGTGACACGGCGGATCTCCGCTTCGAGGGGCGCCTCGACGGCGACCGTCTTGCCGGTACGATCACGCTGCCTTCGGGCGAACGCGACACGTTCACCGGCACGCGCGCACCGGCACTGCTGCATGCCGCGCCGACGTGGGGCGCTCCGATTGCGCTGTTCAACGGCAAGGATCTCACGGGTTGGAAGACGGAGGGCGGCACGAGCCACTGGACGGTGGTCGACGGCGTGCTCACGAGTACGGCGAGCGGCGCCAACCTCGTCAGCACGCGAACGTTCGGCGACTTCAAGCTCCACGTCGAGTTCCGGTACCCCAAAGGCGGAAACAGCGGCGTCTATCTACGAGGCAGGCACGAGGTACAGATCGAGGACACGCCAAAGCGCGACTTCCCGCTGCCGGTGGACATCGGCGGCGTGTACGGTTTCCTGACGCCGAGCGAGAACGCCGCGACGGGCCCTGGCAAGTGGCAGGCGTACGACATCACGCTCGTCGGCCGCCGAGTGACCGTGGAGCTGAACGGCCGGACGATCATCGTCGACGAGATCATTCCAGGCATCACCGGCGGCGCGCTCGACAGCGAGGAAGGCGCCGCCGGTCCGATCCTGCTGCAGGGCGACCACCTGCCGATCGAGTACCGCAACATTCGCCTGACGCCGGCGAAGTAGCCCCCACAAACCTCTAATTGGTCTAATTGGGGTCAGACACCAATTTCGAAAAACGGTGTCTGACCCCAATTAGACCAATTACCAATTAGACAATCTTCGCCTGACCCCGGCGAAGTAGCCTGCTAGGCGTGGGGCGCCCAGGCGCGCTCGCCTTTCTTGTAGGGAAGACACGGGTCGAATCGTCCCGGCGATTCGGTGTACCGCTGGGCCTGCGTGCAGCCGATCTCCGACGTGAAGTAGCCGAGCAGCGTCAGCTCCTTCATCATGCGGAAATAGTGGTTCGGCGAATCGGCCGTGATTGCCGGTGCCGCGTTGGCGTCGGGCGCCGGCGCGTTCTCCTTGCGCTGATCGGGCACGAACGCGTCGGCCGCCTTGCCGCTCTTCTTGCGCTGCGCGGCGTCGCGGGCGTCCATGTACGCCTTCTGCTCGCGGTCCAGCCGCTCGAGCAGCGCGAGTCGCTGCTTCGGCGTCGCCTTCATGAAGGTCGTGCCGTTCGACTTTCGACTTTCGTCGTCGATCTTCGTCATGCCGGCGCGAAAAATCTGTTGATCGGCGGGCGCGTACGTATCGTTCACCATCACCGCCATGAACGGGCCGACCTTCGCCGCCTTGGCTCCGGGGGTGTTGGTCGCGGGCAGGATCGTCTCGGCCACTTCGTTGAGGAACGCGACGTCGGCGGCCGTGAACGGGCCGACGGCCTCCGCTGTCTCGGTGAGCAGCGCGGCGCGCGCGTGCACGTCGTGCGCTTCGAGGTAGGCAAGCGGCCGGCTTCCGATGAACGCAAAGCCACCGAGCAGCGCCGACGCGCGGCGGATCGCTTCGCGGCGGTCGATCGAGTTGTCAGTGCTCATCGCGCGAGCCTCCGCTAGAGATTACGGCGTTTGAGCTCGTTGACGGCGAAGTCGGCCGCGCGAGCAGTGAGCGCCATGTACGTGAGCGACGGATTCTGGCAGGCCGTAGAGACCATGCACGATCCGTCGGTGACGAACACGTTCGGCGCGTCCCAGACCTGATTGTGCGAGTTCAGCACCGACGTTTTGGGATCGCGACCCATGCGCGCGGTGCCCATCTCGTGAATGCCCATGCCGGGGAAGTAGCCGTTGTCGTAGGTGTTCACGTCCTTCACGCCGCACTGCTCGAGCATCTCGGCCATGTCGTTCATCATGTCCTTGCGCATCTTGGCTTCGTTCTCGCCAGTCGCGCAGTCGATCGCCAGCACGGGCAGCCCCCACTTGTCCTTCTTCGTCTGGTCGATCGTGACCTTGTTGGCGTGGTTCGGGAGCATCTCGCCGAACGCGGTGCCGCCGATCGTCCATTCGCCCGGCTGCGCCGCGCGCTCCTTGAACGCCGCGCCGACGCCCAGTTCCTTCACGGCGCGCGACCACCCTTCGCGGCCGGCGCCGCCCTGGTAGCCGAACCCGCGCAGGTAGTCGCGCTTCTCGCCGAACAAGTTGCGATAGCGTGGGATGTAGAAACCCGTGGGCCGCCGGCCGAAGTAGTACTTGTCCTCGAGCCCCTCGATCCGGCCTTCGGCGCCAAGTCGGAAGTGGTGGTCCATCAGGTTGTGGCCCAGCTCACCCGAGCTGCTGCCGAGCCCACCCGGCCACACGTCCGTCGCCGAGCGCATGAGCAGCCACGCGGTGTTGAGCGTGGACGCACAGACGAAGATGATCTTCGCGTTGTAGTCGGTGACCTGTTCCGTGACGGCGTCGAGCACGCGCACTCCCGTCGCGCGCTTCTTGTCCTTGTCGTACAGGACCTCGGTGACGATCGCCCACGGCTTGAGCGTGAGGCGCTTGGTGGCACGCGCCGGCGGCAGCGTCGACGACTGCGTGCTGAAGTATCCGCCATAGGGACAGCCGAGCCAGCACGCATCGCGATACTGGCACGGAAAGCGATTGGGGAGCTGCTTGGTGGCGTTGGCGGTGCGGCCGGGGATGATGCGGCGACGGCCGTTGAAGAGCTTGCGCAACTTGCCGGCGACGAGCTCTTCGCCGCAGTTGAGCGGCATGGCCGGCTGGAACTGGCCGTCGGGCAGCTGCGGCATGCCCTCGTGCGAGCCGGCGATTCCGGCGTGGCGCTCGACATGATCGTACCAGGGGGCGAGATCGGCGTAGCGGATGGGCCAATCGATCGCGATGCCGTCCTTCGCATTCCCCTCGAAGTCGAAGTCGCTCCAGCGGTAGCTCTGGCGGCCCCACAACAGCGATCGGCCGCCGACGTGGTACCCGCGGAACCAGTCGAAGCGCTTGATCTCGGTGTATGGGCTGTCCTTGTCCGACGCCCACCACGAGAGGTTCTTCTCGTTGAGCGGATAGTCGCGCTTGAGGACAGGATAGAGCTCCTCCATCGCCCGGGTTCGACCACCGCGATGCGCGTACTGCCACGGACCTTTCGTGGCGTTCACATAGTCCTTGATGTGCTCGACATTCTGACCACGCTCGAGCATCAGAACGCGCAGTCCCTTTTCGGTGAGCTCCTTGGCGGCCCAGCCGCCGGAGATGCCGGATCCCACCACGATCGCGTCGTAGCTTCTGGATTGCATCGCACCTCTCACTTGTCGGGGTCAACGCGGTGACCGCCATGAGCATCCCGCCGCGCGAGCGGACGGGCGTGCCAGGGCTAATATTGCACGCGCGGCCGACGTTGGCGAGTGAACTCGTCCCTCTGGAGCTTACACCATTCGCGCTGCGATGGCACTGCTGCGCCCACATCGAGCTTTCCCGCCGAGCCGCGGCTCCGCAGATTGCCATCCATGAGCGCGGAGCACGATCGCCTCGCGGCGGCAAACGCCGGCACCGCGCCCTGGCGGCTGTGGGGGCCGTATCTCGCCGAACGCGCGTGGGGAACGGTGCGCGAGGACTACAGCGCGAATGGTGACGTGTGGGGCAGCGTCACCCACGAGGACGCGCGCAGCCGCGCGTATCGCTGGAACGAGGACGGGCTGCTCGGCATTTGCGACGCGGAGCAGCACCTCTGCTTCGGCCTCGCGCTGTGGAACGGAGCCGACGCCTTCCTCAAGGAGCGGCTCTTCGGGCTCACCGGGCGCGAGGGGAACCACGGCGAGGACGCCAAGGAGTACTGGTTCCACCTCGACAACCTTCCGTCGCACGCCTACATGCGGGCGCTGTACAAGTATCCTCATCGGGCATTCCCGTATGACGAGCTGCGCGAGGAGAATCGCCGGCGCGGTCTCGGCGACCCCGAATACGAGCTGCTCGACACCGGCATCTTCGACGAAGACCGTTACTTCGACGTGGGAGTGGAGTACGCCAAGGCGTCGCCGACCGACATCCTCATCCGCATCACGGTCACGAACCGAGGTCCCGAGACAGCTCGCATCGACCTGCTTCCCACGCTCTGGTACCGGAACACCTGGGCCTGGGGCTGGAGCGGCTACCGGCCGTCCGTGAGTCGCTCGCCGGAAGACAACCGCATGGTGCGCCTGCTGGCCGAGCACGAGACGTTCGGCCGGTATCACCTCACGTGTGAGGGTGAACCCGAGCTCCTGTTCACTGAGAACGACAGCAACGCCGAGCGGCTGTACGGCGCGCCGAATGCCGTTCCGTACGTGAAGGACGCCTTTCACGACTACATCGTGAACGGGCGCGCCGACGCGGTGAACCCGGAGCAGCGCGGGACCAAGGCCGCGGCGCGTTACAGGTGGGCGCTCGCGCCCGGTGAACAGCGTGTCGTGCGTCTCAGACTCGCGACCGGCGTCGCGGAGCAGGATCCGCTCGGCGCCGCCTTCGAGGAGCTGTTCGCGCTTCGCATCGCAGAAGCGGACGAGTTCTACGCCGCGCTCGTCGCGCCGGAGGTGTCGGCCGACGAGCGCCGCATCCAGCGGCAGGCGATCGCCGGGCTGCTTTGGTCCAAGCAGTTTTACCACTACGACGTGGCGCGATGGCTCACGGGCGATCCCGCGTACCCTCCGCCGCCGCAACAGCGATGGTCCGGCCGGAATCACGAGTGGGTGCACCTCAACAACCACGACGTGATCTCCATGCCAGACACATGGGAGTATCCCTGGTACGCCGGCTGGGACCTCGCCTTTCATGCGCTTGCGATGGCGATGGTCGATCCCGCGTTCGCCAAGGAGCAGCTCGTGCTGCTCGTGCGAGAGTGGTACATGCACCCGAACGGCCAACTGCCGGCGTACGAGTGGCAGTTCGGCGACGTCAACCCGCCGGTGCACGCGTGGGCGGCGATGCGCGTGTATCAGATCGAGCGACGCGTGACGGGAACGGGCGACACCCGGTTCCTGGAGCGGATCTTTCACAAATTGCTCATCAACTTCACCTGGTGGGTCAACCGAAAGGACGTCGACGGCCGCAACGTCTTTCAGGGCGGATTCCTCGGCCTCGATAACATCGGCGTGTTCAACCGGAGCGACGGCCTGCCGTGGGGTGCACGGCTCGACCAGAGCGACGGCACGAGCTGGATGGGGATGTTCTGCCTGAACATGCTGGCGATCGCGCTCGAGCTGGCGCGGCAGGACGATGCCTACGAGGACGTCGCGACGAAGTTCCTCGAGCACTTCTTTTACATCGCCCACGCCGCGAACTCGCGCACGGGCCCCGGCGGCGAACCCGAGGACCTGTGGGACGAACAGGATGAGTTCTACTACGACCTGTTGCGCCTGCCGGACGGCCGGAGCGAGTTCGTTCGGGTGCGTTCGATGGTCGGGCTGATTCCGCTCCTTGCGATCGAAACGCTGGACGCCGAGCTGCTGCAGCGCCTCCCCGGATTCCGCGGGCGACTCGAGTGGTTCTTACGGTACCGAAGCGAGATGGTCGGCGACGCCGCGTCCATCACCCGAACCGGCATGGCAGATCGGCGACTGTTCGCAATCGTGAGCGAGCCGCGCCTGCGCGCGATCCTGCGACGTATGCTCGACGAAACGGAATTCCTTTCGCCGTACGGGCTGCGATCAGTGTCACGCTGGCACGCCGATCATCCGTATACGCTGCGTATCGACGGCGCCGAGGTCGGCGAAGTCCGCTACGAGCCGGCGGAGTCGCGGAGTGGACTCTTTGGTGGCAACTCCAATTGGCGCGGGCCGGTGTGGTTCCCGCTCAACTACCTGATCATCGAGGCG
>DATJIZ010000254.1:0-15779 GCA_035492735.1 Gemmatimonadaceae bacterium | reverse complement strand
CGCATCGCGCGCCGGCATTCCGCTTGCCGAGCGCGCGCGCCGTGTCATCGCTCGCGCGTACGACCTGGCCGCCGAACGCGGCGAGGTGCGAGTCTCCGGCGCGCACGTTGCGATCGCAGTGCTGGAGCACGGCGAAGGCGCCGCGAACGCCGTGCTCGACCGACTTGGCGCCGACCGCGCGGCGCTCCTCACGGCGCTCCACCGGCTCGCCCCGACGGTGCACGTTGCCCTAACTCCCGAGACGGTGCTCTCGCTCGAGGGGCCGCTGGCGGAGTCGTACACCGCGATCGACAACGAATTGCACAGCGGAGCCGGCCCGGTGGCGGGAACGGGCCATCTACTGCTCGGAGTACTGCAGACGGCGCCCGACGTGGCGCAGGTCTTCGAGGAGTGCGGCGTCGGCGTGGAGCAGTTCCGGGCGGAGTTGCGAAGGATCAGCGGGTGACCTCAACTGCGAACGGCACGCGCATAGCACGTCGCCTTCGCCGCCCGCCGCCCGCTACCCGCCGCCCGAGTAGCCGCCCGCCGCCCGACCAGCCGCCCGTTCACTCGAAATCCAACGCCAAATCCATCGACGGCGCCGAGTGCGTCAGCGCTCCCACCGAGATCCAATCGACTCCGGTCTCCGCGATCCGCCGCACCGACCCGAGCGTCACCCCGCCCGACGCCTCGAGAATCGCTCGCCCGTTCACCAGCCGCACACACTCGGCCATGTCTTCCAGCGACATGTTGTCGAGCAGGATCACGTCCGCGCCGGCAGCGGCCGCGCGGTCGACCTGCTCGATGCTGTCGCACTCCACTTCGATCGGCACGCCCTTTGGCGCGAGCGCGCGCGAGCGCGAGACGGCCTTCGCAACGTCGCCGTCGAGCGCGGCGAGATGGTTGTCCTTGATCAGCACGCCCGTCGACAGATCCATGCGATGGTTCGTGCCGCCGCCCGCGCGCACCGCGTACTTCTCGAGCATGCGCCAGCCGGGCGTCGTCTTGCGCGTGTCGAGAATCTTGGCCTTGGTACCGCGCACCGCGTCGACGTAGCGGGCGGTGAGCGTCGCGATGCCCGACAGCCGCTGCATGTAGTTCAACGCCACACGCTCCGCCGAGAGCAAGCCGCGCGCGTGGCCGGTCACGAACAGCACCGGCTCGCCGGCCCGCACGTGGGTGCCGTCCTCATGATCGACGCGAATCGAGACCTTGGGATCGAGCAGCCGAAACCCTTCGAGCGCGAGCGGCACGCCGCACACGACCCCCGATTCGCGTGCGACCAGCGTCGCGCGCGAGCGACGATCCGAGACCACGGTCGCGATGGTCGTGACGTCGTTGAACGCGCCGTCTTCCTGCAGCGCGGAACGCACCGTCTCGGCCAGGACTTCCTGACGCAGCGGGAAGCGCAGAATGCCGGCTCCATCGACGGCCGGAACCGACAGCGGTGTGATCGTGCGCGGCGCCGACCGACGGTCGCGGGAAGGAGTTCTGGGTTGCTCGTTCATTTCCATCGCGCCAACCTCGCTTCGTTGGTTATTCCCCTGGATCTATTCCATCCGACGTCGGAGACAAGGGTTGCCTGGCGCCGCCGCCGATCGCGACCATCCGCTCGATCGCCCGGCGAGCCCGGCCGGCAATCTCGCGTGGAACCGTGATGCGGTGTTGCTCGTGCAGGAGCGCGTCGCGCACCTTGGGAAGCGTCGTGACTTTCATGTACGCGCACGACGCGCGCTCGTTGGCGGCGTAGAACCGCTTGCTGGGGTTTTCACGCCGCAAGCGATGCAAGATGCCGACCTCGGTCGCGACGATGAATTCGTCGGCGCCGGACAGCGCCGGCCGCTTGATCATCCCTTCGGTCGACAGGATCTGCACGCCCTCCGGATCCACGTCGCCCGCTGACATCGCCTCGAGCACGCTCGTCGAGCAGCCGCACTCGGGGTGGATCAGAAACTCCGCCTCGGGGTGCAAGGTCCGCTGGAGGCGAATGTTCTCCGGATCGATGCCCGCGTGCACGTGACACTCGCCCATCCAGACGTGCATGTTCTTGCGGCCCGTGATGCGCCGCACGTGCGCGCCCAGGAACATGTCGGGCAGGAAGAGAATCTCCTGGTCGGCCGGAACCGAGTTCACGACCTCGACCGCGTTGCCCGACGTGCAGCAATAATCGCTCTCGGCCTTCACCTCGGCGCTCGTGTTGACGTACGAGACGACGACAGCGCCCGGATGCTCGGCCTTCCAGGCCCGCAGTGCTTCGGCATCGATCGTCGATGCGAGTGAGCAGCCGGCGGCGAGATCGGGCAGCAGCACGGTCTTCTGCGGCGAGAGGATCGCGGCCGTCTCGGCCATGAAATGCACGCCGCAGAAGACGATCACGTCGGCGCTGGTCTTGGCGGCCTCGCGCGACAACCCGAGCGAGTCGCCGACGAAATCGGCGAGATCCTGGACCTCGGCGCGCTCGTAGTTGTGGGCCAGGATGACGGCGTTCTTCGTCTTTGCGAGCTGCTTGATCTCGCCCTGGAGATCGGCGACGAGATCCTCAGTCGACGCTGTTGCCATGACACAAACATACACGCCCGTATCGGCGAGGTCTCGCCGGCGTGACGTTCAGCGCACAAACGGCAGAGGTGCTTACTCGATTCGGAGCGATACGACCGGTTCGACCATACTGGCTCGGCGCGCCGGCATGAAGCAGGCGAGTACCACGACGACCGCCAGTGCCCCGATCACGCCGAACAAGACGAGCGGACTGAACGCGCCCGCGCCGAACGTGAGATCCGGCGCGTCGGGCATCGCGATCATTGATCGCAGCAGCGCGGATACGCCGATCGCGCCGGCTATGCCGAACGTGGCGCCGATCGCCACCGGTCGGAGGGTCCTTTTCACCACGTACAACGCGACCTGCGACGGTCGGGCGCCGAGCGCGATTCGAACGCCGATCTCGCGCGTCCGTCGCGTAACGATGCTCGAGATGACGCCGTAGATGCCGATCGCCGCAAGCGCCAGCCCTGCCACAGCAAGCACGAGCGCTACCGTCGCCGGGGCCTGTGCCATCAATCGCTGCAGCGCCATTGGGCCGTCCACCATCGTCATCACGTGCGTTTCGGCCGACGCGGTCGGTGAGATGCCGTTGATGGCGAGCCGCACGGCGTTGATCGCCGAAGCTGGCGCGCCGCGTGTCCGCAGCAGGAACGCGCCAAAGTCGCCGTCAAAGTCGTACGGAAAATACAGCGTCGGCCCGTTCTCTCGTGAGAGATAGTCCGACCGTACGTCGGGCACGACGCCGATCACCGTGTACGTCGCCGTCGAGTCCGGACCGGATGCGACGCCCTTTGGCAACACCGTTTTCCCGATCGGATCCTGTCCCGGCCACCGCACCCGGACCAGCGCCTCGCTCACGAGCATCACGGGCGCGTTCGACCGGACCTCATCGACCGTGAACATGCGTCCCCGCGCGAGCCGCACGCCCATGGCGTCGAAGTACGACGCCCCGATGTGATTCACGGAAACGTTGATACGACCGGGCGAAGAGGTGAACGTACGGGTCTCGCTCCCATCCAGGGGAATCCGCTTCGTCCACGCGACCACGCCCACCATCGGAAGCGCGGCGAGTCGGCGCTGTAGTTCGGCGCGGATCGATGCGCGCCGTTCCGCCGGTTGCGACACGTCGTTCATGAAGACGACCAGCTGGTGCTCGGCGTCGAATCGAGGATCGATCAGCGGCGCTCGTCGCATGCCGGCGAGCAGTAGGCCGGATGCGGCGAGCAGGATCGTACACGCCGCGATTTGCACTCCGAGCAGCAGGTTTCGTCCGCCCCACGCGGCCGCGGTCGCTGTCGATGTACCCCCCGCTCGCAACACCGTGTTCGCGTCGCCACGCGCCGAGCGCATGGCCGGCCACACACCCACGGCCAGCCCGATCACGATGGAAAGAACCGCGGTATAAGCGGCGACGCGCCAATCGATCGTGAGATCGAGGAAGACGTTCACCAGCCCGCCGCTGATCGACGACATCGTCGCGAGCGTCCAGTTCCGGAGCCACGCACTCAGGTCGCGCGACACCAGCAGACCGAGCGCGCCGCCGCATCCCGCGAGTAGCAGGCTTTCGCTCGCGAGCTGGCGCGCGATGCGGCCACGGCTTGCGCCCAGCGCGAGTCGTACCGCGATCTCCCGTTCGCGCCCCGCATTGCGGGCTGCGAAGAGGTTGATGAGGTTGACGACCGCGATGCTGAGGATGAGCGCCAGGGCCAGCATGAACGCGGCGCTCACCTGTTGAAATACCTCGAACTCGCCGCCGTCGGCCTGAAAGAACGTTGCTGGCTTTGCGAGCACCGGCATCGGCTTGCCGACGCTGTCGCGGATGCCGGCGCGCAGCGTTTCGAGCTCGGCGCGGAGCTGTGACAGAGACGCACCTGGCGCGAGCCGGCCGAGCAGCTGCCAGTGCGCTCGTCCGTCGAAGCGCCAGTCTCTCCCGGTCACGGAGGCGAGTGCCGCGATCGGGAGCCAGATGTCCGGTGCCGCGGCGGGCAGGCCCGTCCCGGCGAATCGTTGGTCGCCGATGCCCACGATGGTGAACGTTCGATCGTGAATCGTGAGCCGCTGGCCGATCACGCTGGGGTCGGCGTTGAGCGCTCGTGACCAGAATCGGTAATCGAGCACCGCGACCGCGTCTTCGCCGCCGGCGAACCATCGTCCGACGGAAGTTCCGACGCCCAGCGCCGTGGCGAAATCGGGCGAAACGAATCGGGCACTGATGATCGTCGATTCTTCGCGCGAGCGACCGGGCATGGCGGCGGCAACGGCCTGCGGGCTCGTCGTGACGACCACCGACGTGATGGTCCGTGACTCGCGGCGCAGGACGTCGTACGCGGCGTATGGCAGCTCGTCCGCCGCGACGGTGCGCGCATCCTGGACGATCCTGACCACGCCGTGAGGGTCGCGGACCGGCAAGGGCTTGAGCACGATCGCGTCATAGAACGTGAACGCCGTCGCGTTCAAGGCGATGCCGATTGCGATCGTGGTCATCGTGACGAGCGCAAAGACCGGCGAGTGCACAAGCTGGCGCGCGACGTATCGCAAGTCCTGACCAAGGCCGTCGAGCCAATGCCAACCCCAGGCGTCGCGCGCGGCGCCCTCGATGCGCGTCGCATTGCCGAACTGCTTGCTCGCCGCGCGCGCGGCTGTGCGGGCGTCGTCGAGATCGCCCCGCTCGAGCAGCCGCCGGGCGCGAAGTGCGACGTGTAGGTCCATCTCCTCGCGCAGCTCGCGCGCGATGCGCCTCTGCCGCAGCGGGTATATCAGCCGAAACCACAGCTCGCGGATTGTCACGTCGACTGGATGATGAGGGCCACCGCGCTCGTGACGCGGCTGTAGGACTGGAGCTCGCGCTCGAGCTGCTTCCGGCCCGCGGCAGTGAGGCGGTAGTAGCGCGCGCGCCGACGCTCCGGCGTGTGGCCCCAGTCGCCGACGATCCATCCTTTGACCATCATGCGCTGCAGCGCCGGGTAGAGGGATCCTTCTTCCACCTGCAGCACCGACCGGGAGCGTTGCTGGATGTCGTCGGCGATCTCGAACCCGTGGAGCTGGCTCGCCCCGGCGCGTGCGAGCGTCTTGAGGATGAGCATGTCGAGCGTGCCCGGCGGAATGGGCTCGCGTTCGATCGCGGCGCGGCCTGCTGACATAGTTTGCCTATGTTGTGACAAAGACACTCTATGTCGAAATACGGTGGTGTCAAGACCGGAGTTTCCGACGGTGGCCCACGGCCCGCCGTCGCCCCGCCGCCCGCATCACAGCTCGATGTGCCGCCCCCTCCAGGTCCGCTTGGCGCGCGGGAAGTCCGTGCGATAATGGCCGCCGCGCGACTCTCGCCTGCGCAGCGCGGCTTCGACCACGAGCTCGGCCGTCTGCAGCATGTTCCGCTCCTCCGTCATGCCGGCGGTGAGTCGCTCCCCAATTTCCGCCAGTCGCTCCCGCGCCGTACGGAGTCCGCGCGCCGTCCGAACGATCCCGGCGTGTTCCCACATCACGTCGCGGATGCTGTCGGCCGCGACTTGCGCCGCGCCGCGGTCGGCCAGCGGTGGCACCTTCCATTGAGTCGCCCGCGGCAGGCGCGTGAGGCGGGCCATGGCCGACATGTCGCGCGCAACACGCTCGGCGAACACGAGGCCCTCGAGCAGCGAGTTCGACGCCAGCCGGTTGGCACCGTGCACACCGGTGCGCGATACCTCGCCGACCGCGTACAGCCGCGCGGCGCTCGAGCGCCCGCTCAGATCGGTCACGATGCCGCCCATCATATAGTGGGCGGCCGGGGTGACCGGAATCAGATCGACGCGGGGATCGATGCCGCGCGCCTGGCAGAGCGAGAATATGCCCGGGAAGCGCTCGACGAACCGTTCGCCCAGCTTGCGCGCGTCGAGGAAGACCGGTCCATGGCGCTGCTCGCGGAAGATCGCGCGCGCCACCACGTCGCGCGGCGCAAGCTCGGCCAGGCGATGCCGCGCCGGCATGAATCGCACGCCGCGCGAGTTCACCAGGATCGCCCCCTCGCCGCGCACGGCCTCGGAGATGAGCGCGAGCGGGTTCTCGCGCGTCGCGAGCGCCGTCGGGTGAAACTGCACGAACTCCATGTCGGCCAACGTGACGTCGGCGCGGTGCGCGATCGCGAAACCGTCGCCTGTGGCGACGACGGGATTGGTCGTGTACCGATAGATCTGACCGCAGCCGCCCGTCGCGATCACCGTCGCGTCGGCGATGATGTCAGTCGCTCGGCCCCGGATGCTCGCCCGCACGCCGTAGCAGACACCGCGGCGCACGATGAAGTCGAGCACGCGCGCCCGCTCGAGCACACGCACGTGCTTCGCATCGCGGACACGCGCCACGAGCGTGCGCGCCACTTCAGCGCCCGTCTGATCGCCATGCGCGTGGACGATGCGGTTCTTCGAGTGCGCCGCCTCACGCCCCAGCTTGAGCCGTCCGCGCGGATCGAGATCGAAGTGCGCGCCGGCCGTTTGCAGCTCGCGTACGCGCGCCGGGCCCTCCTCCACGAGTACCTGCACGGCGGCGGCGTCGCAAAGCGCGGCGCCGGCGGCGAGCGTGTCCTGCCGGTGGAGCGCCGGCGAATCGCCGGCGCCGAGCGCCGCCGCGATACCCCCCTGCGCGTAGGCGGTGGAGCTGTCGAAGAGCGAGCGCTTGGTCAGCAGCAGCACGTCGCCGTCGGCCGATGCGCGCCACGCGGTGTGCAAGCCGGCGACGCCGCTCCCCACGACGAGAAAGCGCGTGCGAATGCGATCCGTCATATCGCAGGAAAGCTAGCGGCGGCCCGAAGATACGCTTCGGTGTCTCGTCGCTCACGTCGCCGGGAGCGCCGTCCCTCCCGCTAATCCGAGTACTTCGCTCCGCAATCAATCGTGTATATGAAAATACTCTTATGTTTGGGCTTGCGCACTCTTCCGGGCGCCATACTCTGAATGCCACTCGGAGGAGTCTATGGGCAATCGCCTTCGACTCGTCGTGTTGGGCACAGCCATCGTCGTCACTGCGTGCTCCGACGGGTCCCGAACCACCGCTCCAGCTATTGCATCGCCGCACACGACGGCGTCGGCGAACAACGCACCCTGGACGCGCGAGAAGTTCGTCTCGATCGGTACCAGCATCAGCATGGGATGGTTCTCGAATGGCGCATACTTCGGATCGCAGACGGCGGCCTGGCCGGCCCTGATGCGATTCGGCGGGTCGGACCGCATCTCCCTGCCGCTGATCCAGGCGCCGGGATGTACGTCGCCCCTGGTGCCGCCGCTCGGCGCGAACATGCGGCTCAGTGGTGAGCCATTCAGCGGGAGCACGGTCTGCGCGCCGAATGTCGCTGGGGTTCAATTGCCGACGCAGAACGTTGCGTGGGCGGGAGCGATTGCCGCCTACGCGCTGCAAATCACGCCGGAAAACGCAGGCCCGCTCTACCCCACGGTGGCCCGCGTGCTTCCGCCCGGCGCGACACAAGTGTCGGCGGCATTGAGCCAGCAACCGACCCTCGTCTCGGTCGAGCTTGGCGGAAACGACGTGCTATTCGCAACGGCCGGAGTGATCGAGTTCGGCGTCAACGTCGTGCCGGTCCCGCTGTTCATCACCGCATTCGACGCAGTGCTCAACGCCGTCGGAGAAGCGGTTCCCAAAGTGCTCGTCTTCGGGATGCCGCTCAACACACGCAATCTGCCGGCGCTTCGCCGCGGCGACGAAATCTGGGCCGATCGCGCCGAGTTCGCGGCCCTGCACGTCGACGTGAGCCCCGACTGCCAGGGAAATGCGAACTACATCAACGTGTCGCTCAAGTCGATCATCGAGGTCTTCACCGCGGCGTTCACCTCGACGCACGGATTGCCCAACCCAGTCTACAGTTGCCTGGATGATCCAGCGGCCACGTTCGAGAATCCCGATTTCGTCTTGACGCCGGCCGACATGGATCTTCTCGGCGCGATGCTGGCGCAAATGGCGGCTCACGCGCAACACGAGGCAGCCGCGCGCGGCTATGCGTTCGCGTCGCTCGGCGCGCTCTACGACCGCAGTGACTTGAAGCCGCCCGTGTACAGCGTGGTGACGCAGCTGACGTCCGCCAATCCGTACGGCCCCTACATCTCGCTCGACGGCGTGCACCCGAACCCGGTCGGACACGCGGTGCTGGCGAATGCGGCGGCCAAGGCCCTCAACAAGACATATCCCGGAATCGCGGCGCACGCTGCCGACGCGCTCGAAGCGCTTTCACTCACGTCGCAGCTCGTCGACCCACCGAGCTACGCGCTCCAGATGGCGAGGCAGATCGCGCTGCAACATCAGGGGCAGACAGTGCCGTCCTGCCTGATGCCGGGCGGGTGTTCGATCGGTCCGAGTGTCAAGATGCGCTAACGACTGAGCGAACCTTGCCGGCACCGCCGCGAGGAACGATTCTTCCGCGATGCGGAAGCTGCTCGTTCTCGTGGCGGTGCTGGTCGCCGTCCACGTTGCCCTCCTCTTCGCACGCCCCGCCACCACCGCCCAAGCTCGCGCCGATACCGGCTTGAATGTCGGCATCGTGCTCGACATCGGCGGCCTGGGCGACAAGTCGTTCAACGACGGCGCCTACCGCGGCGCCCAGCTCGCCGAAAAGGAGCTGGGCGCGCACGTGCGACTGATCGAGCCGGGCGAAGACGCCGACCGCGAGGCCGGCATCCGCCTGCTCGCCGCCGAGCACATGGACCTGGTCATCGCCGTCGGGTTCATCTTCACCGACGACGTCACGCAGCTCGCCAAGGAATACCCGAACACCAACTTCGCCGTCGTCGACTACTCCATCTCGACCGACAAGGCGGGCAATCCGATTCCGCCGCCGCCCAACGTGGCGGCGCTCAAGTTCAAGGAAGAGGAAGGCTCCTTCCTCGTCGGCGCGCTCGCCGCGATGGTCGGCGGCTCCAAGAAGGTTGGTTTCGTGGGCGGCATGGACGTACCGCTCATCTGGAAATTCGAGGCCGGCTACAAGGCGGGCGTGAAGTACGTGTGTCCCGAGTGCACCGTCATCGTGCAGTACGCGGGCGCCACGCCAATCGCCTTTCGGAATCCCGGCAAGGGCAAAGAGCTCGCGCTGAGCCAGTACGCGGACGGTGCCAACGTCATCTATCACGCGTCCGGGGCCACGGGGCTCGGCGTGTTCCAGGCGGCACGGCAGACCGGCAAGTACGCGATCGGCGTCGACGCCGATCAATACGACGAAGCGCCCGGCCACGTCCTCACATCGATGGTGAAAGGCATCGACATTGCCGTGTTCGACATGGTCAAGCGCGTGCGCGATCATACGTTCAAGGGCGGGATCTACACGTACGGGCTCGCGCAGAACGGCGTGAGCTACGTGTACGACGAGCACAATCGCGCGCTCATTCCCGACAGCGTTCGCGCGAAGCTCGAGCAGATCAAGTCCGACATCATCGCCGGCAAGATCGCCGTGCCGAGCACTCGATGAGCATGGCGAATCAGTCGCCGTCGCCGCTCGCGATTCGCCTCACCGACATTCACAAGTCATTCGGCCCGGTCCGGGCCAACCGTGGCGCGTCGATCGAGGTGGTGCGCGGTGAGATCCACGCGCTCGTCGGCGAGAACGGCGCCGGCAAGTCGACGCTCATGCGCGTGCTGAGCGGCATGTACGCGCCCGACTCCGGTCGCATGGAGGTGAACGGACGCGAGGTCACCGGATGGTCGACCGCCGACGCCATCGCCGCCGGCGTGGGCATGGTGCACCAGCACTTCATGCTCGTCCCCACGCTGACCGTCGCCGAGAACATGATGCTCGGCCGCGAGCTCACGCGGAGCGGACAGGTCGACGTCGCACGCGCGGCGCGCGAGACCGCGGAACTGAGCCGCACGACCGGATTGGCCGTGCGCCCCGAGCGAAAGGTGTCGGATCTGTCGGTCGGCGAGGCGCAGCGAGTCGAAATCCTCAAGACGCTGTACCGTGGCGCAACCGTTCTGATTCTCGACGAACCGACGGCCGTGCTCTCGCCGCCGGAGATCCGCGAGCTGTGGCACGTGCTGCGCGGCATGCGCGAGCGCGGCGAGACGATCGTCCTCATCACCCACAAGCTCGGCGAGGTGATGGAGATCTCGGACACGATCACCGTGATGCGTCAGGGCCGCACGGTCGACCGCCTGCGCACTGTCGACACCACGCCGGGCGAGATCGCGCGCGCGATGGTCGGTCGCGACGTACAGCTCGCGGCGCAGTTCACCGCCGAAGAGCTGGAGCGCACTTCGCCGCCGCGGACGCTCGCCGATGCCGCGCCGTTGCTGGAGGTCCGCGACCTGGTCGTCGACGACGCCCGCGGGCTCACGGCGGTCAACGGCGTGACCTTCTCGGTTCACCCGGGTGAGATCCTCGGCATCGCGGGCGTCGAAGGCAACGGGCAAACGGAGCTGCTCGAGGCGCTCGCCGGGTTGCGCCGCGCGCGGTCGGGGACCATCCACGTCGCGAGAACCGACGTGACCAGCCGGCCGGTCAAGGAACGGGGCGACCTGGGACTGTCGCACATCCCCGAGGACCGCCACGCACGCGGACTCGTGCTCGACTACTCGGTTGCGGAAAATCTCGTGCTTGGGCAGCAACATCGCTTCACGCGAGGCGTGCGGCTCGACCAGCAGGAGATCCTTGCGAACGCGCGGCGGCAGATCGAGCGGTTCGACATCCGTCCAGACGATCCGGGGCTGGCGGCGCGCGCATTGTCAGGCGGCAACCAGCAGAAGGTGGTGATCGCGCGCGAGATGGGCCGCGATTTTCAGGTGCTGCTCGCCGCGCAGCCGACCCGCGGCGTGGACGTGGGGGCGATCGAGTTCATCCACGCGCGACTGCGCGACGCGCGCCAGGCGGGCAAGGCAATCCTCCTCGTCTCGGCCGACCTCGGTGAGATCCTCGCGCTGTCCAATCGTGTCGCGGTGATGTACGGCGGCCGGCTCGTGACGATTGTGCCGCGCGCCGACGCGACCGAAGAGGTGCTCGGACCGTACATGACCGGCGCGGCGGGACAGCCGGGAGCGAACGCCGCGTGAAGGCGCGGCTCGAGGAAGCCATTCTCCCGGTCGTCGTGGCGCTGCTCATCGCCGCGGTCGTTGGCGACGCGCTGATTCTCTCCTTCGGTCAGAATCCCGGCGCGGTGTACCGGCTCCTGTTCGAGGGCACGTGGGGTAACGCGTACGGTCTTGGCCAGGTGTTGTACAAGACGACGACGCTCACGTTCACCGGGCTCGCGGTCGCCGTCGGGCTCCGCGCGGGACTGTTCAACATTGGCGCGGAGAGCCAGCTCGCGGCGGGCGGATTCGTGGCGGCGTTGGTCGGCCTCACGCTGCCGACGGGATTGCCGTCGCTGCTCACGCTGCCGGTGTATCTGGTGGCCGCGGCGGCGGGCGGCGCCGCGGTGGGCGGCGTGGCGGGCGTCCTCAAGGCCAAAGCAGGCGCGCACGAGGTGATCACGACCATCATGCTCAATTTCATCGTCCTCGCGCTCCTCAACTATTTCATCGTCGCGGATCTCAAGGTCGAAGGAACGTTGCACACGCAGCCGATCCATGCGGGCGCGCTGCCCCGGCTGTCCGACGTCGCCGCCGCGTTTCACGGTTCGGCGGCGAACCTGGTGCTGCTGCTCGCGGTGGCCGCCGCGCTCATGACGTGGTGGTTTCTGTTTCGGACGAAGCGCGGTTTCGAGCTCCGGGCGACGGGGTTGCAGCCGGGCGCGGCGGAGTACGGCGGCGTGGACGTGGGCGCGGTGTGGTGGCGGGCGATGGCGCTGTCCGGCGCCCTGGCCGGCATCGGCGGCCTCAATTTCGTGCTCGGGTACAAGCACTACTATGAGGATTCTTTCGGCGCCGGCGCCGGCTTTCTCGGCATCGCGGTGGCGATCGTCGGACGCAACCATCCGCTGGGGGTGGTGCTCGCGGCGCTGGTCTTTGCCACCATGTCGCAGGGCGGCCTCGCGGTGAACGCCATGGTCCCCAAGCAGATCTTCGACGTGCTGCAGGCCGTGGTGATCATCGCGGTGGCCGCGTCGGTGCCCGAAGTGCGGCGCGTGCTGCGCCGAACGGCGGCCGCATGATCGTCCTCGTCTTTCTCGCGCAAACGCTGCGCATCGCGATCCCGTACCTGTTCGCGGCGAGCGGCGGCGTGATCTCCGAGCGCTCGGGCCTCATCGGACTCGGCCTCGAGGGCTACATGCTGGGCGGCGCGTTCTGCGGCGCCGTCGCGAGCTACTACACCGGAAGTCCGTGGGTCGGACTCGCCGGTGCGATCGCCGGCGGCGCCGCGCTGGCACTGCTGTATGCCGTGACGGCGATTCGATTTCGCGCCGATCAGGTCGTGCTCGGCGTAGCGATCAACCTGTTCGTCACCGGTGCCACGCGCTTCTTCCTTCGGCTCGCCTTTCACAGTTCCGCGAACTCGCCGCGCGTCCCGGGCTTCGGCGTGGAGCAATCGGGGACCGGCTTCGTGACACTGGTTGGGAATCCCCTGATCTGGCTCGGGATTCTTGCTGTCGCCGTGATGGCGTGGCTGCTCTACCGGACGCCATTCGGGCTTCGCGTCCGCGCGGCCGGCGAGCATCCCACGGCCGCGCTCTCCGTGGGTGTGCCGGTGCACCGCGTGCGCTATGCTGCCGCGGCGCTGTCGGGCGTGCTCGCCGGGCTGGGCGGAGCCTACCTTGCGCTCGACCAGCACCAGTTCAGCGCGGACATGACCGCGGGTCGAGGATTCATCGCGTTGGCGGCCACCATCTTTGGACGGTGGGACCCGTTGCGGGCCGGCCTGGCTTGCCTGTTCTTCGCGGCCGCCGAGACGCTGCAGATCCAGCTTCAGGGATCGCAAGCGATTCCGTCGCAGTTCGTGGAGATGATTCCATACGCTCTCACGATCGTCGCTCTGGCCGGCGTGGTCGGCCGCGCCGTCGCCCCGGCAGCGCTCGGCCGGGTGACCGAGTAGAACCGGTATGGGATTGGTGAGGGCGGTTGCTCGGCCTTGGTGGAGGGCAGAGGTTTAGGGGCGTTGGCTGCGCTGGGTCGCCCTCAGCCGTGCTCGTGGTGGAAGCAGCCACCTCGAGAGCGACGCTCACCGCTCGGCACTCGAGCGTCATGTGCTTGCCGTTGGCTGTTCGCCGTTCGCCGTTCCAATCGCCGTCCCGCTCCCACCCTCCGCCCTGCAGATGTCTGACGCCAGAAAGCTCGTCATTCTGATGGTCACCGCGTTCATCGACATGGTCGGAACGCTGATGATCATCCCGCTGCTGCCGTTCTACGCCAAGTCGTTTGGCGCGAACGGGCTGATGGTGGGCATCCTGGTGTCGTCATTCTCCATCGCGCAGCTGCTCTCGGCGCCGATGTGGGGACGTTTCTCCGACCGTTACGGGCGACGACCGGCCCTGGTCGTCGGGATGATGGCTTCGGCGATCGCGTACGTGATCTTCGCGTTCTCCGACTCGCTCTGGCTGCTGTTTCTGTCTCGCCTCGTCCAGGGTTCGGGTGGCGGGACGGTGAGCGTGATCCAGGCGTACGTCGCCGATGCAGTCGCGCCGAGCCAGCGCGCCAAGGGGCTCGGCTGGTTGTCGGCGGCAACGAACGCCGGTGTGGCGCTCGGCCCGGTGCTCGGCTCCAAGATGCTGATGTTCGGCCACCATGGACCCGGACTGGCAGCGGCGACGTTGTGCGTGCTGAACAGCATGTTCGCGCTGCGCTATCTCGTGGAGTCGCGTGACATGGTAGAAGCCCGCTCGAGTGTCCATAAACCTGGGCGCTCGATGGCAGCGGTCGCGCGGGTCGTCACCCACTCCAGCGAGCCCGCGCCGCGACTGATCTGGATCTACGCGATCGGGATCGGCGCGTTCCAGGGGCTGAACGCGATCCTGGCGCTCTACCTGGCTGCGCGGTTCGGGGTGACGTCGACGACGATTGGATATTTCTACACGTACATCGGAGTAATCTCGGTCTTGACGAGAGCGGTGATCCTGGGGTGGGCGGTCGACAAATTCGGCGAAGCGCGTCTCTCCCGGTTCGGGCAGGCACTGCTGGCGATTGGGCTGGCCGCGCTGCCGTTCATCCATCGCATGGAGGATCCGGCCGCATTCGCTGCCCGCCTCGGCGGTATTCTTCCAATCTCGGCGGTGGCAGTCCTGCCGTACCTGCCCTTGGCGCTTGCGGTTGCGCTGCTGCCGCTCGGCACGGCGTTCACGTTTCCTTGTGTCACCGCGCTGCTCTCGCGCGTCATTCCGAACAGCGACCGCGGCCTCTACATGGGCGTGCAGCAGACATTCGGCGGGGTCGCGCGCGTCGTGTTCCCGATTCTTGCCGGGTTCTTGTTCGATCGACATCAGGGACTGCCGTTTTTTCTGTCAGCCGGACTCGTCGCTGGCACGATTCTATTGGGGCTGGGTATGGAAGAGTACACCCGGCCGAAGAGTGAACCACAGGCCGCTCCGGTGGCTTAGTGGTTCGCTCGTTCGATCAATGATTGCGTTTCCGGAGGATCGCATGTTCGCTCGCCGCAGCCGATGGGCGATGGTGCCACTCACCGCATTCGCCGCGATGGTTGCGACCGCGTGCGGAAGCGGCACGTCGGAGCCCAAGGGCAATGCAGCTGCCTCGAGTATTCAGATCGTATCGGGCAACGGCCAGGTCGGGTTGGTGGGCCAGACGCTTTCGGCGCCTCTCACGGTCAAGGTGCTGTCGAACACGGGCACGCCGCTGCCGGGCGTCACCGTGACGTTTGTCGTCACGAGCGGCACGGCCTCGGTATCGCCCGGCACGACGACGACCGATGCGACGGGCCTGGCCAAGACGACCGTGACGCTCGGGACCGCGCCCGGCACGGTCCAGATCAGCGCGAAGGTGAATGGGACGACGCTCGTCTCCAACTTTGTGATCACGATCGGAAGCTCCACGACGACGTTGGCCTGCACCGGGAACCAGCCGCAGACGCCCGCCGTCGGCGGCGTGCTGCCGGGACTGGGCGGCACGGGCATTTGTCTCGGCGGGGGCACGGGCGGCGCCGATTACGCGCTCGTGGCCTTCTACGGAAATCCCGACAACTCGACAAGCACGTCGATCCAGGTCACGTCGCAGAACGCGATCGCGCTGGCGACAGCAGACGTGACACCATCGCTCAACGTGCTTTCGTCAGGCGCCGTACCGCTGACCCAAACGGTATCCGCGAACCCGGCGCAGGACGCGTTCGAGAGCCGGCTGCGCCGAGTCGCGCGCACGGAGCTCACGCCGCGCATCCCCGGCTTGCACGCGTATCTGCAGCAGCGCCG
>DATJIZ010000253.1:0-7986 GCA_035492735.1 Gemmatimonadaceae bacterium | reverse complement strand
GCCAAGTACCAGTCGGCGACCGCGCGGGCGGCGTTTTTCACGGAACTGGAGTCACGCGTGAAAAGCCTGCCCGGAGTGGAGCGGGTCGGCATCGGGACCGCGCTCCCGCTCACCGACGACCAGGACAACAGCGCGCTGTTCGTCGAGGATTACGCGCGCGATCCGAATGCACTGCCGGGTGTCCACCTGATGAGCTTCTCGACGCCCGACTACTTTGCGGCGCTCGGCATCCGGCTCGTGGCGGGTCGCCTGTTCAGCGCAGGCGACGCGACACGCCCGTCGAAGGAACTCGTCGTGAGCCGCGCGTTCGCGGAGCGATACTGGAAAGGCGGCTCCGCGGTCGGCAAGCGCGTCCGGCGGGGCATCTCGGGAGCGTGGTACACGATCGTCGGGGTCGTCGACGACGTTCACATGCAGGGTCTGGAGATACCGGCGGAACAAACGGCATTCTTCCCGCTGATCTCGACCGGCGACGACAGCTCGGCCGACGCGCCGAACAACGTCGTCGTTGCCGTACGAGCGATTGGCGATCCCGGCGCGGTGATCTCGTCGGTGCGACGAATCGTCCATGCAATCGATCCGGCTCTGCCGACACACCACGAGCGGACGCTGTCCACGTTGCTCGCCGATGCGTCGGCGCGCGTGCGCTTCCTCATGCTGATGCTCGGCGCGGCGAGCGGGATCGCGCTCGTGCTGGGCGCCGTTGGACTGTACGGCGTGATGGCGTACGCGGTGAGCCTGCGCCAGCGCGAGATCGGCGTCCGAATGGCGCTCGGCGCCCGGCCGGCGGACGTGAGCCGCATGGTGTCGCTGCAAGGCCTGACGCTCGCCGGGATCGGCGTGGCGATCGGGCTGGTGTCGGCGATCGCGGTCACGCGCTTGCTGCGAGGCCTGCTGTACGACGTCAGCCCGACGGATCCGCTCACCCTGATCGCGACGAGCATCGCGCTGGTCATCGTCGCGTTCGTGGCGAGCTGGCTTCCGGCGCATCGGGCGGCGGGAGTGGATCCGGCGACGGCGCTGCGGAGCGATTGACGCCTGGCGATCCGGATCAATCGCTCCGCGCCCGAAGTTTCGGCGCGACCCGAACGGCCGTCCCGTAGCACAGGACTTCCGTCACGCCCTGCATGATCTCCGTCGCGTCGTAGCGGACGGCGATCAGCGCGTTCGCGCCCATTGCCAGCGCATGTTCCACGGCGGTGGCGTAGGCGTCGGCTCGTGCCCGCTCGCACAGCTCCGTGAGCAGCGAAATGTCGCCGCCGAATATGGTCTGCAGCTTGGCACCGATGGTGCCGAGCGCCGAGCGTGAGCGGACGACGATGCCGCGAACGATGCCGAAGGTCTGGACGACGTCGTAACCCTCGATCGCCATTGCGGTAGTCGTAACGAAATCGGTGGTGGGCTGCCGGGGCATGTCGTGTCCTCGATGGAAGGTCCCGCCGAATCAGCGACCCATGCGGCACGACGGCAAGGGCCGACACGCGTCAGGCTGACAAGGATTCGAAAACGCATTCCGGACCGCGATCCGGACACATGCGCCGCAGGCGAGATTTCACTGGCGATTCGCATATCGCATTCGCAGTTTAGATGTTGCATGGAACTCCGTGAGCGACTCCAGGTTGCGGTTGGCGATGCCTACCGGCTCGAGCGCGAGCTTGGCGGCGGCGGGATGTCGCGCGTGTTCACCGCGACCGACACGGGGCTCGGCCGCACCGTCGTCATCAAGACGCTCCCGCCGGGGCTCACCGCCGGGTTGAGCGCCGAGCGGTTTCGCCGGGAGATCCGCCTGCTGGCCGCGCTGTCGCACCCGAACATCGTGCCCATCATCGCGGCCGGCGACCGCGACGGGCTGCTCTACTACGTGATGACGTACGTAGCGAGCGAGACCCTCCGGCATCGCCTCGAGCGCGACTCGCCGCTTCCGATCGACGAGGCAGTTGCGATCGCCATCGACATCGGCGAGGGGTTGGACTACGCCCACCGGCAGGGGATCGTGCACCGGGACATCAAGCCCGAGAACATCCTTCTCGTCGATAACCGCGCGATCATCTCCGATTTCGGGATCGCGCGCGCGGTCACGCGCGCCGTCGGCGAGGAGGCCCTCACGGGCACCGGAATGATCGTCGGAACGCCCGGGTATATGAGCCCCGAACAAGCGGCGGGTGAGCGGGAGATCGACGGCCGCGCCGACCAATACGCGCTCGGGTGCATGCTGTACGAGATGGTGACTGGCGCGCCGCCGTTCGGCGGCAAGAGCGCCGCGGTCATCGTCGCCCATCACATGACGACGCCCCCACCCTCGGTGCGCACGTCGCGGTTCGCCGCGCCGCCGGCACTGGACGCCGTCATCCAGCGCGCGATGGCCAAAGCTCCCTCCGATCGGTATCGTACAGCTGCCGAGCTGGTGCGTGCCCTGCGCCAGGACCCTGCGGACAAATCGACGCTGAGTTACCTGGATCACATTCGCCTGAGGTCGGCACGACTCATGCGCTTTTTGCGCCCGCGCGGCAACGGAAATCCGCGCGAACGCTGACAACGACAGCGGAGCCCGTCCCCCGCGGGGTAGACGGGTCCTGTGCCGGCGTGTATCACTATGAATTCGGCTCGTCGACGCGCGCATCTCGGAGCGCGGACGACGCGCATGCATGATCCGAGACGGTCCCGGTTCCGATAGCGTGTCATGACAGGTGTGCTCGTAGTCATCCTGACGGTCGCGGCGGTGATCGGCGCAGTCGTGCTGGTCGCCATCTGGCTGTCCAACCGCTCGATGGTTCGGCACCGCCGGTATGTGCCGCTCGTCGTGCGGGTGCGAAGCCAGGGCGTCGAGCCCTTCGTGCGGCCGGTGGCCGCGGCTCCCGCCGCGGAGGTGGTGGATGCGGCGATCGAGCCGGAGGCAGCGACGGCGTCCACGGTCCAGGCACCGGTCGAAGCGGTGGTGTTCCAAGACACGCGCGTCGAGCCGTCCACGCGCAGCGCGAAATACGCGGAGACGGTCCGATTCCGCAGGCCCTCCGAAGAGCCGATCCAGCTTCTACCCGGCCGCCTCGAGGTCTTGTCGGGCGAGTCGAAGCATCGCGAGATCCGGTTCGTGCGCATTCCGGGCGAGCCGCTGCAACTGGTCGTCGGCCGGGATCCCGGCACGCCGTCGCCTCGCCACGTGGCGCTACAGTCGAGCACCGTGAGCCGGCAGCACGCGCGCTTCGAGTTCGCCGATGGCAAGTGGGCGGTGGCCAACCTGTCGCACACCAATCCGGTGATCGTGAACGACGAGCACCTGACCGATACCTCTGGCGAGCGGACGCTGACCGATGGCGACCGGATCGAGCTCGGCGAAGTCGTGCTCCGCTTTCGGGCGCACTGACGGAGGCGCGATCGACTCGATGAACCGGATCGTCTCCTCACCGGGATCGGACCAGTGACGGCGCCGCGCAAGCCACGCACGCCGGCCGGGCTGAGCTCGGAGTACGAGCTTGTGCGCGAGCTCGGACGCGGCGGCACCTCGATCGTGTATCTCGGGCGCGAGCGCGCGACCGGCGACGAGGTCGCGATCAAGTTGATCCGCGCCAAGTTCATGGAAGACGACGAGGCGGTCGGCCGCATCGAGCGTGAGGCGCGCTTCGTCGCGCAGCTCGCGCACGAGAACATCATTCCGGTCCGCCGCGTGGTCGACCTCAAGCGCGGCGGCGTCGCGCTCGTGATGGAGCACGTCCCCGGCCGCACATTGCGCGACATGATCCGGGCGACCGGCCCGCTGCCCGTGGAGCGCGCGGAGCAGATCATCCGCCAGATCGCCGCGGCGCTCGGCGCCGCCCATGCGCTCGGCATCGTGCATCGCGACGTGAAGCCGGAGAACATCTTCGTCGACGAGTCGGGACGCGCGATGCTGGCCGACTTCGGACTCGCCCGCTCGATGGACGGCGACACGCAGCTCACGATGGCCGGCGTGGCGATCGGTACGCCGGCCTACATGGCGCCGGAACAGATCGACGGCAACGACCTCGACGCGCGCGGCGACGTGTACAGTCTCGGACTCGTCGCCTGGGAGCTGTTGACTGGTAAGCGGCCGTGGGAAGGCGAGACACTGTACGCGATTTTGTATAGGCAGAAGTACGAGAAGCTGCCCGACGTGCGCGATCTGCGGGCCGACGTCCCCGATCATTTTGCCGACGCGATCGCGGTCGCGATCGAAAAGGATCGGGAGGCGCGGTGGCAGGACGTGGCGGCGTTCGTACACGCGATCGAGCACGGCGCACCGCAGCGCGAACGACAGATCCCGCCGCGCATTCCGGTGAGCACGGAGACCGTTCAGTTCGTGCGTCCCGTCACGCCGCCGGTGGCCGAAGCACTGGCCGCGGTTGCGGCCGAGCTCGCAGCGACCGAGCCGCATCGTGTTGCGCCGACGCGACGACGGTTCGCGATGTACGCCGCCGGGCTGATCGGCTTGATTGCGATCGCATTCATCGCGTCGGCCGCGCAGCACCGCCACAAATCGAACGCGTCGGCCGCCTCGGAGAACATCGTCCAGACGTCGTCGGCTGGAAACGTTGCGGCGGCCGTCGAGCCTGCACCCGCAACGCCATCCGTCGGCCAGCGGTCCGACTCCGTCGCGGCACACCGTCCAACGCTCGCCGTCGCCGCCGAGAACAACGACCCGAGAACGGCGTTGCAGGGCAACGCCGCCGACGAGGCGCCGTCCCGCGACACCCTGACCGCGCGCGACTCGATCGTCGCCAAGCCCACTGCGCCGGTGAAAGTGGCGACGCAGCAAGGCACACGCGACACGCCGAGCCCGCGACCGTCCGTCGAACAGGCGCCGCCGACGATTGCGCCGGCGCCCATTGCGCCGGCGCCCAGCGCACCCGTTGCTGCCGTCTCGCGTGTTCGGGTGGTAGCGGGCGGCATGCACACGTGCATGATCACCGCCGACGGCCGTGCATTCTGCTGGGGCGGCAACGATCGCGGGCAGATCGGCAACGGCGGTACGTCGCGCGCTTCGTCGCCAGCGGTCGTCTCGGTCGACGTTCGGTTCACGACGATCGCCGCTGGCTTGTCGCACAGCTGCGGAATCGCGCGCGGCGGCATGGCGTGGTGCTGGGGCGCCAACGATCACGGACAGCTCGGCGATCGCACCATGGCGCAGCACACGATTCCGCTGCGCGTGGCGGGCAGCCACACCTTCACGGAGATCACGGTCGGAGCGGCGCACACCTGCGCGCTCGACGACAGCGGCGCGGCGTGGTGCTGGGGCTCGAACGCGCAAGGGCAGCTGGGCGCGCCCGGCGAGGACGCCGCGCAGCCAACGCCGGTCGCCTGGCGAGGCCGATTCATCTCGATCGCCGCGGGGTGGAACTTCACCTGCGCGATCGAGGCGTCGGGTCGGGCGATGTGCTGGGGCGACGACAGCGCCGGTGAGCTCGGCGACGGTGGCACGACCGATCGGCGCGCCCCGGTGTGGGTCAGCGGCGAGCGCGTATTCACCTCGATCGCCGCGGGCAGCGCGCACGCCTGCGGTATCACGCCGCAGCACGAGGTCTACTGCTGGGGCAGGAACAGCGGCGGCCAGCTCGGCGACGGTACGCGAGTCGACCATTCGTTGCCGGTACGGATCAAAAGCAGCGAGCGCTTCGTGGCCGTAGCGGCGGGCGCCGTGCACACGTGCGCGCTGACCGCCGAGGGCAGTGCGTGGTGCTGGGGTCGGAACAACTACGGCCAACTCGGCAACGGCGGGACGAGCGATCAGACGCAGCCGGTCGAAGTCGCCGGCGAACACTCCTTCGCGACGCTGCGCGCGTTCGGCTCGCACACCTGCGGCGCGACGCCGTCGGGTGAAGCGTTCTGCTGGGGCTACAACCTCGAGGGGCAGCTCGGCGACGGAAGCCGCGTGCATCGTACGCGTCCGGTCTACGTCGAGCCGCCTGGCGGCGGCTGATGCGCCGCGTGAGAGTCGACCGCGCGCTCCTGGCGCGGCAAGTCGCGACGTGGGCCGCGGCCTGTCTTGTCGGGTCCTGCTCGGCATCGACCACGACTGACGCCGTCAGCTCGGGCAACGTGGTGTCGATCGAGGTCACGCCAGCGACTTCGGCGCTGGCCCTCGGCGCACAGCTTCCGCTCACCGCGGTCGCCCGCGACGCCGACGGCAAGATCGTCAGCGACGCGTCGATCGTGTGGAGCGTGAAGGATCCGGGCATCGCCACCGTTTCGCCGATCGGCGTGGTGACGGGCGTGGGGCTGGGGAACACGCAAATCGCGGCCAGCGCGAGCGGCAAGTCGGGTATCGCCGTGATCACCGTGCTCAAGACGCCCGTCGCGAGCGTGGCGGTGCGGCCAACGCACGTGGATATCGCCGCGGGGACGCGGACTCAACTCACGGCGATCACGTATGATGCCGCCAACAACATCCTGAGCGATCGCGCCGTCGTTTGGGCGAGCAGCAACAGCAGCGTCGCGACGGTGGACGCGTCGGGCACGGTCACCGCCGTGGCCGCCGGTTCGGCGACGATTACGGGAACGGCCGAAGGCAAGAGCGATGCGGCAACGATCACGGTGACGCAGGCGACGGTGGCGAGCGTCGCCGTCACGCCGAATCCGCTCACCATCACCGTGGGGCAGACCGGTCAGCTCACGGCCACGCCGCACGATGCCAACGGCAACGCGGTCACCGGCCGTCCGGTCACCTGGGCGAGCGCGAACACCGCCATCGCGACCGTCTCGGACTCCGGCCTCGTGAAAGCGGTCGCCGCGGGAACGACGACGGTCAGCGCGACGGTCGACGGCAAGACCGGCAGCACGGCGGTCACGGTCGGGAACATCCCGGTGGCGAGCGTCACCGTGCAGCCATCGTCCACGAGCATCGCGCAAGGATCGAGCGTTCAATTCTTCGCGACCGTGAAAGACGCCAACGGCACGGTCGTCACTGACCGCGCCGTGACCTGGACATCGAGCAATGACGCGGTCGCGGTGGTCAGTCCGGGCGGAGTCGTCACCGGCAACGCCGCGGGGACGGCGACCATCACCGCGACGAGCGAAGGAATATCGGGCAGTGGAACGGTCACGGTGTCGGCGACCGTAGTGCCGGTCGCCAGCGTGACGGTCGATCCACCGGCGACCTCGCTGGCCGTGGGCCAGACGGCCACGCTCGTTGCGACGGAGAAGGACGCCGGCGGCAACGTGCTCAGCGGGCGCACCGTCACCTGGTCGACCAGCAATTCGAGTGTGGCCACCGTGTCGGCGAGCGGCGTGGTCACCGGCGTTGCGCCTGGCGCGGCGACGATCACAGCCACATCCGAGGGGAAGAGCGGGAGCTCGAGCGTGACGGTGTTGGTACCCGTTGCGAGCGTGACGGTGGCGCCGTCGAGCAAGACGCTCGCGATTGGGCAAACCGTTACGCTCGTCGCCACGACGAAAGACGCGAGCGGCAATGTTCTCACCGGACGAACGATCAGCTGGACATCGAGCGACCCGTCCGTGGCCACGGTGTCGTCCAGCGGGATCGTCACCGGCGCGAGCGGCGGCACGGCGACCATCACGGCGACCAGCGAAGGAAAGAGCGGCACGTCTACGATCACGGTCACACCGGCGCCGGTCGGAAGCGTCACCGTAACGCCGTCGCCGGCGAGCGTCGTCCTCGGCAAGACCGTGCAGCTCTTCGCGACAGTGAGAGATACGAGCGGCACGATCGTGACTGACCGGCCCGTGACCTGGACGTCCAGTAACACCAGTGTGGCGACCGTGGACGCCAACGGTCTCGTCAAGGGGGTCGGGACCGGAACGGCGACGATCACGGCCAAGAGCGAGACCAAGAGCGGCACCTCGGCGGTGACGGTCACACTCGCCGCGGTCGCAAGCGTGACGCTGCAGCCGTCGGTCGACACGGTCTCGCAGAATCAGTCGACCACGTTCACGGTGACCCTGAAGGATGCTGATGGCAACGTGCTCACGGGGCGATCCGTCACCTGGAGCTCGAGCGACCCGAGCGTGGCAACCATG
>DATJIZ010000252.1:0-8988 GCA_035492735.1 Gemmatimonadaceae bacterium | reverse complement strand
GCGCGCGACGACAAGACCGGCGCCGGCCACGCGTTTGGGCGCCTCAAGGCGCTGACCGTGTACGGCTACTTCACCTCGGCGGCGGTGCAGCAGGACGTGCTCAAGACGAAGGTGATGTTCGACGGCTACCATGGCGACGTGCCGTTCACTCCCGCCACCTGACGACCATGCCTGATACCTATGACGCGATCGTCGTCGGCTCCGGGATCTCCGGCGGTTGGGCGGCGAAGGAACTGACCGAGCACGGGCTCAAGACGATCGTGCTCGAGGCCGGCCGGCCGATCGATCCGGCGATCGACTACGTGGAGCACGTGCCGCCGTACGGGATGCGCTACCGCGGCATGGGCGATCGCAAGCGCATCGAGCGCTATCAGCCGATTCAGCGGCACACCGGCGCCTGCGATGAGTATTCCGGAAAGTTCTTCGTGAACGATCTGGACAATCCGTACACGTTCCCCGACGACAAGCCATTTTACTGGATTCGCGGACGCCAGGTGGGCGGCCGGTCGATCATGTGGGGCCGCTGTGTCTACCGCTGGAGCGATCTCGATTTCGAGGCGAACGCGCGCGAGGGCATCGCCGTCGATTGGCCGCTCCGGTACCAGGACATGGAGCCATGGTGGGCCCACGTCGAGACGTTCGTGGGCATTCAGGGGCGCAAGGAGAACCTGGCGCACCTACCCGATGGCGTATTCCAGAATCCGTGGCCGCTCAACGCCGCGGAGCAGAAGGCGCGCGACGTGCTGCTGCAGAAGTTCGGGGGCGAGCGATTGATCACCAACGCGCGCCTCGCCGTGCTCACCGAGGATCACAACGGCCGCGAGAAGTGTCACTTGTGCGGCGTGTGCGCGCGCGGGTGCATCACCTACTCGTACTTCAGCAGCATCAACGCGACGCTGCCAGCCGCGGAACAGACAGGCAAGCTCACGCTGCGGCCGTTCAGCGTGGTGCACAGTGTGATCTTCGATCCCAAGACAAGGCGCGCCACCGGCGTGCGCGTGGTGGACGGCAATACGCGGCAGATGTTCGACGTGAACGCGAAGGTGATCTTCCTCTGCGCCTCGGCGCTGGAGTCGACGCGCATTCTATTGAACTCGGCGACGGACGAGTTCCCGACCGGGCTGGGCAACTCGAGCGGAGAGCTCGGGCACAACCTGATGGACCACATCATGGGCGGTGGCGCGGTGGCGACGCTGCCGTGGGCGCGAGATCGTCGCGAGATCGGGAACCGGCCCGATGCGATTTACGTACCGCGGTTTAGAAATGTCAAATCGAAGCACCCGGACTTCCTGCGCGGCTATGGGTACGAGGGGCGCGCGTCGCGTCCGGGCTGGCAGCGCGGAATGGACATGGACGGCTTTGGCGCCGGGTTCAAGAAGTCGTTGATCGGAGATCTGGGCCCCTGGCAGATGGAGCTCTATGGCTTCGGCGAGATGCTCCCGCGCCACGAGAACTACATCGAGATCGATCCCAACCTCGTCGACGCCTGGGGCATACCGGCGCTCCGCGTGCACTGCGCGTATAGCGACAACGAGAAGAAGATGCTCGACGACATGGTCGTCGCGGCCACGGAGATGTTCGAGGCGATGGGGGCGACGGACATCCGCCCGATCCACGAGAACAATCCGCCAGGCCTCGTGATCCATGAGACGGGCACGGCTCGCATGGGCCGCGATCCCAAGACGTCCGTGCTCAATCCGCACAACCAGATGTGGGAAGTGCCGAACGTGTTCGTCACGGATGGAGCGTGCATGACGTCGACCGCGAATCAGAATCCGTCGATTACATACATGGCGTTGACGGCGCGGGCGGTGGATTACGCGGTCGGGGCGCTGAATCGGCGCGAGTTGTAGGGCTGGCCCGGCGGCGGCCTGAGGGACATTCGCGTAGACGTCGGCTCCATCCATGTCTGACATCCGGGTTGCAATTCGTACGCTCGGGCGGAGTCCGGGCTTCGTCACCGCGGCAGTGTTGTCGCTTGGCCTCGCGCTCGGTGCCGGCATCGCCGGGTTCGGCGTGCTCGACGCCGTACGCTTTCGCGCGCTGCCCTTTCCCAACGCCGATCGGCTCGTCCTGATCAGCGAGGTCCCGAAGGGCGGCTGCCCGAACGTGTGTGATGTGAACTACAAGACGTTCGCCCTGCTGCGCGAGCACGCGTTCAAGACGATCGACGCGCTAGCGGGATTTGCCGGCGGCGGGAAGTCGCTCGGGACCGGCATCGACCAGCTCAACGTCACCGCCGCCGTCGTGTCGGAAAGCGTGTTCGGCATGCTGGGCGTGCGACCGGAGCTTGGCCGGACATTCGCCGCCGACGAGGACCGGCTTGGCGCAGCGCCGACGATGTTGATCGGCCATGATCTCTGGGCGACGTACTTCAAGGGCGATACGTCGGTGCTCGGCAAAACGTACATGTTGAGCGACGAGCCGTACACCGTGGTCGGCGTGATGCCTCCCGGGTTTTCGTTCGAATCCAGATCGGAGGTCTGGCTGGCGGCGAGCCGCTATCTCGATCCTCGGACGGGTACGTCCCTGCGCGCGGTCAACGTGCTGGCGCGCCTCGCGCCTGGCGCAACGATGCAGCAGTTGGCCGGAGAGCTGCGCACGGTCGAAGCGGCGGCGAACGAGGGTCGCGCCGACAAGGCGAAGGTTACGTTCGGCGTCTCGCCGCTCCGCGAGCGGTACGTGCTCGCGACGCGGGGCAACGACGTCGTGTTCGCCGCGATCGTCGCGGCAATTCTGGCGATCGGCTGCGCGAACGTCGCGAGTCTCATTCTCGTACGCGCCATGCGACATCGGCGAGCCCTGGCCGTGCGGCGCGCGCTCGGCGCCTCGAGCGGCATGGTCGTTCGCTATCTCTTTCTCGAGAACCTCGTGCTGTGTGTCGCCGGGCTGGCGCTCGGCCTCGTACTCGCGGGCGGGTCGCTCCACGCGCTCCAGAGCGTGGCACCGCTCCAGGGCGGCGCGCGCGCGGCGGGCATGGAATACGTGTTGGATCTTCGAGCCAGCGCGTTCGCGTTGGCGCTGACGATCTTCGTGACGTGCGCGCTCACCGTGGCGCCCGTGAGGCTACTCGTGGGCAGCGACCTGCAATCGGCGCTTCGCGAAGGCGCGAGCGCCGCGACCGTTTCGCGAGCGGGCCATCGCATCCAGCAGGTGTTCGTCGTTGTGCAGACCGCGTGCGCCGTGGCGCTTCTCGTTGCCACGGGACTGATGGCACGAACGACCGCGCGGCTGTCGCGCGTCGCGTTGGGATACGACGCATCCCACGTGGCAAGCGTGACCGCCGTTCCGGTGCATTCCTGGCGGCTCGAGGCGAAGTATCTGCCGGCGGCCGATCGCGCCCTGACCGACATCGCGTCGATACCGGGCGTCGAGGCGGCCGCGCTGCGGATGCCGGTGCCGTTCGCCGTCGGCAAGCCGCGCGCGCCGGGCGTGATCGTCGTACGTCCGGACCTCGACGACGCCACGATGACGCTCGACGCGGGCCGCGAGATCGAGCCCGCGCTCCGGCCAAAGTCGGCGTTCGGCGTCAGCCCTGATTATTTCCGGGTGATGGGCATTCCGCTCGTCGCGGGGCGGAGCTTCACGCAGACGGATGATGCGTCGGGGCCGGCGGTCGCGATCATCAATCGTTGGGCGGCACGCCACTGGTGGCCGAGCGAGAACCCGATCGGCCGTACGTTCACGGTGGACACCGCGCCCGGCACGCGCGCGGTCGTCACCGTCATCGGCGTGGTTCGCGACAACCTCGCCGGTCAGCCGTCGATTCTACTCGCCAAGCCCGGGCCCGAGGTGTATCGGCCGTTCAAACAGTCGCACTTTTGGCTCGCGAATTATTATGCGCGCGCCGCAGGCGGGGCCGGGCGCGTCGTCGAGGAGATGCAGAACGCGGTGATGCGATCGATGGCATCGGACGGACGACCACGCGGTACGGTCCTGTCGGAGCAGGTGAACGATCAATTGCGCACGGTGCGCACGAGCGCGGCGCAAATCGCCGGCTTTGCGATCGTCGGATGGCTGCTCGCGGTCACGGGACTGTACGGCGTGCTGTCGTACGTCGTGCAGCAGCGGACGCAGGAGATCGGCATTCGCGGCGTGCTCGGTGCCGGACGCGGACGCATCGTCGGCATGATCATGTCGCAGGCGATGCGGCTTGCGCTCGCCGGCATCGGCGTCGGCCTTGCCGCCGCAGCCGCGATGGGCCGGCTCATGGCGAGTCTGCTGTACGGCACGCCGACCAACGATCTCGCCATCTATGCATCGGTGTCGCTGCTGGCGCTGCTCGTGTCGCTCGCCGCGAGCTGGGTCCCGGCGCGGCGCGCTGCACGCGTGGACCCGGCGATCGCGCTTCGGGCCTTGTAGTCTAGCGTAGGTCGGCGAGCTCGACGCGCCCCGGGTGGTCGGCTTGGGCGGTGAGCGTCTTGAGGCTCGATCGATACTGTGCCGCTCCGGCCAGGTCGCCGCCGAGCGACGCCGCGCGCATCGCCCCATAGAGCGCGCGAAAGCGGTTCGGCTCCTTTTGGAGAGTAGCGCGATACTCGAGGAGCGCCTCGCGCGGGCGTTGCAACTCGAGGAGCATGTCGCCGAGCAGCTCGCGCGCCGGCGCGAGTGGACCTGGCGTGACGGCGCTTTTTTCGGTGGCGTCTTCGCGCCGAACCGCCTCGCGCATGCGAGCGAGCGCCCTGTCAGGACGATGTTGCGCGAATGCGAGCCAGGCAACCGCGCCGAGTCGTTGAATGGCGATCTGCTCGGCCCAATAGCCTTCCCGCTGCGCCGCGGCGCGCTGTTGCAGCGTTGCCAGGGAGTCGATTGCGACGCGTGCGTTGGTGGTGTCGCCGAGGTGCGCCGCACCGAGCGCGCGCGCGAAGTAGACCATCGCCTCGGTCCACGGAAACGCACTCGCTTTGGGCTCGAGTGATGCGGCCGTCTTCCAGTCGCGCCGCTCGAGCGCGAAGCGCGCCGGGATCGCGGCGAGCGCAAAAACGCCGGCCGATCCCGGCGCCGCGCCCGTGATCGCGGTCGGATCGAACCGTGCAGCGAGCGACGGCAGCCGACCGAGCAGCGCCTTGGCGGCCGAGTCCTGCGCGAGCTGGAGGTGCGCGTACACCGCGTAGTCCGACGCGTGGAGCACTTCGGCGATCGATGAGTCGCGCTCGGCGACGCGCATGGACCGATCGTTCACGTCGACCGACTGCTGCCAATCGCCGACCCGCGTGAACGTGTGCGACGGCATGTGCAGCGCGTGCGCCGCGGAGGGCGCGATCGTGGAATAGCGGTCCGCCGCCGCGATGGCCTTGGCTGCGAGCGCAGGGGTGTCGTACGTGTGGATGATGTAGTGGGCGAGCCCGGGGTGGTTGGGCCGCTTGGCAAATATCGGCTCGAGGATTCGTCCAGCCTCGAGCTGCCTGGCGTAGGTCTTGTCGGTCGGCGGCGCCGACGCGGTGAGTGCGATAGCGTAGAAGATCTTGGCCTCGGTATCGGCGGGTTGCGCAGCCACGAGTGCCTTCATGGCTGCCGCGTAGGCACTGACGCGCGCGCTCTGGTCGACGTGTTCATAGTTCTTGTATAACTCGCCGACAGCCTGGATGTACAACCGCTCACGCGCGCTGGCGCGGCTGCTCAGCCGAAGCGCGGCGTCGGCCGCGCGCTTGCCCGGCGCGAGCTGCACCGGGGCGCGCACGCCCGGCGCCATCGGATTGGTCCACCGGCTGAGCGCGATGCCCCAGTAGGCCATCGCGCAGGCGGAGTCCTGCGCAACGACGGTGTTGAACGCGCGAATCGATGCGCCGAACTCGAAAGAATGCAGGAGCGCCACGGCCCGATCGAAACTGTGCTCGACGGCCGGACTGCACGATGTTTGAAAGTGGACCGTGCCGAGCTGTTCGCCTGGTTGCGCGACCGCGGCCTTGCCGGCGGCGAGCATTGCGAGTGCGAGCGCGACGACTCGATCGGACGGCATGCAGACTCCTTAATGGAGTGTGTCCCACTGAGCATGGAGCGATGGCGGCACAGGCGTCAATGAGCGAAGGCAGCGGCTGGCCAACCGATGAGCGCGCTGTCGAGGCGCGTGCCGGAGAGCACACGGGACCGCCGCGACGTTGATGGTGGATGTGGGCACTTTCAGCTAAGTGGCACTTTGTCTCACTCTGCTCGGGGGCGCCAATGTGAGACTTTGTTCCACCAGGAATTGGCCACCAGTCCAGCAAGGCGCGAGTTCCGAATCACTTGGCACGCGTGGACACCACCCTTTGGTGGAATTTTGTGTCACGCGGCCCGATCGTAGATGGCTGCGCGGCGGTGAGATTTTGTGATACACAGCTGAAAGTGCTGCAGACGGACCAACGCTCTCGAGGTGCGCCATGGCAATCCCGTTGCCTGGTTCGAAGGGGAAGTCCGAGCACCGCGTTCCCGCGGCGAGCGGCCGGCATTGATTCGGCTCCGCGGGCGCCCCTTTGGTGGCGCGTTCGGCCAACGAATGCCGTAGCATCGCGCCATGCTCGAACACCCAAAGACGCCGCGCCTGCGGGTGCGGCTCAGCGTTCGCGTCCGGCGGCAAGGCGGATCGCTGGTCATCACGATCCCGCGGTACATCACCCGAAAGTGGAACCTCGAACCGGGTTCACGGCTGGTCGTCCGCTCGACCGAGCGCGGAATCCTGCTCTATCCCCGGTACTTCGCGCCGTTCCTTTACCCGCCGATGCGCGCGCACCCGGATGAGATCGAGAGCAGATCCACCGTTCGGTCACGGTGACCAACGAGTTGCATCCCCACGGGCATTCCGGTGCTCGCGATCGGCAGGGAGATCGCCGGATGCCCGGTGAGGTTGAACAGTTGCGTGAGTCTGAGCATCGCCGACCGCACCGGAATCGACTCGCTATTGTCCATCACCGCATCGACCGCACCAAGGGGCGGCGCAACGATCGGCAGCGTGGGCAGCACCAGCGCGTCGCAGCCTTCGAGCGCCGCGTCCACCGCCGCGCGGAGCTGTTCGCGCGTATCCATCGCTCGCAGGTAGCTCACCGCGGAGATCGCGCGGCCGCGTTCGAGCCGTTCGCGCACTGGGGCCTGGTAGTCCGAAGACCGCTCGTCGAGCGTGGGCGCGTGCCAGTGCGCGGCCTCGGGTAGCGAGATGTTCGTGTACGCCTCCACGATCCGCTCCGATCCTCGCACTGTCCGCGGCTCGAGAGTCACACCGCATGACCGCAAACGCTCGAGCGCGTGATCGAATGCCGCACGGACTTCGGCGGTGAGCAACGCCGTGAAGTACCCGCCGAGTGCGCCGAGGGTGAAGGAGCGCGGCGGCTCGAGGCGCGGAATCGGCCGCGCGGCGATGACCGCCCACACGTTGGCCGCATCCTCGACCGTGCGCGCCAGCGGACCGACGTGATCCAGCGTCTTGCTGAGCGGCACCACGCCCTCGGTCGGAACTTCGCCCACCGACGGCTTGATCCCGACGACTCCGCACGCCGCGGCGGGAATGCGGATCGACCCGCCGGTGTCCGTGCCGATCGACGCGACACCCATCCCCGTCGCCACCGCGGCCGCAGAGCCGCCGCTCGAGCCGCCGGCCGAGCGCGTGAGGTCGCGTGGGTTGCGCACGGGCCCGAACGCCGACTCCTCACTCGTCGTGCCGAGTGCGAACTCGTGCAAGTTTGTCTTGCCGATCAATACGGCGCCCGCCTCGCGTAGGCGCTGCACGACCTGCGCGTCGTGCGTGGCGACGTGCTCTCGCCGGACGCGTGACGCGGCGGTCGTCGGCTGCCCAGTGACGTCGATCAGATCCTTGACCGAGATCGGCATCCCGTGCAGCGGACCGCGATCGACACCGCGCCGGCGCTCCTCATCAACGGCGCGCGCCGCGGCACGCGCGCCTGCTTCATCGATGAGCACAAAAGCGTTCGTGCCCGGGTTGTGTTCCGCGATCGCGGCGAGCGCTTCTTCCAGTCGCGCGCCAGCAGTGGTCGTCGAGCGCATCCCGAAGGATACGCGCTACCGGTCGCTCGGCGGAATGTTCTGGTTGGCGCGAAAGACGTTCGTCGGATCGTACTTCCGCTTGATCCGCGACAGCCGGTCGAACTTGTCGGCACCGAACGCGGCGCGCACGCGGTCCGGAGCCTCGCCGGCCCCGATGTAGTTGACGTAGACGCGGCCCGTCGTGAACGGCTTTGCGGCGTCCGATGTCTCGCGCGCCCAACGCACGTTCGCGTCGGCCTGGGCCGGATCCGCCCAGCGCGAGACGATCACCAGGTTGTAGTCGGCATCGCGCTGGTCGAACGCCGTCTCGCCGCGCGGCACGCGCTTGACCGCTCCGCCGAACTGCTCGAACATCAGCGCGCTGAGCGGCGACGGCACGCGCTCGAACGCCGAGACGGCGGCGTCGATGAGCGCGTCGGGAATCGCGTTGACGAACTCCGACCGCCAGTGCACCTGCAGTCCTTCCGGGAACCCGGCGTCGAGCATGCTCTGGAGCGCGGTGTATGGCATCGGCCCGACCTCGCCGGCCATGGGCGTCGCGAAATCGCGGAACGCCTTGATGGCACGCTCGCCTTCGTCCGTCGGGCCGTTGTAGCAGACGACGAGCGCGACGACCGGCGTACCGTCTGGCGCGTGCATCATCGCCGCGAACACGGTCAGCGCATCGGGCGCCGACGCGGTCACGTCGCGATAGACGCGCAGCACGTCGCGAGCGCGCCCGAGCGGATAGAGTAGCATTCCGCCGAAGATCGTCGACACCGGATGGAGCGCGTACTCGAACGTCGTAACGATGCCGAAGTTTCCACCGCCGCCGCGCAATCCCCAGAAGAGATCGGGGCTCTCGGTCGCGCTGGCGCGCACGACCTGCCCGTCGGCCGTCACGACCTCGGCGGCGACGAGGTTGTCGCACGCCATGCCGTAGCTTCGCATGAGCCAACCGAGCCCACCGCCGAGCGTGAGGCCGGCGATGCCGGTGGTCGACACGGCGCCGCCCGTCGTGGCGAGGCCGTGCGC
>DATJIZ010000251.1:0-2475 GCA_035492735.1 Gemmatimonadaceae bacterium | reverse complement strand
GAGGCGCGGCGTCACGTGGATCTGCGCATCGTGCGCGATGCTCGACAGGAACGGGATGCTGATGCCGAGGCTCGAGACGACGAGCTTGCGGCCGTGCACGCGATCGTCGAGCGAGATCGATCCGTTCTCGACGACGATGTTGTTGAGCGAGAAGGCGGGTGGCGGCGCCGCTGCGGCCGCCGGCGGCGCCGGGCGCGCGACGAGATCGTCGATGTTGTACGTAGCGTCCGCGTTGCGGACGAGATCGATCTCCGGGCGTACCAGACGGACGTCGTCGAGCACCGGCGCGAGATGGGTCAGCGACGCCGGCGAGACGTCGAGGTCCAGGCGCTCGAAGCGCGCGAATCCACGCGCGGGATCGCGATCGGTGAGCGCGAAGTCCAGCAGCCGAGCGCGCAGCGTGAACGGATTGAATTCGACGCGTGCGAGCGTTGCGCGGCGACCGAGCTGTTGCGACAGCTGCGCCTCGAGCTTCGGCTTGACGGCGAGCGGCAGCACGAGGAAGCCGAGCAGTGCATATACCGCCACCACGACGGCAACGGTGGTCGCGCCGTTACGCAAGCGTCGTGGCCACTTCGACGAAGGCGAGACGTTCGCATCCATTCGAGCTGCGTTCATTGTAGGCTCGGATCGGCGAGCGTAGAATGCCCTGGACCGCGACGACGGCGGTTGACGTACGACAAGAACACGTCGAGCGATGCAACTCGATCCCGTCCTGCTCTCCCGGCTGCAGTTCGCGTTCGTCATCGCGTTCCACATCCTGCTGCCGGCGTTCACCGTCGGCCTCGCATCGTTCATCGTGCTGCTCGAGGGGCTGCAGCTCTTCAAGCGCGACGCGTTGTATCTTCGGCTCTCGGTGTTCTGGACGCGCATCTTCGCCGTCTCGTTCGGCATGGGAGTCGTCTCGGGCATCGTCATGCCGTTCCAGTTCGGCACCAACTGGAGCCGCTACACCGATGCCACCGGCAACGTGCTCGGGCCGCTCTTCGCCTACGAGGGACTCATCGCGTTCTTCCTCGAGGCGGGCTTCCTCGGCATCCTGCTCTTCGGCCGCAAGCGCGTCCCGCCGGCCGTTCACTTCTTCTCCGCGCTCATGGTGGCGGCCGGCACGCTGTTCTCGTCGTTCTGGATCCTCGCCGCGAACAGCTGGATGCAAACGCCGGTCGGCCACGAGGTTGTCGACGGCCGTTACGTACCGGCGGACTGGATCGCGGTGATCTTCAATCCGTCGTTTCCTTACCGCCTCGTCCACACGGTGACGGGCTTTTACCTGACGACCGCGTTCGCGGTGCTCGGCGCGACGGCCTGGCACCTCAAGCGCGGACTGCACCTCGCCGAAGCGCAGGCCGTGTTGAGGATGACGGTGGTGTTCATCGCGATCTTCGTGCCGATCCAGATCGTCGCGGGCGACCTGCACGGCATCAATACGCTGCACCATCAGCCGGTGAAGCTCGCGGCGATGGAAGGCCTGTGGGACACGCAGGCGCGCGCGCCGGCGGTGCTGTTCGCCGTGCCCGACGAGCAGGCGGAGCGCAACCACGCCGAGGTCTCGATTCCCGCGCTCGCGAGCGTCTATCTCGCGCATTCGCCCGACGCGGTGATCAAGGGCCTCAAGGAAGCGCCGCGCGACGATCGGCCGCCCGTGGCGCCAGTCTTCTACGCGTTTCGCGTGATGGTCGGCATCGGTCTGCTGATGCTCGCCGTTGCGTACTGGGGCCTGTGGCTGCGCTGGCGTGGGCGGCTCGCCACGTCGCGCGCCTATCACAGCGCGTGCATCGCGATGCTGCCGGCTGGCTTCGTCGCCGTGCTCGCCGGGTGGACGGTCACCGAGATGGGCCGCCAGCCGTGGGTGGTGTACGGGCTCATGCGCACGCGCGACGCCGTGTCGCCGTCGCTCACCGGCAGCGACGTGCTGCTTTCGTTCGCACTTTACGTCGTCGTCTACCTGATCATCTTCGGCGCGGGGATCTTCTACATGGCGCGCCTCGTCCGGGCGGGGCCGCCCGCGCACGTCGACATGCGCGAGCCCAAGCTCGAGGAGCGGCCGGCACGGCCGCTGTCCGGGGCGCGAGCCGAGGCGTAACGGGAGCGCGCGATGCCGCTCGACCTCGTACCCGTCTGGACGGTCATCCTCGGCGTCGGCGTGTTCATGTACGTGCTGCTCGACGGCTTCGACCTCGGCATCGGCATCCTGTCCCCGACAGCGCCCGACGACGACGCGCGGACGCTGATGATGAACACGATCGCGCCGATCTGGGATGGCAACGAGACGTGGCTGATCCTCGGTGGCATGGGATTGCTGGCGGCGTTCCCGGTCGCATTCGCGATCATCATTCCTGCCGTGTACTTCCCACTCCTGCTGATGCTGCTGGGTCTCATCTTCCGCGGTGTCGCGTTCGAGTTCCGCCTGAAGAAGACGAGCCACCGCCGCTGGTGGGACCGCGGATTCTTCTGGGGCTCGGCCATTGCGACGTT
>DATJIZ010000250.1:0-2080 GCA_035492735.1 Gemmatimonadaceae bacterium | reverse complement strand
CGCGACCAAGACGCTGGCGATCGAGCTCGCCAAGCGGCGCATCACCGTCAATTGCGTCGCACCGGGTCTCATCGAAACCGCGATGATCGCCGATGCGCCGCGCGAAGAGATCGTCAAGGCGATCCCGATGCAGCGTATCGGTCAGCCCGAGGAGGTCGCGGCCGCGGTGTCGTTCCTCTGTTCCGACGACGCAGGCTACGTCACGCGGCAGGTTCTCGCGGTCAATGGAGGTTTGGCGTGAGTCGTCGTGTCGTCGTCACCGGCATGGGAGGCATGACGGCGCTGGGCAATGACTGGCCGTCGATCCGCGCCCAGTTCGAGGCGGGTCGCACGGCAATCCGGCGCATGTCCGACTGGGACCGCTATCAGGATCTCAACACGCGGCTCGGCGCGCCGATTCCCGACCGCGCCGGTGCCGATCACTATCCTCGCAAGAAAACCCGCACCATGGGGCCGGTCGCCCTGATGGCGGTCAGGGCGACGGAGGCGGCCTTGACCGACGCCGGGCTGCTCGGCGACCCGTTCCTGCAGTCGGGGCGTACGGGCGTGGCCTACGGCTCCTCGTTCGGCACGCCCGCCGCGGTGAAGGGCTTCTACGAGCTGATGACCGAGGGAACGTCGCGCTCGCTCACCGCGACCAGCTACCTGCAGATGATGAGCCACACCGCGCCGGTCAATATCGGCGTGTTCTTCGGTATCACGGGGCGGATCATCACCACCTCGAGTGCCTGCACCTCGGGCAGCCAGGGCATCGGCTACGCCTGCGAGGCGATCCGCTGGGGCGGCGCCGACGTCATGATCGCCGGCGGCGCGGAGGAGCTCGACGTGACGATGGCGGCGGCCTTCGACACGCTGTTCGCCACCTCGACGCGCAACGACGACCCCGCAGGCGCGCCCCGCCCGTTCGATCGCGATCGCGACGGGCTGGTGATCGGCGAAGGCGCCTGCACGCTGGTGCTCGAGGAGCGTGAGCGCGCGCTCGCGCGCGGCGCCCGCATCCACTGCGAGATCGTCGGCTTCGCGACCAACTCTGACGGCAGCCATGTCACGCAGCCGCGCAGCGAGACCATGGCGATTGCCCTGAACGCAGCGCTTCAGGATGCGGGCCTCAAGCCCGATGCCATCGGCTTCGTCAACGGACATGGCACGGCCACCGAATGGGGCGACATTGCGGAGTCGCAGGCGACGCACGCGGTGTTCGGCGCAACCACGCCGTTCCATTCGCTCAAGGGCTACCTTGGACACTCGCTCGGCGCCTGCGGCGCCATCGAAGCCTGGCTCGGCATCGAGATGATGCGGGACGGCTGGTTTGCGCCCAATGCGAACCTGGCCGTGGTCGACGAACGCTGCGCTCCCCTGGACTACGTCGTCGACGCGCCGCGCCGTCTCGAGATCGACTATCTCATGTCGAACAATTTCGCGTTCGGCGGCATAAACACATCGCTCGTGCTCAAACGCGCTTGAGTTGCGCGAGTTATCCACGATCTGGGGATAAGCAATCGTGTCCGAATCTCACGATGGGCATTGGCCCAGGAATCACGCCGTGATTTTCCTGCCGAAAAGTCCGAGCCAATGCCCGTAATAGGTGCGCGAGGCACGCAGAGGTAAACTCCCGGTCGTCTGAATTACGTACCAGGTGTTCACTCATGTCCGATCAATCCTTCGTCGATTTTTCGCCCTGCCGATGGCCGCCCTCGATCGAGGCGGCGCTCGGCACCAGTTGGTGAGGCCACCGTTTTCGCGCCGTTTATGTTCCGTTTTCGACCGTTTATCGCGAGCCGTGACAGCCGCAAAACGCCGCTGGACTGGGCTTTTGGCGCATCGACCCTCAGAAACGCCGTTCAAAAACGGTGAAAACGGCCGAAACGGGCAAGAGCGCCGCCGCTGTGAAAAGCCGACGCGTCGTGCTTCAGGCGCGAGCGGACTTCTGTCGCCGCCCGCCGGGCAGCACGACGTCGCGGCTGAGATTGTCGTGCTCGGGGTCCATCCGCCGATAGTCCATCGTCACCTCTTCGCCCGGATGGATGTCCTTCAGCGCGTAGTAGGTGACATCGCCGTCGTCGGATTGCACGTTCGGCGT
>DATJIZ010000249.1:0-19007 GCA_035492735.1 Gemmatimonadaceae bacterium | reverse complement strand
AGCGTGCCGAGCACATGCTTGCCCCACTCGAACTGCGGCTCGGAAACCGTATGGTAGGCGCGTGCGTCCCACTCGGAAACATTTGTGGCTCCTGGCGCCCGGTCCGGTGTACGCTGTCGGGTCATTCCGTCGAACGATGCGCTGTCGCTTGTCGCGCCGTCGTTTCTCGCACCATGGCTGATCTTCAATACATGAACTCAAATCGGCGCGGCGCTTTGCCGCTGAAGCCGCTGGGGTAGGATTGTGCTTTCGAATCGTACACTGATCCTTGCGCTTGCGCTCGTGGCCGCCACGGCGTGCGAGGATTCCACTCCGCCGGCAAGACCGGCGTCCATCAAGCTCCTCGCGGGCGACGGCCAGGTCGGCACCGTGGGCGAGCCGCTGCCCACCGCACCGACCTTCGGCGTGTACGATGCCAGCGGAAATCCGCTGAGCGGCGTGAAGTTCACTGTCTCGGTCATCAGCGGCGACGGTCGTGTCTCGAATGTACCGGGCCGGACCGCCAGCGGGCCGACGTCCGTCGGCGTGTGGAACCTCGGACCGCATACCGGCGTGAACGAGCTGACCGTGACGGTGAGTGGACTTGCCCCGATCAAAGTCAGCGCGACGGCGAACGCCGGCAGTGCCGCACGCATCGTATCGTCCAACCCGGTAACGTTCAACGCCCAGGTCGGTGACCCGGCGCCGAGTATGACCGCTCGGGTGCTCGACGCCTTCGACAATCCAGTGACGGGTGCCTCGGTGAGCGTGACGCTCACCGGAGGGGGCAGCGCATCTCCGACGCTGGTGAGTGACGCCGATGGGAACGTCACCGTGAGCGACTGGGTCCTGAGCCGCGTCGCGGGCGCAAACGTTCTCACGCTGTCGAGCGGAACGGCACGGCTCGCGGTGACCGCGAACCTGTCTCCCGCCGATCCCACGCAGCTGGTCGTCATCGACGGCGACAAGCAAAGCGCGCTTGCGGGCACAACGCTGCAGCCGATTCATCTTCGCGTGGAAGATCGTTTCGGGAACGGGGTGCCCAATCAAACCGTGGCGCTCAACGTCTCGGCCGGCAACGGGTCGCTCGCTGCCGCGGGCGCGACGAGCGCCGCCGATGGATTCGTGACGCTGCCCGACTGGACATTGGGTCGCACCGCACTTCCGCAAGCCGTGCACGTCGCGTTCGGCACGGTTGCGTCGGTCGATCTGAGCGCCGCCGTGCAGAGCGACTACGACATCGACGTGCGTTTCTTCGGGCCGGAGATGACCGACGCTCAAAAAGCGCTGTTCACCAACGCCGCGGCGCGCATTCGCGCGGTCGTCGTCGGAGACGTGCCCGACGTGCAGATGGTCAACACCGACGTGTCGGCGGACTGCGGCATTGCCGGATTGCCCACCCTGAACGAGACCATCGACGACCTCGTGATCTACGCCTCCGTGCAGCCGATCGACGGCGCGGGCAGAATCCTCGCGGAGGCTGGCCCGTGCACGTTCAGGCCCGACGCGCAGGGGAATCTCACCGCCGTCGGCGTCATGCTGTTCGATTCGGCGGACGTGGCCAACATGACGACACAGGGAATACTGCAGGACGTCATCACGCACGAGATGCTGCACGTCGTGGGCATCGGTACACTCTGGAGCACCATGCATCTGCTCGCCGGGGAGGGCACATCGGGCGTGTCGTATTTCGGGACGCAAGGCGTGGCCGGCTGCGTGAACGACGGCGGGACCACCACCTGTGCGCAATCGGTACCGGTCGAAAACAACGGCGTGCCGGGAACCACGGACTCCCACTGGCGTGAGACCACCTTTGGGTCGGAGCTGATGACCGGGTACGTCAATTACGGCGGGATGCCACTCAGCGCGATCACCGTCGGCAGCCTTGGGGACATCGGGTACACCGTCAATCCGTTCGCCGCGGATCCGTACCGCGTGCCCGTCTCCGGCTCATCGCAGAATCGGATTCCCGCACCGCCGACTGGTTGGGAGAAGCGTCCGATCGGGCGTGTCATGCCGTGATCACATTTCGCGAGGCGGCGCGTGGGTTTGGCCCGCCTCGTCGAGACCGGTCTCTATCGAGCGTACCTGGAAACTGATATTATCGGCGCCTCATGGCGCCCGAGTACGTTCTCTCGAAAAAGACCGTCGCGGCCGGGCTGCAGTGCCACAAACGGTTGTGGTGGGAACTACACGAACCGGCGGCGAACGAGCTCCGCGAGACCCTCGCGACGAGGCACCGGCTTCGAGAGGGTCGCGCCGTCGGCACCCTGGCCCGTCAATACGTGCCGGGCGGGTATCTCGTGGAACGGGGCGCGCGGAGCATCGATGCGCTGGTCGCTGAGACGCGGGCCGCGCTCGCGCGGCTGGATGTCCCCGCGATCTACGAGGGCGCCTTCGTGGCGAACGGAACGCTCGTCTTCACCGACATCCTCGAGCGCCACGTCAGCGGCTGGACGCTGATCGAAGTCAAGTCGGCGACGTCGGTGAGCGAGCGAGAGCACATTCCCGACGTCGCGATCCAGGCCGCCGTGCTCCGAGCCTGCGGTCTGCCGGTCACGCGCTACGAGGTGATGCATCTCAATCGCGCCTGCCGCCACCCGGATCTCTCGAACCTCTTCGCGCGACGGGACGTGACCGAACCCGTCGAAGCGGCCCTCGCGGAGATCGACCTCGAACTCGTGCGGCAGCGTCGCGTGGTGCTCGAGGGAACGGCGCCGCAGGTGTCGACGGGCGAGCACTGCGCCAAGCCCCGCGCATGTCCGTTCACTGAGCGATGCTGGCCGGTGCCGCCGGCGCACCACGTCTCGACACTGTACAACATTCGAAAGAAGACTGCCGCGGCGTATCTGGCCGCGGGATGGGAGACGATTGCCGAGCTCCCCGAGTCGGTGAAGCTGGGCGCGATCGCGGCGCGGCAGCGCCGTGCCGTGCGGGAAGGCGTCATGCTCGTGGAGCACGAGCAGCTCGTCGCGGCGCTCGAAACACTCGAGCGCCCCATTGCGCACCTGGATTTCGAGACGATCCAGCCGGCCATTCCTCGTTGGCCGGGTTGCCGGCCGTACGATCAGATTCCCGTGCAGTTGAGCTGCCACGTCGTCGACGAGAGCGGAGCCGAGCGCCACGTGGAGTGGCTGTTCGACGGCGACGGCGACCCGCGTCCAGCCGCCGCGCGCGCGATCCTCGACGCATGCTCGGGCGCTCGCGTCGTGACGGCGTACTCGTCGAGCTTCGAGCGGAGCTGCATTCGGCGGGTTGCCGACGCGTGCCCGGCCGAGGCGCCCGCGCTGCGCGCGGTCGCCGATGCCCTCGTCGATCTCCTGCCGATCGTGCGCGAGCACGTATATCACCCGGAGTTCGGCGGCACGTTCAGTTTGAAGCGTGTGCTTCCGGCGCTCGTGCCCGAGTTGTCGTACGACGGGCTCCCGATCGCCGAGGGCGAAACGGCACAAGTCCAGCTCGCGCGGCTCGTGCTGGAGCCGCACGAGATGAGCGATCGGGAACGCGGCGAGATTCGCGAAGCCCTGCTGCGGTACTGCGAGCTGGACACGCGGGCAATGGTCGCGCTGGAGGCGCGGCTCCGCGACCTCGTTCAGCGGCCGTGACGATCGACGGCCGCTGAACGCCGCGGTCGATCAGGAAATCTTGTTGAGCAGATCCTGAGCCGCCATCTGGTGCGCCTGAAACGCCGGCGCCACCTTGGTCACGAGGTCCTTCACTTCCTGGTTCTGCAGGGCGGGCAGCAGCGTCGAGCTCACGGCATCGATCACTGCCTTGTGGAAGTCGACCTCGTGCTGCAGGAACGCCTTGTCGAACTCCTTGCCGCTGAGCGATTGGAGCTTCTTCATTGCGGCCGCGTGGTCCTTGGCCATCGCGAAGTCCTTCGGCGGTGTCGGCGTCACGGAGAGCTTCTTGGCGAGATCGCGACCTTGCTGGCGTACGTTCCGGTGATCCCGGGCGAGCATCGCGCCAAAGTCACGGACTTCCTTGGTCGAGCCTTTCTTGGCGGCGAGGCTTCCGGTCTCGATGTCCCACGTGTTCGCGGCGTCGAAGATCGCGACGATCGTGGGATCATTCAGCTTGGCGGCGCCTGCCTGCGTCGCCTGCGCCTGCATGGGAAGAGCAATGGTCACTGCGATGGCCGCGCCTGAAACGGCTCGGCCGAGCCAACTGGTCTGCATACGCCCTCCGTGAAGGTCATGTGAACGTCTCGGGTGAGCGGATCGTACAGGCCGGCGGATAATTTGTCAAGCAAATGCTTGACTTATTGCTCCCGCGATATACTTTCCAATCGGCAAGGAGGAGTCATGCGCTGGTGGGAACGGTCCGTTGGCGGCGCGACGCGCGGCCGGATCATTGGGCTCTTGCGCCGCGGCGAGCGAAGCGTCGACGAGCTCGCCGCCGAGCTCGGCGTTACGGACAATGCGATCCGCGCGCAGCTCGAGACACTCGAGCGCGAGGGCGTGGTGCATCAGACGCGCGTGCGGCACACGGGCGCCGTCGGCAAGCCAGCCACCATGTACGCGATCCGCCCCGAGGCCGAGTCGTCCTTTTCAACCGCGTATGCACCCGTGCTTGGCGCCCTGGTGGCGTCACTCGGCGAGCGCATGTCCGCCAGTGAGCTCGAGCAGCTCTTCCGCCAGGTCGGCAAGCGGCTCGCCGACGATGCCCGGAATTCGGAAACGCCTCCGGCAAAAGCGCTGGAGGCCCGCGTCCGGGCGGCGGCTGCCATCCTCACCTCGCTGGGCGCGGAGCTGGAGGTCGAGCGAAGCGGGGCGGGCTTTCTGCTCCGAGGTCACGCCTGCCCGCTCGCAACCGCGGTGCGCGCCGAGCCGCGCGTGTGTGGCGCGATCGAGGAGCTCGTGGCCGGCGTGACCGGCGCACCGGTGCGGGAATGCTGCGAGCGTGACGCAGCGACCGGTACGACGAAATGCCGGTTCGAGGTCAAGCGCGGCGCCTGACCTCGGTCAGCGTCGTGTTCGCGCGGCGCCCGAGCAGAGGTAGTCGAGCGCCAACTTTGCCATCGATCCGCCGAGCGCCGGCCCGAATCCCGGTTTCGCGTTGACCTTGCGCTCGACGATCTTGTTCGCCCGCTCATCGGCGTAATAGATCGTCTGCTTGGCCGCGATCGTCTGCCGGGCGCAATCGAACATGCCCGACGTCTGCGAGGTCGCCCAAACCCCTTGGGGCGTTTGAACGGGCGGATCGAATTTCACCCGGACGCGCGCGTTGATGATGCCGTTGACGGTCTTCACGCTGCGCGGGTCGATGTAAACGGAATTGCCGCTCGAGGTTTTGCCGATCTCTTTCCACCGCCCCTGCGCCATCAGCGGCGAGGCGGCAGCGAGAAGCAGGCCGGCCGTAACGAGGTTGCGCATCCCTTGACTATGGCCGCGACCTCGCCGTTTGACAATCGTCCTTGGCTTGTGTCGTTCGGCCGCGACCGGGATGTGCGGCCTTAACGTTTTCGAGTTCGGGACGTCGCTACAGAAATCCTTGTGGATAGCCGCCGTGTCGGCACTTGCAGCCGCACGCTCCGGCAGGCTTTCTCATGGACGTGAGCTGCATCGGTGTCGTACCCACGCTGGCGAGGACATGTGCATGCGTACGATGACGCGCGTCGGCAGCAAAGCGCAGCGGCCCGAGTCAGCCGCTGATGCCGGCCAGGAAGTCCGCCCCGATCCCACGCCGCGGCGGTCCTTCGTATTTCTCGGTGCTCTCGCCGTCAGCGCGCTCATTCCGCGCGCGGCCCGCGCGCAGCGTGTCGCGCGGCGTCGTGCCGCTCCGGCCGGCCACGCGGAAGACGCGAACGCCCTCGTCCCGCGCGAGTCGATCGCCGCGTTCACGGAATGGGACAGCAGCGTCACGCGACTGGTTCGTCGCGCCACGCTCGGAATTACCGCGGGCGAGGTGCAGCATGCCAGCTCGCTCGGGTACCAGGGCTACCTGAACTACCAGCTCAACTACGCGCGCATCGACGACAGCGCCGTCGAGAGTTTCGTGCAGCAAAAATGGCCCTTGATGAGCCAGACGTCGGATCAGCTGTTCAGCGCCGATGCCGGCCAGGTGCGCACGCAGCTCCAGGAGTCCACGATCTATCGCGCTGCGTTCTCGCAGCGCCAGCTGTACCATCGCATGGTCGAGTTCTGGAGCGATCACTTCAACCAGGACGTCGACAAGGTCGGATACCTGCTCGTGGCCGACCAGCGCGACGTGATCCGGGCGCACGCGCTCGGAAAATTTCCGGACCTGCTCAAGGCGAGCGCCCACAGCGCGTCGATGCTGGTCTATCTGGACCAGAACGCGAGCCGGAGCGTAGCGCCGAACCAGAACTACGCGCGCGAGCTGATGGAGCTGCACACGCTCGGCGTCGACGGCGGGTATACGCAGAACGACGTCGCCGAGTTGTCGCGCGTGCTCACGGGCTGGACGGTGCAGGGCCGCGGCAACTTCGTGTTCAACCCGGCCATTCACGACTGGGGCAGCAAGACGGTGCTCGGCGTGACGATCCCCGCCGGATCCCCGGCCGTCGGCGCCGACGGCATCAAGGAAGGTGAGCAGATCCTCGACATGCTCGTGCACCACCCGAGCACGGCGCGCTTCATCGCCACGAAACTGCTCCGCTGGCTGCTAACGGCGACGCCGAGCGACACGCAGATCGGCGCGATCGCGTCGGTCTACCGCGCCACCGGTGGCGACATCAAGGCGATGGTGCGCGCGATCCTCAATGATTCGTGGCTGCCTGCCGCGCCGATGAAGCTCAAGCGACCGTTCCACTACCTCGTATCGTCCGTCCGCTCGGCTGGTCCGAGCGTGTCGTCGGTGACGCCACTGAACGGGCAGCTCGGGGTGCTCGGACAGTCGCTCTTCTCGTGGGATACGCCGGATGGGTATCCGGACAAGATCGAGTACTGGGCGGGGAACATCGTGCCGCGCTGGAGCTTCGGCACCACGATGTCGAATTACAACTCGGCGACCACGATCCAGGTCGACACGACGCCGTACCGCGCGGGCTCGCCCGACGCGGCGATCGACCTGATCGATCAGAACTTCTATGGCGGCGAGATGCCGCTCGCGACGCGCAGTGGCCTGTCGAGCTACCTCAAGGCGGGCACGTTCAACGACACACGCGTGCGCGAAACGATCGCGCTGGCGATCGCCGCCAACGCGTTCCAGTGGTACTGAGACCGCACCGACCGGGCGGGGGAGCCTGACGATGGACGACCTACACGACGCCGACTGCGGTTGTCAGGAATACAACGAGCTCTCGCGCCGCCAGTTTCTCGCGGCGAGCGCCGGCGTCTCCGCCGCGGCGCTCTTTCCGGCCTGGCTGCCCAAGATCGTCATGTCGAACAACTATGCCTCGGGCCGGGACATCATCGTGTCGGTGTTCATGCGTGGCGGAGCGGACGGCTTGAGCCTCGCGGTTCCATTCGCCGATGCGAACTACTACGCCTCGCGATCGACGATTGCGATCCCGCAGCCCGATTCGAGCGCGTCCACGCACGGGATCAACCTGGACGGGTTCTTCATGTTCCCGCAGGCAATGGCCGGCGGCGCGGCGGGCACGGGCGGATTGATGCCGGCCTTCGTCGCACAGGATCTGCTCATCGTCCACGCGACCGGGCAGCTGTACGTGTCGCGGTCGCACTTCGACGCGCAACGGTACATGGAAGTGGGTAAGCCGGTCGATCCGGCGCTCGTCACCGGATGGCTCGGCCGCCACCTCGCGAGCATCCCGCCGCTCAAGCCCGACGCCCCGCTCCGAGGCATTGGCGTGGCGAACGGGCTGCAGAAGACGCTCGTCGGCGGGCCGAAGACGCTCCCCATCGCGAGCCCGGCGAACTACTCGATCGGAGGCTCTACCGCGACGCAGCCGCAACGGCTCGCATTTCTCGATGCGGACTACGCCAATGCCGACGAGCCAGTCCGGTCGGCGGCCCTTGCCGCGACCGACACGGTGGCGCTGCTCAAGTCGGTGAACTTCGCCGGCTATGCGCCGGCCAATGGCGCGGTGTACCCCACCAGCTCATTCGGTCGGGCGCTGCAATCGGTGGCTGTTCTGATCAAGAACGACGTCGGCATCGAGGCGGCACAGGTCGACCTGGGCGGCTGGGATACGCACTCGGCACAGGATCCGCTCGCCGGGTCGATGTTCAACACGATGCGCGATTTCTCGAACTCGATCGGCGCGTTCTACGCCGACGTGATCGCGATGGGCTACAACGTGACGCTCGTGGCGATATCCGAGTTCGGCCGGAATGTGCGCGAGAACGGCAGCCGAGGCACGGACCACGGCCGCGGCTCCGTGATGTTCGCGCTCGGTAAGGGCATCGCCGGCGGACGTGTGCTGACCAAGAACTGGCCCGGTCTGGCGCGTGAGAACCTCGAGGCCGGGCAGGATCTCCGCGTGACGGTGGACTACCGCGACATCCTCGCCGAGATCGTGCAGAATCGGCTGGCCAATCCGAACCTTGGCTTTGTGTTTCCGGACTGGACGCCGACGATGCTTGGCGTGACGCGGTGAGGTGGCCGGGCTAGCGAACCTGGACGTCGCCGCTCATTCCGGGGTGGACGTCGCAGACATATGCAAAGTCGCCCGAGGTGGTGAACACGCGGGTGGCGGTTCCCGTCTTCAAGACGTTGATGTCGGCCGGAGCGCCGGTCGTGCGTGGCGTGAAGCGAACGTTGTGGCCCATGCCGTCGGAGCCGCCGGAGAAGTTCCATCGAACGGTGTCTCCGGCGTCTATCGTTGCAAATACAGGACTGAAGGAGTCGCCGATCGTGAAGACGTCGACGGTCTTGTTGTGCTGGGCCTTGGGAGCTGAAGCGTCACCGCAGGCGGCGAGCAGCGCGATCGTCGTGAGCGGAATCAGGCAGAGTGGACGAAACACGGTCATCGAAGGGATGAGCCTATGAGAGATTCGCGGACTCGACGATCCATACCGCATTTGACGATCGGACGGGGGAGAGCGTTAGTCGCGTTCGCCGTCGCCGTGGCGATCGTGGCGTGCAGCGACTCGAGTGGACCAGCGGTCCAGAAGAATCCCGACGGCAACTATACGATCGCGACCGTGAACGGTAAGCCGGTGCCAGCGCCGCTCTACTCGGATACCGGTGGCTATACGCTCGAGATCACGTCCGGCTCACTCGCTCTCACCAGCGACGGCAAGTACTCGAGCGTGATGGGTTTTCGTCAGACGCTGCCAGGAGCCGTTTCGACGTACAGCGACAGCACGGGCGGCACCTGGGTGCGGAACGGCGGGAACGTACAGTTCACGGAAACGTCGACCGGGTTCACGCTGACAGCCGTCTGGACCAACGGTCGAATCACCGTCACGGACAGCACGAGCGATCCGACGATTTCCCTGGTTTACGAACTGAAGCGGTAGTCAATCGCCAATTCGATCGTGGCGATGCGTCGATGCGCATGGCGGCCGCGGACCTGTAACGATCGTCAGATCGCGTGCGCCAGCGCCCGTTCGTAGACCAGCAGCACGTCGCCGCGGCTGAGCAGTCCGGCGAAGCGCACGCCGTCGCCGTCGTGCTCCACGACGGGCACGGCGTCGATGCCGCGCGCGTTCATCACGGCCAGCGCGCGCCGCAACGTGTCGCGCGGCGAGAGCGCGTCCACCGGCTCGGCGAGGTCGGCCGCGAGCACGACGGGATCCAGATGCCCGCGCGATACGATCGCTTCGCGCAGCACGTGGTGGCTGATCAATCCGACCAGAATACCGTCGGGGTCGATCACCGGCAGCACGCCGTGACGGCTCGACTGCGCGGCCACAACGAGCTCGTCGATCGATGCGTCGGCGTCGATCGTGGGCACGTCGCGATCGATCGCGTCGGCGACGTGGGTGTGATCCATCAGCGACTGGTCGACGCCGTGCGCCAGGTGCTGGCCGCGAGCGGCCAGCCATCCGTCGTACAGGCCGTGCGCTGAATAGCGTCGCGCCGTGGTGTAGGCGATGACGGCGACGATCATCAGCGGCACGACGTAGGTGTAGTCGTCCGTCATCTCGAACACCATGAAGATCGCCGTGAGCGGCGCGCGGGTGGCGCCCGCGACCATCCCTGCCATTCCCACGAACGCCCACGCCTGCGCGTTGACCAGGCCCGGAGCCGCCATCTGCCCCAGCACACCAAGTCCGCCGCCGAGTGCCGCGCCGATGAACAGGGTTGGCGTGAACACGCCGCCCGATCCGCCAAAACCCAGGGTGACGACGGTCGCGATGATCTTGCCGGCCGTGATGCCGAGCAGCGTGTACCATGCGAGCTGGCCGAAGATCGGTTCCGGAATCGCCAGGTGGCCGTTGCCGGCGAGCAGATTGCGCGACGCGATCACGATCAGTCCAACGACGGCGCCGGCCGCCGCCGGCCAGATCCAGCGCGGCCCGCGAAGGCGGGCCGCGAGCGCGCCGGCGCCCAGGTACAGTCGGGCGTAGGCCGCCGAGACCACTCCGCAACTAACGCCGAGGAGCGGGTAGAGCAGAACCTCGAGCGGCCGTGTGCTTGCCGGGACCGCCGACGCAAAAATGGGATGGCTGCCGAGAAACGGCCGCACGGTGAGTGCGCCGACGACGCTCGCGATCACCACCGGGCTAAAAGCGCCGACCGAGAACGAGCCCAGCACTTCCTCCAGCGCGAAAAAAGCGCCGGCGAACGGCGCGTTGAACGCGGCCGCGATGCCGGCGGCCGCGCCGCACCCGACGAGAATCTTCAGATGGCGAGGTTGAAAGCGCAGTCGACGCCCGATCGCCGAGCCTACGGTTGCGCTGAGCGTCGCGACGGGACCTTCACTCCCCGCCGAACCGCCGGAGCCGAGAGTGATCGCGGAGGCGATCGTGCGAACGGCAACGGGCCCGGAGCGAATGACGCCGTCGCGTTTGGCGATCGCCAGTTGAACATCGGGAACGTTCTGGCCGTCCGGGATGTGCGATCGTCGGACGACGAACCAGGCGGCCCACAGCCCGAAACCGGTGAGGATCGGCGCATAGAGCGCCTGTCCCACGATCGGCAGGTGCGACTCGGGCAGCTGGATCAGAATGAAATGCGATAGGTCGATCAGCCGGTAGAAGCCGACCACGGAGAGCCCGCTCATGCCGCCGATCAGGGCGCCGAACACCATGAGCGTGGCGCCTTCGTCCCAGTCGCGCCGCTCGATCCACTCGCGAATGCGATGGAGCGCCAGCAGCTCGTCTATACGCCGCCGTACCACTCGTACCCTTTGTCGCTCCAGTAACCGCCGGTGCGCTGCGGCAGGAACATGATTCGCGTGAGGTATTTGGTGTTCTTGTATCCGAGCTTGACCGGCGAATACACCCGCGCCGGCGCGCCCCACGCCGAATTTAGGTAATGATCGTCCTGCGCGTACACGACGAGCGTTTGCGGATGCATCGCGCTCTCGATGTCCCAGCTCTCGTGATAGTTCTCGTCGAACGACTCGAAGTCGACATAGTGTGCACCCGGCTGCACGCCGGCGAGCCGCGCGAGATCCGCCAGCCGAACGCCCGTGCGCGTCGCGACCGCGGTCCAGCCTTCCACGCAGTAGTGGTCGAGTCGGTAGCCGACGCGCGGCAGCGACGCCAGGTCGGCGAGTGTGAGCGAGAGGGGCTTCCGCACCATGCCGCCCACCTCGAGGCGCCACACGCCGCGGGTCGCTTCGTCCCACACCGGCACGCGGTCGGAGATGAAGTAGGCGGGGAATCGCTGTCCCGCCGGCAACGCCCCGCTGCGTGGCACATCCATCGAGCGGTGGCTGAACAGCGATCGCTCGAGCAACTCGTTTTCGCGCTCGGCGAATTCGAGCAGCGGTTTCGCCGACCTGGGTCCCATGGAGTCGCAGGCGGCAAGGAGCATCGCGCCGAGCGCGCCGCCGCTTGCCGCGAGAAAACGGCGCCGATCGAGGCCGATCCGCTCCGCGCGGTGCGAGAGCGCGGTCCCCGGCGCGATGACCCGCGACTCGGCCTCAGCTCGCCGGTGGCTCATGCGTGCGCGGGAGCAGGTGAACCAGCGGGCGCGCGTTCCGCGCTTCGGGCGAGAGATCCTCGCGATAGCGGCCGGTGATCATCGCCGGAATCGAGTACGGATCCACGGTGAACACCATGAAGATGTGACCCACGGTCAGCGCGACGAGCAGCAGCATTGCCCAGAAATGCCAGTAGCGCGCCCAGACGTAGCCGCCCATGAGGTTGGTGAGCCAGGCGAGCTGCACCGGCTTCCAGATGGCGATCCCGGTGACGACGGCCATGATCCCGACGAGCGGCATCGCGAAATACGCGAGACGCTGCAATGCGTTGTGCTTGCCCTGCCGCGGGTGATCCTTTCGCACGGTGACGTAGAACCTGACCATCTCCCACGCATCGCGAACGATGCCGCGACGCGGCACGAGGTCACGCCACTCGCCGTGCAGATAGATGAAGCCGAGATACACCAGGCCATTGAGCACGAGCACCCACATCATGGCGAAGTGCCAGTTGCGTGCACCGGCCAGCCAGCCGCCGAACGTGAGTGCATCAGGAATCGGAGTGTGCTCGAACGGGTAGCAGCAGAAGGATTCGCCCTTTCTCGCGAACGCCGGATAGGCGTTGAAGATGCGCAGCCCGCTCGCGACCATGATCGCGAGCGCGATGACGTTGATCCAGTGCGTGATGCGCACGACGGCGTGATGTCGCTTCATGCTCCGCCAAATACTAACCCGTACAACAGCAGCGCCAAGACGATCGTCGTCACCAGCACGTACAGGCGATCGCGCTGCAGCGCGAATGCGACGAGCGTGAACGCCACGCGCGCGACCGGCGTGGCAATGAGCAGCAGTAGCCCGAGTTGGACGACGGCCATCGCATCCCCGGCAAACGCCGCCGTGACGATCGCGCGCAACGACCGGAGATAGGCCGGCTCGCCCTGGAACGTCGAGTAGCTCACCGCTGTCGAGCCGTGATGCAGCAAGAGCATGACGCCACCGACAAGGGTCACGGCAGCGGCGAGCAGCACGCCGAACTGCAGCAGCCGTCCGATCACCTGCTCGATTTCGTGCTCGCTGATCCTCGATGATGTCTCAGTCATACGACCCCGCGCACACCCTTGTACAACATTTCCACGGCCATGACGACCACGATCACGGTGAAGAGTTGGCGCAGCCACCGTGGATGCACGCGCGTCAGGATCCGCGCGCCGAGAAGCGCGCCGGCCAATACGCCGAGCATCACCGGGAACGCGATGGTCGGGTCGATGTAGCCCTCGTGCATGTACACGCCCGCACTCGCCGCGGCCGTCACCCCGATCATGAAGTTGCTCGTCGTCGTCGACACTTTGAACGGCAGGCGCATCAGCTGATCCATCGCCAGCACCTTCACGATGCCCGAGCCGATACCGAGCAAGGCCGAGAGCGTCCCGGCGACGAGCATGATCGCAAAGCCGGCCGGAACGTTCTGGACGGAGTAAGCCTGCAGGCCTTGCATGGTCGGATAAGTGGAATCCAGCCGGAATAGTTCCGCCCAGCGGTCCGGCTTGGCGAGCACCTGGTGCTCGGGAACGGGTTTGAGGGACCGGTACGCGGTGAAGAGCAGCACACAGCCGAACAGGATCGCCAGGAAGCTCGTTCGAACCACACCGGCAAGCGCGGCGCCGATCAGCGCGCCGACCGTCGTCGCCACCTCGAGCAGAATCCCCACGCGGACGTTCGTGTAGCCTTCGCGCACATACGCCGACGCCGCGCCCGAGGACGTCGCGATGACCGACACGATCGAGGCGCCGATCGCATATCGAATGTCGACGTGGAAGACCAGCGTGAGCATGGGCACGACGACGATCCCGCCGCCGAGGCCGGTCAAAGCTCCGAGCAGCCCGGCCGCAAACGAGCCGAGCGCCACGAGCAATGCGAGGGTCAGAATTGTCATGGGCGTCGAAATGTCGCCCGTTCGGGCCTCGACCGCCAAATGCTGCGTCCGTCTGGCCGGCTGCTGTCCTCGCAGCGGAATGCAACCGCACTCGGCTGGCCCACAATTCGCCTTGGGTATGGTACCAGCCTTGGGGAGCAGACGTGACGCAAAGCATCAGGCAGTTTGGCTCGAGGAAAGTGTTCCCGGTTATGATCGCGGCCGCCGCGGCGATCGCCGGGTGCAAGAATAGCAACGCATCGAGCGGCGAGGTGAGCCGGAACTGGGCGCCCGTGCGCCAGGACGCGTACATGGGCGTTCCCGCCGCCGAGGTGCAGGCGGCGATCAAGCAGCGGCTTGCTGCCGACGCGCCGAACGGTGTCCGAAGCGACTCGTGGAAGCATGTCAGAGGGTTGTACGCGCGCTTCGGCGACAATCTGTTGTGGCTCGACGACAAGGGTGTGCACCAGTCGCGCGTCGCCGCGCTGCTCAACGGACTGGCCGGTTCCGATAGCGACGCCATCCGGCTCGATGCGCTCCCGCTGGCCGACCTGGATCGCGCGCTCCGAGCGGTGGATGGCACTAAGCACCCGACGGCGGCACAGCTTGCCGATGCGGACGTGCTGCTCTCCGCCGCCTACGCCGGCTACGGCGAGAACATGCTCACCGGCCAGCTCGATCCGCGCGAATTCAACCAGAGCTGGCACATCAACCGGCAAGAGGAAAGGATCGACAGCGCGTTGACGCTGACGCTGCGGGAAGACGACCTCGCTGCAGGGCTCGTGCGGATGCGCCCGCAGGATCCGATGTACGATTCGCTTCGCACGGAATTCGTGCAGTACCGCGACGTGGTTACGCGTGGCGGCTGGCAGCCGATTCCGGACGGGCCGCAGCTCAAGCCGGGCAAACCTGCGTCACCAGCGCGCCTCGCGGCCTTGCGCGCCCGGCTTGCCGCGGAGGGCTATCTGTCGGACAGCGCCGCCGCGGGCGACTCGACCACCGCGCGCGCACGCACGGTCTACGATCGCGATCTCGCCGGCGCCGTCGCGAAGTTTCAGGCCGATCACAGCATTGCCGTCGACAGCATGCTTGGCGGCGAGACCCTGCAGGCGATGAACCTGCCGGCGCAGTATCGCCTCGGACAGATCGCCGCGAATCTCGAGCGATATCGCTGGATGCCGCGGACGCTCGGCGCGCGCTACATCATCGTGAACGTGCCCCAGTTCTTTCTGCACGCCTTCGACAATGGCCAACAGGTGCTCGACATGAAGGTGATCGTGGGCCAGGAGTATCAGGACAAGGCCACACCCGTGTTCAGCGACTCGATGGAGTACGTCGTCTTTCGGCCATATTGGAACGTGACCCCGGACATCGCCGCCAAAGAGATCTTTCCAAAGGAAGAGGCGAACCCGGGGTATCTCGCCGCCAACAACATGGAGGTCTACAACGACCACGGGCGTCAGGCGATTCGCCAGCTCCCGGGTCCCAAGAACTCGCTCGGCCTGGTGAAGTTCATGTTCCCGAACGATTTCAATATCTACCTTCACGACACGCCGAACGACGAGCTGTTCAACAAGGACGTGCGCGCGTTCAGCCACGGCTGCATTCGCGTAGAGAAGCCCGCCGAGCTCGCGGAGTGGGTGCTTGGCTGGCCCGCCGACAAGGTCCAGGCAGCGATGCACGATGGACCGAACGATCATACGGTCAAGCTGCCGAGCAAGATCCCCGTGTACATCGTGTACTTCACGACTTTCGTGGAGGGTGGGGATCTGCACTTCGGCAACGACCTGTACGATCGCGATTCGCCACTGGTGAACGAGCTCCAGAATGTCGCCATGCCGTCAGCGTCGACGATCGAGGTGCAGCGAGAGCTGCGAGCGCTGGCTGGCGGTTGAAGGAGAGCCGAGTCGGTTTGACGGGAGGTGTGCTGGAGCCGTGCGATGATCCGGCACACCCCTGTTCTCCCGACGGCTCGGGACGCGTACAATCCGTGATCCCAAGATCACGATACCCATGCGTCCTCTCCCTCTCGCCATCGTTCTTTCGCTCGCCGCGGCAGCGCCCGCCGCCGCGCAGCGGCTCTTTCGCGCCGACGAAACCACCATCGCGCAGGTCCACGCGGCCATGCGGAGCGGCAGTCTCACCTGCCGTGCGCTCGTCCAGGCGTACCTGCGCCGCATAGACGCCTACGACAAGCGAGGCCCCGCGATCAATGCGATCACGGTCGTGAATACCGACGCGCTCGCCGTCGCGGACTCGCTCGACAAGCTGTTCGGCGCGACGCACCGATTCGTGGGGCCGCTGCACTGCATCCCCATGATCGTCAAAGACAACTTCCAGACGATCGGTCTTCAGACGGCGGCGGGGAATCTCGCGCTCAAAGGCTACGAACCGTCAGCGGACGCGTTTCAAGTAAAGCGCGTGAAGGAAGCCGGCGCGATCGTGCTCGCCAAGTCGAACATGGCGGAGTTCGCGTTCAGTCCGTACGAGACGGTGAACTCGGTGCTGCCGGGGTACACGAGAAATCCGTACGAGCTCGATCGAGTCACCGCGGGATCGTCGGGCGGCACGGCGGCGGCCGTGGCGGCCGATCTGGGCGAAGTCGGACTCGGCACCGATACCGGCAACTCGATTCGCGGCCCGAGCTCGCACAACGCGCTCGTCGGTATTCGCTCGACGATGGGCCTCACCAGCCGTGCCGGCATCGCGCCGCTCAGTCTCTTCGCCGACATCGCCGGTCCGATGGCTCGGACGGTCGCCGATGCCGCGGCGGTGTTGCAGGTGGTCGCGGGTTATGACCCTGCCGATCCCGTCACCGAGGCAGTGAAGGGAAAGCCGATTCCCGACTACGGCGCGTCACTGGTGCGTGATGGGCTCAAGGGCTCGAGGATCGGCGTGCTTCGCCAGGCCTTCGAGGCACCGACCGTGGATCCCGAGGTGCGCGCCGTTTTCGAGAAGGCCGTCGCCGACCTCAGGCGGGCCGGTGCGACGGTGCTCGACACCGTCATCGTGCCCGAGACCGATTCCATCCGGCGCGCCGGGCGGGGCGACTGCAATCCGTTCAAGTACGAATTCAACCAATGGCTCGCTCAGCAAGGCGACCGCGTACCGGTGAAGACCATCGACTCGATCTACCGTTCGGGCAAATACCATCCATCGATCCAGGCGCGGCTCGAGCGCGCGCTACGCTACGACCAGGCGCCTGATTCGACACCCGGGTGCGCCGCGCGAGAGCGGACGCGGGTGGGGTTGCGCGACGCCGTCACACGTACGATGGACCGCCTGCACCTCGACGCGCTGATCTATCCCACGTGGAGCAACCCGCCGCGGCTGATCGGAGACCTGAACACGCCGGCGGGCGACAACTCCCAGGTTTTTTCGCCGACCACAGGCATGCCGGCCATCACCGTGCCGATGGGCTACACGCGCCAGAGCAAGCTGCCGGCCGGTGTGACCTTCTACGGCCGTGCGTTCGACGAGCCGCGACTCCTCAAGCTCGCGTACGGCTACGAGCAGGCGACGAAGTGGCGGCGCGAGCCCGCGACCACGCCGCCGCTCGGTCCCGCGCGCTAACCGGCGTGACCTTGGGCGAGTTGTGAGTGTCCCAAACGCGGTACGGGGAGCCGCACGAATGCGGGCTCCCCGTACGCTTCTCTCCCCCACCTGACGATCCGCGCCCCACCTTCAGCCGCGTGAGCGGCCCTCCCTTTCGCGGTATCGCCGGCCATTGGTCAGAGCACTGTTCGTGCCACGGCGGATACGCCAGAGATCGCATGAACATTGCACGCCGCGAGCAGGTCCTTTGCCCCGAACGCCATGTCATTCGAGCAATACCACGAGCCACCGCAGGAGCTCGATCAAGCGACGCGCACCTTTGCGCGGATGATCATGTCGCTGATCGAGGAAGCCGAGGCGATCGGCTGGTACCAGCAGCGCCTTGCCGTCGAGACAGATCGAACGGCGGCCGCAATCATGAAAAACGCGCAACACGAAGAGATGAAGCACTTCGGCATGGATCTCGAGTTTCTGCTGCGGAACAATACGCAGTGGCGCGAAACGCTGCGGGGGATCCTGTTTCAGCAGGGCGACATCGTGCGTCGCGGCGACGAAGCCGAGGAACGAACGGACAAGTAGCAGAAGGGCGGTCCGGATCTTATCATGGCGAGAGTATGATGCTCGTCATGAACCGCCGGACGGTCGCCCTGCTGGCGGTCGCTCTCCGCCTCGGCGCGGTGCGGGCGCGTGCGTTCGCGCAGCAAGTCGCTCCGCAGGCCGAGCCACTCGCCGCGCCGCCGCCCGTGCCGCGCGAGTTTCGGGCTGCCTGGGTGACGCCGATCTGGGATCGCGGATTCAAAGACTGGCCGTCGGCACCCGGGCTGTCGCCCGATTCTCAGCGCGCCGAGCTGCGCGCGCTGCTGGACCACGCAGCGGCGATCGGCTTGAACGCGGTGATCTTCCACGTTCGGCTGGCGGGCGACGCGCTGTACTACTCGCCGTATGCCCCGTGGTCGGCGTACCTCAGCGGCCAATCCGGACAAGGACCGTCGCCGGCGTACGACCCGCTCGAGTACGCGGTTCGCGAAGCGCACGCGCGCGGCCTGCAGCTGCACGCGTGGTTCAATCCGTTCCGGGCGATGCTGCCGCTCTTCGCCGGGCACGCGGCCTCGACACACGTGACGCGCCAACACCCGGACTGGATCGTGAAGTACGGCACGCAGACGTGGATCGATCCGGGCAATCCCGCCGCGCGCAAATACGTGCTCGAGACGATTCTCGACGTGGTGCGCCGGTACGACATCGACGGGGTCCACCTCGACGACTACTTCTACCCGTACCAGGAGACGCGCACGGTCGTGCGGCGCGTGCATCGTCGGCGTGTGCGCGAGAGGCGCGTCATTCAATTCGCCGACGGCAAGACCTGGAAGAAGTACGGTCTCGCGCAGGGCTGGAGCGATCGGGACGCCTGGCGGCGCGCCAACATCGACGACTTCGTTCGCACGCTGTACCAGCGCGTGAAGGCCATCAAGCCCTCGGTGCTCGTCGGCATCAGCCCGTTCGGGATCTGGCGCTCCGGCACTCCGAGCGGCGTCACCGGGCTCGATGCATACAGCGAGATCTACGCGGATTCACGGCGCTGGCTCGCGGAAGGAT
>DATJIZ010000248.1:0-3719 GCA_035492735.1 Gemmatimonadaceae bacterium | reverse complement strand
GTGCGGAATAGGAAGCGTCAGATCGCGTGGATCGTTCCGGGCGAATTCGGCGAACGCCTCCCCGTCACGCCGGATCGCGGCGAGAGAGTCGGTCCACGCGCGGTCGTTCGGCGGCGCGGGGGATGAGGGCCAGTAGTCGTCGGGCCACTTGGGCTCGTGATAGTTGGGGTCTACGCAGAAATCGAGCAGGTCTTTTTGCGTCAGGCGAATGTGCTCGACCAGCTCCCAAATCGAGTGCACAAGACCCGCGGGTCGTTCACCCCGCAGCTCGGGTGACAACCCGTCGACGGCCGAAGCGAGCGAGGCGTGAGCCTGCTCCCAAGTCAGCGCCGAGGCAAGAATGCTCCGCCATTCGTTCGGAGGCGCCACGGTTTCGCTCCCGTGATAGTTCGGGTGATGCCGTTCTGGTACGAGCCGCGGCCGGGACGCGAGATTTGGGGCCGGCGGCGGGGAAACTCAAGTGCGCGCCACAGAACGCGGCAACGGCTCAGTCAGGCAGTGACACGCTGCGGCCAGTGCACGGTGACCGCGGAGCCGTCGACGAAGAAGGCCGAGGATGGTACAGCGGCGAGGCAACTGACGAATGCCTGCCCGTAGGTCGTGGCAAGGTCGCCGTCGAGCACCGAGTGGCTCGCGGCACGCACAGTCCAGGCGGGGTGGCGAACCTCGTATTCGATCGTCGAGCCGTCGCGCTGGCGCGTGTAGCCCCAGTGCCGGCGCGTGAAGAACTCCGCCGCGGAACCGGGCAGCGCCGGCATGGCCGAGCCGAGTCGGTCGACGCGGAGCCGGGTCCACGCCGCGGAGGCCTTCCACGAATACTCGACCCCATCGCCATCGATGCGGTGTGCCATCGGCAGCGCGCGGTACGGCTCGTTGTACGAGAGACGCGCAGTGATCGCGATTGCGCGGCGCGGTACCAGCTCCCGGATGAACGTGACGCCGCGGCGCGCCGTGCCGTCGACCACACGCCGAACGTACGTCCGCAGGTTCACTTCCTCGAAGGTGCGGTGCAAGGGCACCGGAAGGCCGAGCAGGCGCGTGTCGCGAAACATGAATCCAACGACGCTCACGTACGCCGCGCCTTCCCACAGATCGAGCTCCGTGCCGCGGGGCACGTGCGGCAGCAGCAGCTCGCGCGGCGCGGGGTAGTTCAACATCGCCAGCGTCCGCCACTGCGCGGAGAGAAAGACGCCGGCCATGTCCAGGGTGACCGGTCAGGGATTCTGCTTGGCGCGCAACGTCCAGTACACCACGAGCGCACAGCGGCCGGTGCGCGTGACTCCGTTGGCGGGCCAGGTGTACCGCTGGTACTCCTTGGGAACCGAGTCCGGTTTGGCGTAGATCTCGACCGCCAGTAGGTCGTACGGGGAGTCGGGCACGCGCCGGGCGGGCGTACGCTCGTAGCCGTCGACCAGCGTGTTGATGCAGCCAAAGCCGTTCGCCACGACGGGAACGCGAATCGGTCCCTCTCGACCCTCACGTGTCTCGACCCGAAAACCGGGAACGCCGCGGAAGATGTCGGCCGTGTAGACCGGCTCCTTCTCGTCGATGTCGGTGTAATCGAGGAACACACCGTTCTCGGAGTGTCGCCGGCAGGTGAAACCGTCGAGCGAGAACGCCGAGCATTCGCGCGAGCCGCGGACGACGACGGTGTCGAGCAACGGCATGCGCTGATCGAAGACGAGCTTGATGTCGACGTGCCCGTTCTTGCCGAGCGAGACGTCGAACGTCGTCGGCGCGAAGCCCAACTTGCGGGCAAAGACCGTGTACTTGTCGGCGCCCAGACCGGAGAGCACGAACCGGCCGGCCGAATCGGTGCGCGCGCGCACCTCGCCGGCGCGCACGCTCACGTCGGCGCCGGCAACCGGTGCGCCGGCCGAGTCGCGGACGACGCCCGTGATCGTACCGCCGGTCTGGGCGGACAACGGAGCTCCAGCCGCGAGCAAGAGCGCGACCGGCGCAGCAGCCCACCATCGTGCCATCGATAACGCGACCTGAGTCAAGCGGTGGTCCCTCGAAGACGCCGCCGGCGAGGTGGCGACACGCTCAGTTTAATACGGCGGACGCCGTTCGCCCACCGAGCTGAAGATTCGGCGCTGGACTGCGTGCGATCACCAATCGCCGCGGCGATCGCCGCGAACGTACGCCGCGGCGAGCGACAGCGTGATTCCGCTGTACCCCACGACGAGGCCGCCCCAGAACGCGATGGTGCCGGTGCCGCGGTCTGTCGTATGCAGCGCATAGCCCAGACACAACAATCCAAGGAACGCACTGCCAAGGCACTCGGCGCACACCCGTGCCAGCTCGCGCCGGTATCCGCGCGCGACTTCTCGCTCGGATTCGAGACGCTCGCGCGCCATCCGTTCCAGCTCGGCGTCCAAACGCGGCGAGTGATGCCGGCGGCGAATTTCCGGTGCGTTCATGACAATCCGTCGAGTGCCAGACTCGTGTACACCCGACGTCGCCAGGTGTTCGATGGGCGCTCGCTGGTCGGCGCGTCGAGGCTTCCGTCGAGATGGCCTCGGGCTGCCGTAGGAATGGCGCGCTGGCACGGTGGCGGTAGCTTTAGCTTTCCCGTATGGACCTCTCGCGAGAAGAGCTGCTTCGTTACAGCCGGCACCTGATCCTGCCTGACGTGGCGCTGGCCGGCCAAAAAAAGCTCAAGTCGGCGCGCATTCTGCTCATCGGCGCCGGCGGGCTCGGATCACCGGCCGCGTTATACCTCGCGGCTGCCGGAGTCGGCACGCTCGGCATCGTGGACTTCGACGTGGTCGACGTCAGCAACCTGCAGCGCCAGATACTGCACGGCACGAGCGAGGTCGGGCGCCCCAAGCTCGAGTCGGCGCGCGATCGCATCGCCGACATCAACCCGCACGTGTGCGTCGAGACGCACGACACGCGCCTGTCCTCGGAGAACGCGCTCGACATTCTTCGCGAATACGACGTCGTCGTCGACGGCACCGACAACTTCGCCACGCGCTATCTGACCAACGATGCCTGCGTGCTCCTCGGCAAGCCGAACGTGTACGGATCGATTTTCCGCTTCGAGGGCCAGGCTTCCGTCTTCGCGCTGCCGGACGGCCCGTGCTACCGCTGTCTGTTCCCCGATCCGCCGCCGCCGGGCCTCGTCCCGAGCTGCGCGGAAGGCGGAGTGCTCGGCGTGCTGCCGGGCATCGTCGGCACCATCCAGGCGACCGAAGCACTGAAGCTCGTCCTCGGCATTGGCGAATCGCTGTCCGGCCGACTGCTGTTGATCGACGCGCTCACCATGCGCTTTCGCACGGTACGCGTGCAACGTGACCCGACGTGCCCGGCCTGCGGAACGCGCGAGATCACGGAGCTCATCGATTACGACGAGTATTGCGGCGTGCCCGCCGCGCACACTGCGAGCTCGGCCAACGAAGTGCCCGAGCTGACTCCGCGCCAGCTCGCCAGCCGGCTCGAGGCGCGCGAAAACTTCGATCTGATCGACGTGCGCGAGCCGCACGAGTGGGACATCGGACGCATTCCGGGCGCGCGGCTCATTCCGTTGGGTGATCTGTCAGCCGCCATGTCATCGCTCGACAACCGGCGCGAGATCGTGGTCTACTGCCGCTCGGGCATTCGCAGCGCTGACGCCACGCGGCGCCTCCGTGCCGCTGGATTTCAGGCGACGAACCTGGCGGGCGGCATTCTTCGATGGAGCGACGAGGTCGATCCGAGCGTGGCGAAATACTGAG
>DATJIZ010000247.1:0-5727 GCA_035492735.1 Gemmatimonadaceae bacterium | reverse complement strand
GCGACCATCCGCAGCGACTCGTCGACCTTCACGCACCATGCGCCCGGCAAGGCGTCGATGGGATCGTCGACGGCCCGCTCGAGCACCGCGGGACCGAGCCCGAGTTGCCACGTGCCTGCGTCGTCGGCGATCGGTTGTCCGTGCAGGCTCAGATTGCGGCCCATCGCATAGCGCTCGACCAGCACGTCGCGATACGCCGCGGCGCGCGCGCGATCGGAAAAGAATGCGAGCGGAGGCGCATCCGGCGCACCGTTGGTGACCATCCAGATTCTTCCGCCCATCGACCGCTCTCCGCGCACCGAAGATAACCCGAAGCTACTGCGAAGCGCTCGCGTTCTCAATGCTCGCGGAAATTCGAGACGCGATCGGCGGCGCGGATCGATGCGGGCCGAAGTGTCTCGAAGCCAGCTCGTGCGGTCACAATGTTGCGGTATCCGCAGCGCAATCCCATGTTGCCGTCGCAGTAGCGTCGCCCCCGGTTGCCGCGTGGTGGACCGGACCAACTCCCGAGCGCCCGAGTGTCAGACCTTCAGGAAGGCCGAGGCACGAATACTCCCGCCGCCAGCCGGCTGAAGGCGACAGAGGCCTGCCTCGAGCTGCTCGCCATCTGCGACCCGATCTCGGAGAACGGCAGGCTCCAGCCGTCCGAGGTTGCGGCACTCAACGCGTGGGTGGCGGCGTATGCGACGGGGGCGCTCATTCCGAAGGAGCAGATCGTCGCGACCGTTCAGCGCATCGTGAGCGTCGGCGTGATCACCGACAGTGAGCGCGTGACGCTCCGGTCGGCAATTGATCGGTTGCTGCCGCCCGACACACGCGAGGTCGTCCGAGGCGGCCGCACGAAAGGACCGTCGAGACGGGCCCCGGATGACGTGCCGATCGACAGCTACCGCTTCATCGTCGCGGGGAGCCGGGACGGGGAGCGGGCGACGCACCTGTCGCGCTACGCGTTCGAGGGCGACGAGGTGCTTCTGGTGCGCGAGTCGAAGAACGCACGCAGCCGGAGCGCCGTGATCGTGCGGCTGCTCGCCGGCTTCGAGATCGGATACGTCCCCGAGCTCGACGCGCGGACGATGGCGACGCATCTCGACGAGAACCTGCCGTACATTGCCACGATCAAACGCATCGTGCGCGGCGGCCGTGCGCCCATTCTCGTCATCAACGCCGATTTCTTCCGCGGCGAGGCGCGCGTCGATGGCACTCGTCGGCCGCGCGATCGCGTCGGGTCGGCGGCGCTCGCCCATTTCAGCAAGACGCCGCAGCACGGAAACGCGCGCGCCGATTCCGGCGCGAACTACCGCGCGTTTCTATTGATTGGGCTCATCGCGCTGCTCGCGGCGCTGTTGCTGATCTACCTGTAGCGACGCGACGGGACCGATTTTCGGCCGGATCGGACCGATGCTCTTGCCGACCGTCAATTCGGCGTGAAAGTTGGGCGTGTCCTCCGGACGATTCGCCCCCCCCACCCTGAGGCGTTATGACGAGCACTTCCCATGAGTGCCTCGAACGCTCCGTGTTCCGCGCCGCGATGGTTCTGCTGTTCGCCGCGCAGGCAGCCGTTGCCCAGGCAACCGGAGCTATCGAGGGAACGGTACGCACGGCCGGCACCGAGCAGCCGGTTGGCGACGTTCAGATCCACGTCATCGGCACGAATCGAACGGCCCGCACGGACGATGCGGGCAAGTTCAGGATTCCGGGGCTCGGACCTGCTACCTACCAGGTGCGCGCGCAACGGATCGGCTACGCCTCGTCGACGTCGAGCGTGACCGTTACCGCCGGCCAGACCGCCACGGTTTCGATCTCGATGCGGGAAGCGGCGCTTTCACTCGACGTGCTGGTCGTCACCGGCACGGCCGCCGAGTCGCGCAAGAAGGAAGTAGGCAACGCGACGGCCGCGATCGACGCGAAGGCGCTCGAGATCGAGCCGGTCAAGAACACGCAGGATATCATCAGCGGGCGCGCCCCGGGAATCACCGTCTTGTCCAACTCGGGCCAACCCGGGGCTGGCGGCACGATTCGCCTGCGCGGCACGAACAGCATCACGCAGAGCAACGCGCCGATCGTGTACGTCGATGGCGTACGGATCTACAGCGATCCCGGGCCGACCACGCCCAACGCCCGCCAGAGCACGCTCGCGATCAACGACATCAAATCGGATGACATCGAGCGGATCGAGATCGTCAAAGGCGCCGCCGCGACGACGCTCTATGGCACCGAGGCCTCAGGTGGTGTGATCCAGATCTTCACCAAATCGGGAACCGCGGGCGCGCCGCGATGGAGCGCGTCGATCGGCGAAGGGGCCAACTTCATGGGGCACGTCGGCCCGTCCTCCGATCCCACGGGGCTGTTCCTGAACCACTGTACCGGACCAAACCTCCACGACGCGTTCGGCACGCCGTTCACCGATCCGACGTGTCCGTCGAGCGGTACGTGGCTCCAGCACGGACCGGTGCAGCGCTATGCACTCAACGTGCGCGGCGGCGGCGAGTCGATGACGTACTACCTGTCGGGGAATTACAACGATGAAGCCGGCGTCGTTCGGACGAATGACGCGAAGGACGGCGGCGCGCGCGGGAACTTCTCGTTCACGCCCGCCAAGAACCTGTCGATCGCCGTGAACACGTCCTACAACCGCAAGCTGATCGACTGGCTGCCGGACGGGAATCTCGCGAACGGGTTCACGTTGAACGTGATGCGCGGTCCGAACAACAACTTCAAGGGCGGCAAAGGCGAGTGCGCGGGGGTCACGATGACGTGCGTGACCAACGCCTACATCCTCGATCTCACTACGACCAACAACGCCGACCATTTCGTACTCGGCGGCAACCTGCAATGGAGCCCGGTCACGGCGTTCACGAACCGGCTCAACGTCGGCTTCGACTACAACAACAACGACATCAAGTCGGTGATCCCGTTCGGCTTCCTCAACCTGCCGTCCGGCTCGATCAATAGCTCGAACTGGAATCACACCAAGCTCTCGCTCGACTATGCCGGCTCGTATCAGAATACGGTGCACAGGGGTCAGGTCGCGTCAACGTTCTCGTGGGGCGGCCAGCTCTTCGACGATCGCGAGCACTTCACCGGCGTGACGGGCCAGTCGTTCTCCGGCCCGGGTGAGCCGACCCTCGCCTCGGCGGCGACCGTGACGCTCGGCCGGGACGACCGGCCCCGCGTCGTCAACGCCGGCTTCTTTCTGCAGGAGCTCGTGGGATGGAAGGACCGCCTGTTCGTGACCGGCGGTCTGCGCGTCGACGGTAACTCGGCGTTCGGCCGCAGCTTTGGGCTGCAGCGCTACCCGAAGATCAGCGCGGCATACGTATTGTCTGATGAGAGCTTCTGGCCAACCCGCTTCATTCCGACGTTCAAGCTTCGCGCGGCGCTCGGCGAATCCGGCAAGGCACCCGGTGCGTTCGATGCGGTCCGCACGTGGGATCCAGTCGCCGGCGACGACGGAAAGCCCGGCGTGACGGTGGCGCAAGTAGGTGATTCCACTCTCGGCCCGGAGCGAACGCGCGAGGTGGAATTCGGGTTCGACGCGAGCGCCTTGGCCGATCGCGTGACGCTCGAGGCGACGGCATTCCACACGCGCACCTCTGGCGCGCTGATCGGGGTGACGCTGCCGCCGTCCGAAGGTTTCTCGCGGTCGCAGCTCATGAACGTCGGTTCGCTCGAGAACGAAGGACTCGAGCTCCAGATGAACGGCTCGCTGGTTCGCGCCCGCTCGGTGCAGTGGGACGTGCGCGCGAATGCCACCTGGATGCGCAACAAGGCGACCGATCTCGGACAGCTGAAAGTCATCCCGACGGGACTTGGCAGCTCGGTCCGAATCGACACCACCGGGCGCGTGTGGTTGCCCGTTCCGGCGCTCTACGGTGCGAAGATCACCAACGGCGACTCGATCGCCAATCCGACCGTGGCACCGGACCAGTATATCGGACCCGTGTATCCGCCGCGGATCCTGGGGCTCGGGACCACGGTCACGCTGTCGAGAGCACTCACGCTGGACGCCCAGGCGGAGTACCAAGGTGGCGCGTACGTCGTGAACTTCATCGGCTATCAGAATGCGCTGCGCAACGTGTGGTATCCATGCTACGGAGTACAGCAGGCGCTCAAGCAGGCGCTCGGACCAGACGGCAAAGCCAACACGGCGGACGACGTGGCGTCGGCGCTCGCCGGCATCACGGCGCGCGACCGCGGCCGATGCGCGATCGATCGCACGCTCGCGAGCAGTGATTACTGGGCTTCGAAGACGGACTTTGTGAAGCTACGGTCGGTGTCGCTCTCATATGAGGTTCCGGCGCGATTCGTTCGCGGTGCACGCTCGGCGACGCTCGTGCTCTCCGGACGAAATCTATGGAAGTGGACTAAGTACGACGGCGCCGATCCGGAGGCGAACGACGCGAGCGACGCGGGGACGTCGCTCGGGCGGCGCGAGTACTACCAGCTCCCGCCGTACAAGTCCGTGCTGTTCTCCATCCGCGCGACCTTCTGACCGCCACGAGGATCTCATGCGAACTACGACTCACCTGATCGCGCTCGCGGCGTTGGCCGAGTTACTCGCGGGCTGCAGTCTCGACGTGACGAATCCCGGTCCGATCGAGGATGCGAAGCTGCAGACGCCGGACGCCGTGCCGGCCCTCGTCGTCGGCATGTCGGCCGACTACGCGAACGTGTACGACGAGATGGTGCGCATCACCGCCATTGCGAGCGATGAGCTCGGGCATGGCGGCAGCTACACTCAGGAAGGATTGTGGGTGCGCGGCATCATCCGTCCCGAGGACGTGAGCGACCTCTGGTCGCGGATGCACCGAGCGCGGTTCGAAGCCGAGTCGGGCGTCGATCGCTTCAAGGGCTTCTCGGGCACGAGCTTCGACTATGGAACGAGCGTCTACTCGGCCCGAGCGAACCTGTTCGCCGGTTTGTCGAACCGACTCCTCGGCGAGACCGTGTGTGCCGCGGTGTTCGACAACGGCCCGCAGCTGAGCGACTCGGCCTATTTCCAGCGTGCCGATACGTTCTTCACCGAAGCGATCAAGATCGCCACGGTCGCGAAAGGGGCAACCGACGTTCTGAGCGCAGCGTATGGAGGCCGCGCCTCGATTCGGGCCTGGCTTGGCAACTGGGACGCGGCGGCAGCGGACGCGGCCCAGGTGCCGACGGCGTTCGTCTACAACGCGGTCTTCTCATCGAATTCGACCCGGGAGAACAACTCGCTCGTGCAAGAGACGTACGTTCGGCGCGAGTTCTCGCTATACGGGACGAGCTGGGCGCAGGTGTTCAAGGATCCGCGCGTGCCGTGGGACACGATCAAGACCAGCAATGGATCGATTCAGACGGGCCAGGATGGGAAGACGCCGTACTTCCGGCAGGCGAAGTACATCGACCTCGGCGCCGACATCCCGGTGGTGAAGGGAGTGGAGATGCGCTTGCTCCAGGCAGAGGGCGCCTTGCGCAAGGGCGATATCGCCGGCGCATACAACTTCATGAATCAGGCGCGCGCGAATTACAAGATGACGGCACTCACGCCGGCGTCCGATCTCACGACGGCGTGGAAGACATTGGAGTTTGAGCGGGGGGCCACGCTGTGGCTCGAGGCGCGGAGATTGTGGGACCTCCGCCGCTGGGGCATCGACCCGGGTCCGGCGAAGAACACGTTCCTTGCCAACCGCGACAAGGCGGTGCCGATCAGCCTCGAGGAATACCAGACAAACCCGAACTTCGCAGGCG
>DATJIZ010000246.1:0-27658 GCA_035492735.1 Gemmatimonadaceae bacterium | reverse complement strand
CCCCGCACTACGCAGACCCACCACGCGGCTTCGTCAGCGTTCGTCGGTGCGCTTGGTCGTGACCACAATGACGCCATTCTTCGCGCCGTCGCCGTAGGTCTGCATGGCGGCGCGGCCTTTGAGGATCTCCACGCTCGCGATGCGCGAACGGTCGATGCTCTTGAGTGTCGCCAGATCGGACCGCACGCCGTCGATGAGGAGAAGGGGTTGTTCGCTCGACGTTGCACCCTGCACGGCAAATCCCGAATCGACTCTGGCGCGAACGAACCGCGACTCGCCACGAGCCTCGCCAGATCCGTTGGATGGACTCGTCGCGGCAAGTCCGATTTGTCGCGCGCGCATCGTCGAAACGCTGATGTGCCGTGCACCGCCGACGGGCGTGTTCACCGATACATCCACGATGCTGTCGCTTGCGATCGCCTTGGCTTGGGCCGCGCTCACGACCTTGCCGTCGACAGACCAAATGATCGTGTCCCCGGTCAACGCGAGTTGCCGAGCGCTTCGCTCCGCCGACGCGGCATCCATGTGATCGATGTCGGCCGCCGTCGGCAGTTTGGCCTCGCACGCGGCGAGAAGGGCGGCGGCTCCTACGAACGCCACGGTCACGCCGCGGATGACGGGGTGGCTTGCACGACGCGACTGCATGGCGAGAATCCTCTGATAAAGGTGAGACGAGCCGTCGGACAGCGGTATCGAAGCGAAGCGGAGCGCCGATGCACGCTCGGCGACGTCGACGAGCAGCGATCCGTAGCGGTGCGCCAAGGCGCCGGCGCGCAGTACGCGGGCGTCGCAGTCGATTTCCACGGCGAGCCGCAGGCGCGACAGGATGATCCAGAGCGCCGGATTCCACGGCATCAGTGCGACCAATGCGCACGCGACGCCAAGTACGATCGGATCTCGGCCGCGGATGTGCGCGAGCTCGTGGTCGAGAATGAGACGCTGCTCGCCCGCGGTACGATGCAAGACCCATCGCGGCACGACCACCTGCGGATGCACGAATCCGACGAGGATCGGGCCGAACGACGGCGACACGAGGACGCGGTGGCCGAGCAGCTCGACCTCGGGCCAGGTCTGCCGGCCACGCCGAACACGCATGTACGTCGCCCCGAACATCGTCGTGACGACGAGCGACGCCAAGGCCCAGAGTCCGAGCGCGTACCAGCCCGCCGATGCCGCGATGTGCCGCTCGACCGTCCGCACGCCCGTCTGAACGAGCGCGAGCGACGCAAGGTCCACTGATCGCGCGGCCGGCACGGTGGCGCGCGTGCGCAGGCGTGCCGTGGCGGACAGGATGGTGCACAGCAGGGCCGCGGCGATCCACACGAACCGAACTGGTTGGCGGCAGGACCGCGTCAGCCAGTCGGCGGCAAGCGCGGCGACGACGGTACACAGGCCGACGAGTACCGCGTAGAGCATCCAGGCGATCATGGTTGCTCTCCGAGACGCTTGGCGATGAGCTCGCGCATGCGCTCGAGCTCCTTTCGACTGAGCTTCTTGTCGGCAACCATCTGCGCGAACATGCGCTCGACCGAGCCGGCGAAGATCGCGTCACGGACGCGGGCCAGCGCACTTCCACCCGCTCGCTCGGCTTCGACCGACGGGAAGTAGCGATACGCGCGCCCTTCGGCTTCGTGGCGAACGAAGCCTTTGTCTTCGAGGGTCTGAAGCGCGGAGAGCACCGACGTGTACGCCAGATCCTCGTCGAGCGCGTCACGCACCTCGGACACGCTTGCCGAGCCGAGGCGCCACAGAACGCTCATGACCGCCAATTCGCGCGGTGGAAAATAGATGTCGCTCACGATGACTCCGCGGTCGGGCTACTGAACTTTCCGTAGAATACGAGCGCGCCGCCGGTTTGTCAACTGTTTTTTCCGTAGTAGAGCGCGCGCGGAGATCGAGCGCAGAGCGTGTTGACGCTCCGAGTGCCCACCACCGTGCGCCGAGGTTGTCGTTTCAGGTGCGCGGCGCGAACATGTAGCCACGATCGTTCGCCCCGCGAAGGCCACCCCGTCCCGTCCCCGCCATGCGCAGACTCACCCTGCTGCTCGGTTTCGTCATCGCCGCCACGACCTCGAGTGCACAAACACGAAACACCGGTCCCTGCACGAAGGCCGTGACGTCGTGCGAACGCTGGATTCTCTGGAAGGGCGGGCCCGCCCGATCGATGGTGTACGCGAGCTATCCGCTGGACGTGCGGAATCCCGCCATCACGCGAGCGCTCGTCATGGTTCACGGCGCCGGCCGCAACGCCGACCACTACTTCGAGACATCAACTGCCGCGGGCTTTCTGGCCGGTGCGCTCGACAACACCATCATCATCGCGCCGCACTTCACCGCCGGCCGCGACACGGCCAAGTCAAATGAAGTGTTGTGGCCCGAAGGCGCAAACTCGTGGCGGTCGGGCGGCCTGTCGCCGAACAATCCCACGATCTCGTCGTTCGATTTCGTCGACGAGATCGTGCGCAAGCTCGCCGACAAGAAGACCTTTCCCAAACTCACGAAGATCGTGATCACCGGGCACTCGGCGGGCGGACAATTCGCCACTCGATACGAGATGACGAGCAAGGTCTACGACACGCCGGGCGTGGCCATCAGCTACGTCGTCGCCAATCCGTCGAGCTACGCGTGGCCGGTTGCCCTGCGTCCGCTGCCAGTGGGGAACGCCGATCCGGCAACCGCCGACAAAGAAGCGCTCGGCCCGAACGGCACCAAGGTCAATGCGAACTTCACGTACGGCGCCGCCGACAGCGCCAAGGCGCCGAACTACAATCGCTGGCCGGCGGGCCTCGAGAACGTCGCTGGCTATGCCGCGGGGATGAGCGTCGAGCAACTCCGGAAGCAACTCGTCGAGCGGCCGACCACGTACTTGCTCGGCCAGGTGGACGTGCTTCCGTTGGGCGGCTTCGACTCGTCGCCGAACGCGATGGCGCAGGGGCCGACGCGGCGGGCTCGCGGCGAGGCGTTCTTCAAGTACGTGACCGACAGCCTCGGCGCGAAGCACCGTGCCATCATCGTCCCGGAGTGCGGCCACAACGATCGGTGCATCTACACGACCGACGAGGTGTTCCCGGTCATCTTTCCCGAGTAGTACGCGAGCGGCCGCGCCGCGCCGTCACGGCGCGACCGGCAGCCCGCTCGGCACCGACGCCGGTACCACCGCGCGCAGATCTCGCGCACCAGGATCGGTGAGCGACTTGAGGAAAGCGACCAGCTGTCGCTGTTCGTCCGGTGAGAGTCCGAGCGGCTGCCGCAGTCGGCCGTCGAGCGACGAGAGCAGCAGGTTGATGGTGCCGGCGTCGCCGTGATAGCTGGACCGGAGCGCCGGATCGAGCTGCGACGGATCGTACGACGTCACCGCGGAATCGACATTGTTGTAGTGGCGCACGACCGCCTCGAGCGTTGGATACACGCCGTCGTGCATGTAGGGCGCGCTCAGCTCGACGTTCCGCAGCGGGGGCACGCGGAAGAAGAACTTGGGTGTCTGTGGCTGAACGCCGATCGTCGGATCGCCGCGACCCGCGTCGAGCGGCGCGTCGGCGCCCATGCCCGGACCGAGCTGCGGCACGGCAACGCTGGCGAAGTTCTCACCGCCGAGGCGTGGCCCGTTGTGGCACTGCGAGCAGCGTGCTTTTCCAAAGAAAAGCAATGCACCGCGCTTGGCGTCGATCGACAGCGCGGCGGCGTCGCGCGCGAGAAAGCGATCGAACGGCGACGCCGTCTTGACGAACGTCGCTACCTCGAACGCCGCGATCGCGTTGGCGGCGTGCTGGAAACCGAGCTGCCCGACCGGCATGGACGGATAGGCGGCGTTGAACTTCTGCACGTAGGCATTCACGGCGAGCACCCGACGCATCACGGCGCTCCAAATCGCGGCGTACTGCGTGTCGGGCACTGCGGCGAGCTCGTTCGGCTTTCCCAGCACGTCCTGGTCGCCCGGGCTGCCGCGCATCTCGACACGATTCGTTACCGGGAACATGGCCTGCGCCGCGAGGACGCTACTCAAACCGCTCGGGAGCGCGGCGCCGGCTGGCGACGCAAAGGCGGCCTGGCCGCCGAACTCGGATACCCTGCCGTCCCAAAAGAGATAGAACGGCCGCAGCCCTGCGCCGAACAGTGGCGGCGCGTTGCGCGGCGTGAACTGTCGTCCCGGCCCTGGCGACCGCGATGCGCCCGTGCGCACGGCGCCCGTCCCGACGGCCAGCGACATTCCGTCGCTGGTGCCCAGCGCAGGGTTGTGGCAGCTCGCGCACGCGACGTCGCGATTGCCGCTCAGGAGCTTGTCGAAGAAGAGCGAGCGCCCGAGATCGACGAGCGCGGGATCGGGAGCGGTCACCGGGAGGATCGGCACGACTCCCCAGCCACTGACGGCTTGGCGAACCTGTGCGTCGAGCGACGGCGAGGTTTCGATCGGCGTGATGTTGCCGTCGGCGCAGGCGACTGCCGCGGTCAGCGCAGCGATCGCCGCACGACGAATGCGCTTGCCCGTGATGAGTGTCGGCATGCGATCACCGAATCGGCAGCGATACGGTGATCTGATGCGTGATCACCGCTACGGGCGTCAGCGTGAGCGGTCCGCTCGGTGCGGCCAGAATGTTCGACCCGCTCGAGAGCGCGATTGGCGGATCGACGATCACGCCGCCATTGAAGGCGATCCCGGGCCGGCCTGTGCCGGTCGACTTTCGGCCCGCGTAGCGGATTTCCAGGTCACTGAAATGGAGACCCAGACCCCACGTCCGGGTCCATTCGGTCCAGTGCTCGTGCTGCCGGCGTTCCACGTCGGCGACATGATCGAGTTGATGGAGGGCGTAGTCGATCGACCGCAGGCCGATGCCAAGCTGCAGCCGGAGCATCTGTTGCGAGCCGAGGTCGATGTCGTGTCCGACGCCGCCCCGGACGATCGAGTTAGAGAATCGGAATCGGTTCTCCGTGGTCTTGCCGCCGTCGGGGATCGTTCCACCCGATTGCGTTTGCGTCGGGCCGTGCGCCTCGCCCCAGGTGTGCGTCGCGATCGGTTCGTAGATCGCGTCGAGGCCGAAGGTGATCGGCCCGCTCACCTTTGAGACACCCGCCCCAAAATCGTACGCGGCCGTATGGCCCGGGTCCCAGGGGATTACCGCAACGCGCGCGATCTGATAATCGGGAAGCTCGGGATGCGACATCACGTTCGCGGTCGCGATCGCGCCGGCACGCCAGCCCGAATCCGCGACCGGTTGACTGTAGCCCAGGTGCAGGCCCCACGTGTTCGTCCGATCGATGTTGTGGTCGACGCGCGCCTGTTGCGTGAAGTTCCTGGTGTTCGGGTCCCAGACCTGATCGGCCCACGTGACGTCGTGCCGCATGTCGAAGCCGTTGTGGAGCACGATGGCTTCGGCGGTGCGTGGCCCACCCGCCGTCGCCCAGTCCTTCGTCACCCCGATCCGCGCGTCGACGGCGTGGCCGTGCTGCTGGATCCCGGCGCTCCCGGCGTAGAGCAGACCCACGCCGTCGATATCATGCAGGCCCGACCACATCACGCTTCCCGCTAGCGCCAGTGAATGCGCCGCGTCGACGCGGCCGAGGCTCGCGAAAGCGAATTGATTCTGGCGCGACGGGTTGGCAACCGTGATCGCGCTTCCGTCGGCCGCTCGGAGCACGGGGGGCGTGAACGGGTTGTTCGCGTTGACGTCGTCCAATTCCTGGTAGGCGAACGCCACGGCGCCGAACATGGCGCCGGAACGCAGCACGCCGCCGACCGGAAAGGTCTGGCCGCCGCCGGCCTTTTGAGACACGGAATAGAATGCCGGCGACCCGAAAAACGCGCCGCCTGATCGCGCGCGCACCCGCGAGGCTTTTGCGGGATTCACGAACGGATCGAGGAGCGAATCGTCGAGGGCGATCGACACGTCGGCCATGCCGGAGTTCGCCGATGGGAAGATGCGCCATTGATCGCCGTCGGCGATCGGAAGCGTCTTGACCTGGATCAGCTGCGCCGGCGTGCTCCGGGCGAGCGGCGAAAGCCCGGCAAGCCAGAGCGCAGTGACCATGCTGTGGATGCGCGAGCCTCGGGCGGGCCGGTGGTGGGCGGTGCGGAAGCCGTAGGAAGCCATTCCGGTACCTCACGGGAGGAGAGTATCCGGGGGGCTGAACTGCGGGACGCCCGCCGGCGTCACCGTGGGCGGCCAACGGACGGCGCGCGCGCCGCGGGGGCGCGCTACGATTTCCGCTTCTTCACCAGCTCCATGAGCGCCACCGGGATCTCCTCCAGCGGAAGTACCCGATCGACCGCACCGGTGCCGATCGCCGAGAGTGGCATGCTCGCGTACGCGCTGCTCGCCGGGTCCTGCACAAAGACCACGCCACCCATTCCTTTCACGGTCTGCACGCCGTTCGTGCCATCGGTGCCGCTTCCCGTCAGCACCACCGCGACGACTCGGCCGTCGAGCGCATACGCCGCCGACTCGAACAACGGATTGGCCGACGAGTGCAGGTACTTGATCTTGTTCCCGTCCATGAGATGGAACGTCCGGTTGGCCCGCACCACCAGATGCTGTCGCGCGGGAGCGAGGAACACGGTGCCCGGGCGGAGCACATCACCTTCCTCGGCCACCTTGATAGGCAGCTTGCAGTCCTTGCCGAGGATGCGCGGCAAGATGGACGCTCGCGTCTCCGTGCGGTGCAGCACGATGGCGACGGCGATCGGAAAGTCGCTCGGCAGTTTGGAGAGAAAGGCCTGGAGCGCGGTGATTCCGCCAGCCGACGCGGCGATCAGAGCCAACTGGAAGTCGCCGCGCCTCGTCTCCACACGCTGCAGTCTCGTCGGAGCCATCGTCGCGACCGATTGCTTCGCCATACTTCCCCCATTGATGACGTGCGTTGCAGCCAACGTGCCGTCCGCCATCCGGTCGCGCACAGCCGCCCAAGAGCTCCCGACCCCTAGAGTACGCTGTCGCCTCACCACCGTTGACACATCAGTGCTTCTCCCGACAAGATTCGAGCAGCGCGCCCTGGGGCGCCTCCTGTCCGCGGCAAGGGAGCTGACTCCCACCCAGCAATGAACGGAAGCTAGCGGTTCACCTTCTTCCGGCCTGTCAATCAGCGGACGCCAGGCGCTACGGGAGGAGGATCATGTCCAGACGGGACACGCCAGGCGGCGCGCTCGAGAACCTGAAACGAGAGGCCAAGCGCTGGCTCAAAGCGCTTCGCGCAAACGACGCCGACGCGCGTGCGCGTCTCGAGCGAGTGCTCGCCGACGCACCGCAGGCTCCAACGCTGCGCGACGTGCAGCATGCGCTCGCGCGCGAGCACGGGTTCGCCGGGTGGAGCGCACTCAAGACACAACTGGCGAGCGACGCGCGTACCTCGGCGGGTCCGAGCATCGCCGCGTACGAGCGAAAGGCGGCGAATCTGCTCGACGCGTACCGCACCGGCACGCCCGAGGCGATGGAGCGGCATTGGCGCGACACGTGGCATCGGCGAAGCTGGGAAACGATGCGGCGGTACGTGCAGCTCGACTTGGGGAAGCAGCCCGAGGAGAGCGGCGGCGACGCAAGCATCACGCTGGATGACGCGCGGCGCTGGGTCGCGCGCGATCACGGGTTCGAGAGCTGGGTCGCGCTGACCGCGTACGTGAGCGGGCTGCCCGCCGACAAGCGGTTGATCGCGGCGAGGCCGCTTCGCCTGTTCGATGCCGATCGGGAGGACGGGCCGGAGGAATGGACCCGCGACTGGGACGTGGCGATCGAGCTGCTCGAGTCGGGACGCTTTACCGGGCTCGATGCCAGTGGGCAGATGACCGATGATCTGCTCGAGCGGATCGCGGGCATCGACCAGGTGGCCGAACTCGCTCTGTCGGGTTCGGATGCCCTGAGCGACGCCGGCCTGCGAAGCGTCGCGCGGCTGCCGCGGCTCCGGCGGCTCGAGTTGAGTGGCACGGGCATCACGGATCACGCACTCGAGATCATGCGGGAGACGTCGGCACTCGAGCAATTGGGGCTCGGCGGCACCAGTATCACGGATGACGGCGCGGCGCGACTTCGGTCGTGCGAGCGGCTGTGTCGCATCGACCTCGGTGGCACGCGCACAGGCGACGGCGCCATCAAAGCGCTCGCCGGAATGCCGCGGCTCACGCACTTGAAGAGCGGCATCGGCGTAACCGACGCCGCGCTTCCCTTCCTGCACGAATATCCGGCGTTCAAGACGTGGCAGGACGGCGTCGTCGCGCTCGAGCTGCTATCGCCCGACGTCCAGCCGAATCTGCTGTTGCTGCGCGGCACGTTCACCAACGCGGGAATGCGGCATTTGTCCGGCTTGAACGGACTGTTCGGGTTGAACATCGATGACGCGCGGTTGCCGGTGACCGCGGCCGGCTTGGCGCCGCTGGTCGAGCTGCCCAATCTCGGCTTTCTTGCGTTCGACGCCACCGACGACGCGATGCCGTACATCGCGGCGATGCCGCGGCTACGATTTCTGATCTGTCAGGATACGGTCGCGGGCGACGATGGATTTGCGGCGCTGGGCCAATCGCGCACGATCGAGTACATCTGGGGAAGGCGCTGTCACAATCTGCGCGGCCGCGGCTTTCGCGCGCTCGCTTCGATGCCTGCGCTGCGGAGCCTGTCCGTGAGTTGCAAGAACGTCGACGATGCGGCGCTCGCCGTGTTACCCGACTTCCCCGCCCTCCGCGAGCTGATGCCGATGGACGTTCCCGACGACGGGTATCGGCACGTCGGTCGCTGCGACCGTCTCGAATCGCTCGTGCTGATGTACTGTCGAGAGACGGGCGACGCGGCGACGAATCACATTCTCGGGCTTCGCCGACTGTCCAGGTACTTCGCGAGCTATACCCAAATAACCGACCGGACGCCGGAGCTGCTGGCGACACTGCCATCGCTGGAGAAGATCGAGCTCTGCGGGTGTTCGGGCGTGACGAACGCGGGCATCGCCGCCCTCGGCCGATCGCCGTCGCTTCGCGATCTGCGACTGTCGGGCATGCAACACGTCTCGTCCGGCGCGACAGCCGGGTTTCCGGCGCGGATTCGGGTGCGTTACCGACCCTGACGGCGCGAGTGGAGCGCGGCGCACAAGCACTCCGTACGCGAGCGGCGTGTCAGCGCGCCGCGGTCCCCGCCTCGCCGCGCGCCTCGAGCTCGCGGCGACGCAGCTCGCGCCGGAGCACCTTGCCAACCGTCGTCTTGGGGAGCTCCGTCACGAATTCCCAGCGCGACGGCACCTTGTATGGCGCCAACTGCTCCCGGGAGTGCGTCTTCAATTCGTCGATCGTCGCTGTTGCGCCCGGCCGAAGCACGACCCACGCCTTCAGGATCTCACCGCGTGCCGCGTCAGGCAGACCGGCGACGCCACATTCGGCGACGGCCGGATGGCTCGAGATCACCTCTTCGACTTCGCGTGGCCACACCTGATAGCCGCTTGGCTTGATGAGGTCCTTCTTCCGATCGACGATGAACAGATACCCATCCTCGTCGAGGTAGCCGAGGTCGCCGGTGTACAGGAGACGCTCGCCATCGGCGTCGACGCGCAGCATCGCCCGGGTTTCCTCATCGCGCTGCCAGTATCCCTGCATGAGCTGCGGCGCGGACATCACGATCTCGCCGACCTCGCCCCGCGGCAGCTCGTGTTCGCCTGCGTCCGCGTCGACGATGCGCAGGACGACGTCGGGCAGCGGCATGCCCACCGAACCGAGCTTCTTCTCGCCGAGCGCCGGGTTGGCAACGACGGCCATTTGCGCCTCGGTGAGTGAGTAGCCCTCGATCAACACGCCGCCCGTCAGCTCCTCCCACCGGCGCTTCGTTTCGGCCATGAGCGGAGCGGCGCCCGAAAAGCACAGCTTGATGCTGTCGAAGCTCACTTTGCCGGCACGAGTCCGCGGATGGTACAGGAGCGTCGTGAGGAGCGTCGGCACGGCGCACAGGAAGGCAGGCTTCGTTCGCTCGATCTCGGACAGCACCTCGCCCACATCGCGTGGATCCGGAATGAGCACGATCGGATTGTGATTGACGAATGCCAGACCCTGCGCGCCGGTATTCCCGTACGTGTGGAACAGCGGCAGCGGCAGCATGATCGAGTCGGTCCACTCCAGCAGAGATGGCCGGAGCCAGGCACGCAACTGACAGCCGGCCATCACGAGCGCACGGTGCAAGCCGACCACGCCTTTCGGAGTACCGGATGTCCCGCCGCTCATCAGGATCACGGCGCGATCGTCCGGGCGCACGCCCATCGTCGGCCGCGGCGCGCGCCGATAGCGGGAGATCATGCCGCGAAGTCGGAGATCGCCCTTCGCGAGGGTGATGCGATCGCCTGCCGTCTTCTCCTTGAACAACGTGTACGCGATCGCGAGCGTCGCGGGCAAGTACTCCTTGACGTTCGTCGTGATGATGCGCTTGACGGCAGTGCGCGGCTGGAGCGCCTTCAGCTTTCCGTAAAATCGATTGAGCGTCACGATCGTCTCGGCGCCGGTGACGGTCAGCGCGTCGACGATCTCGTGCTCGGTGTACGTGGGATTGATCGGGCAGACGATCGCGCCGGCTTTCCACGCGCCGAACTCCGCGACGAGAAACTGCGGGACGTTGGGCAAACAGAGGGCGATGCGGTCACCTGAGCGTACGCCGATGTCGGCAAAGGCGGCCGCCAGCGCATCGCTCTGGCGCTCCAGGTCGCGATAGCTGAGCGCCGCGCCGTGCATGATCGCGATCGGCTGGTTTGGATGGCTTCGCGCGGACTCGTCGAGATAGTCGAGCAGCGTGCGCTCGGGGTAAGGTTCGAGCGTCGCCGGCACGCCTGCGTCGTAGTGGTCGAGCCAAGGTCTATTGGTCACCGAAGGTCCCCGCGAGAGTCGCAGTTGAGGGTACCGCCGCCGCTGACGTCGAACTAATACGTAGGACGACGTAGGCGGGCCCAACGGCATGACTCACACCGGGTGCAAGTCCGGAGAACCGCCAGTTGGACGCACATCCGGGGCGAGGCTCGGCGTGGGCGCGGGCTGGCTCATACGTACGGACCGCCGGATCGATCGCTCCTTCCAGAGCGAGTACACCGCTGGAATCACGATCAAGGTGAGCACCGTGCTCGAGATCATGCCGCCCACCATTGGCGCGGCGATCCGCTTCATCACGCTCGCGCCCGTACCGTCCCCCCAGAGGATCGGCACGAGGCCGGCCATGATCGCCGTCACGGTCATCATCTTTGGCCGCACGCGCTCGACCGCACCTTCGATTACCGCCGCATACAACTGCTGCACCGACGCCCGATCGCCTCGAGCGAGCCGTTGCCGCCACGCCTGGTCGAGGTAGATGAGCATCACCACGCCCGTCTCGGCCGCCACGCCGGCGAGCGCGATGAAACCGATGGCGACTGCCACCGACCAGTTGTAACCGAGCGCCCAGATGAACCAGACGGCGCCCACGAGCGCGAACGGCAGCGAGAGCAACACGATCAACGTCTCGCCGACGTTCTTGAAGTTGAAGTAGAGGAGCAAGAAGATGATCGTCAGCGCGGCCGGAATCACGAGCTGCATGCGCGCGCGTGCGCTCTGCATGTACTCGTACTGCCCGCTCCAGACGATCGAATAGCCGGGTGGAAGCTTCACGATCGCGCTCACCATTCGCTGCGCGTCGGCCACGTAGCTTCCGATGTCGCGTCCGGCGACGTCGACGTAGACCCACGCCGTCGGGATCGCGCCTTCGGTGCGCACGACCATGGGGCCGGCCACCTGCCTGATGGTGGCAAGCTGGCCAAGCGGGATCTGGGCAGTTCCCGTCGCCATGCTGCTGAACGGCATCGACACACCACCCATCCGCGCGGCGCTGGCCGCTCCCGATTGCGGCGATACACTGGGCTCGTGCTGCATCGGCACGAGGACCGACGCGAGGCGCTCGGGGGTGTCGCGCAGCTCCTGCGGATACCGCACACGCACGCCGTAGCGCTCGCGTCCTTCGACGGTCTGCGTGATCGTCATGCCACCGATCGCGGTCGCGATCACCGTCTGCACGTCGGCCACGTTCACGCCGTGACGAGCGGCGGCCGCGCGATCGATCTCGATGTCCAGGTAGTATCCCGACACGGCACGCTCGGCGAACGCGCTGCGAGTCCCCGGCACCATTTGCACGGCCTCCTCGACCTGCTTGCCGATTTGCTCGAGCTCTCCAAGGTCAGCGCCGAAAATCTTGATCCCCACGGGCGTACGGATTCCCGTCGCGAGCATGTCGATGCGCCCCTTGATCGGCATCGTCCAGGCATTGGTGATGCCGGGCATTCGAACCGCGGAGTCCATTGCGGCGACCAGGCCGTCGTACGTGACGCCGGGGCGCCACAGCTGATGCGGTTTGAGCGAGATCGTGGTCTCGATCATGTCGAGGCCCGCTGGATCGGTCGCCGTGGTCGCGCGACCGGCTTTGCCCCACACATGGTCGACCTCGGCGAAGCTCTTCAGGATCGAGTCCTGTTGTCGCAGGATCTCGCGGGCGCGGGCGACCGGGAGGCCGGGCAGCGTCGTCGGCATGAAGAGGATCGTGCCTTCGTCGAGCGGCGGCATGAACTCGCTGCCGATGCGCGACCACGGGATCCACGTCACGATCAGCGCGACAACCGCGGCGAGAATAACCGGACCGCGCTGGCGCAGCACGAGATCGATGATCGGCCGATAGAGCCGGATCATGAATCGGTTGATCGGATTCGCCCGCTCACGGAAGATTCGGCCGCGCACGAACAGTCCCATGCTGACCGGCACGAGCGTCACGGAGAGCAAGCTTGCCGCCGCCATCGCAAATGTCTTGGTATACGCCAGCGGCGTGAAGAGACGCCCCTCCTGGCCCTGCAGCGTGAAGACCGGCAGGAACGACACGGTGATGATGAGCAGCGAAACGAACAGTGCCGGCCCCACTTCGATCGCGCTCTGCACCACGAGCCGGGCTCGCTCCGCTGAACTGAGACTGGACGAGTTGAACGAGCGAGCCTCGGCCAAAACACCCGAGCTCCGCTGCTTTGCCGTGACGGCCCGCTCGAGATGCTTGTGCATGTTCTCGATCATCACGATCGCCGCGTCGATCATCGCGCCGATGGCGATTGCGATCCCGCCCAGCGACATGATGTCGGCCCCGACGCCGACGATCCGCATCGCGATGAACGCGATCAGCATTCCGACCGGCAGCGTGAGAATCGCGACGAGCGCCGACTGTGCGTGGAACAGGAACAGCACGCAGACGAGCGCGACGATGATCGATTCCTCGAGCAGCTTGCTCTCGAGCGTACCGATCGCACGCTCGATCAACTCGCTGCGATCGTACACGGGCCGCACGACGACGCCGGCCGGCAGCCCCTGCTCGACCTGCGCGAGCTTGGCTTTGACGTTCTTGATGGTCGTCAGGGCATTCTGGCCGAAGCGCATCACGACGATTCCGCCCACGGCATCACCTCGACCATCGAGATCGGCAACGCCTCGGCGGCCCGCCGGCCCCACCGTCACGCGCCCGAGCTCGGCAACGCGGACCGGCGTTCCGGCCGAGGTCGCGCCCACGACCACGTTCTCGATGTCGGCAATGGACTTGAGGTACCCGAGCCCGCGCACCATGTACTCGCGCTCCGACAGCTCCATCGTCATTGCGCCGACGTCGTTGTTCGCCGCCTGGATCGCGCTCATCACGCGCGTCACTGGAATGCCGTACGCCAGCAGCTTTGCCGGGTCGATGTCGACCTGATATTGCTTCTCGAATCCGCCGACGCTCGCCACTTCGGATACGCCGGGGACCGACGTGAGCGCATATCGGAGATACCAGTCCTGCACGCTCCGCAATTGCGCCAGATCGAGTCGCCCGGTCGTGTCCTCGAGCGTGTACTGATACACCCAGCCGAGCCCAGTCGCGTCGGGGCCGAGCGTTGGCGTGACGGTCGACGGCAGCTTGCCCGTGATACCGTTCAGATACTCGAGCACGCGCGACCGCGCCCAATACAGATCCGTGCCGTCGTCGAAGATCACGTAGACGAACGACACGCCGAAGAAGGAGTAGCCGCGCACCGTTCGTGCGCCGGGCACCTTGAGCATCTCGGCCGCAATGGGATACGTGACCTGATCTTCGACGATGCGCGGGGCCTGCTCGTTGTAATCCGCCTGGACGATCACCTGAACGTCCGACAAGTCCGGCAGCGCCTCGAGCGGCGTGCGCCGGATCGCAACCACGCCGGCGACGACGGCCGCCGCCGTGAAGAGCAGGACGATCAGCTTGTTCGCGGCCGACCACTCGATGATTCGCTTGAGCATGGCCGTCACTCCTTCCGGGCCGGGAGCGGCTTGGGGGGTGACGTCATCTCCATGCCCGGCATGTTCCCCATCCCGCCGAGCGCCGTCCCGAGATTCGACTCGGCATCGACGAGGAAGGTTGCCGAGGCTACGACTGTCTCACCGGCGGAAAGACCCTGCAGGATCTCGATGCGATCGTCATTCGATCCGCCGACGGCGACCTCGCGCGGAGTGAGCATCCCGGTCGAGTCCCGGACGAAGATGATGCTTCGCTCGCCCGTCGCGAGCACGGCCGACCGTGGCACCGTCAGCACATTCGACCGTTCCGTCCCGGCGATTCGAATCGTCGCGTACATGCCAGGCTTGAGCTGGCGATCCTGGTTCCCGAGCACGACGCGAACTCGCTCGGTTCGTGTCTGCGCATCGAGCGTCGGATAGATGTACGAGATGCGGCCCAACCGGTGCCCGCCGGGCAGGGCGGCGAAGTCGGCGTGCACCGCCTGACCCACGCGCACGTCGGCAATGTCCTGCTCGAAAACTTCGCCCTCGACCCACACCGTACCCAGATCGGCGACTTTGTACAGTGCGTCACCGGCCATGATCTTCTGCCCCGCGAGCACGTTCTTCTCGAGCACGTATCCGGCCGCCGACGCCCGCAGCGTGAGCGTCTTGTGCACCACGCCCGTGCGCTCGATCTCGTCGATCTCACTCGCCGGAATGTCCAGGTACGCGAGCCGCCGCCGCGCGGAGCTCAGAAGATCCGAAGCGTTCTGGCGTGTGTCGCCGCTCGCGGAAGACACGTCGCGTTCCAGCCGTTTGGCCAGCAGCAGCTCCTCCTGCGCACTCACGAGCATCGGCGAATAGATCGTGAGCAATGGCTGACCGACCGAAACCGCCTGGCCAGTGACGTTCACGTAGAGACGATCCACCCAACCGTCGACTTTGGGCGCGATCGTTTGCACACCGGTCTCGTCGAATGCGACTTGGCCGACGGTGCGCACCTCCTTGGCAAGCGGTCCGAGTTGGGCCGTCGCGTACGTGACGCCGATCCGCCGTTCGTCTTCGAGCGAGAGCATCACTGGCTTCGCCGTTATCGCACTGGCGGCCGCACCACCGTGAGCGTGCATTTGTCCCGCCTGCACCGGCGCGGCGACGCCATCGCGCCGCGTGGCGAAATGGACCGCGACCAGTGCGGCGGCGATCACCAGCGCGTAGATCGTGGGCCTCGCGAAGCGCCGAGTCGCACCGAGTATTTGAGCTGCGCTCATCTCGCACCTCCCGCCACGCCAATCGCGGCAGGCTGATTCGGATCGAAGAGCTCGCGGCCGGTCAGCATTTCCAGTTCCGCCCACGCTTTTCCCTGATCGCCGTTCAGCACGTAGAGCTCCTGTCGGTATCTGTTGACGGTCATCTGGTCGTCGAGCAAGGTCATGAAATCGACACCGCCGACGCGGTAGGCCGAGAGCGCCGAGGCGACGGTCGCTTCGGCCTCCGGCAGTACGGTCGTGCGATAGAGCCGCGCAAGAGTGCGGGCGCGCGTGAGATTCGCGTATGCTTCGCCGATTCTTCCCCGCGTGTCGGCGCGCATCGCGGCGACATCGGCTTGGGCCATCTGCTTCATCGCCGCCGCCTCGTCGCGCATCCGCAGCTGGCGATCGCGCGCGAACACCGGAATCGACGCGCCAAGCATCAGGCTGCCCATGCGCTGCGTACCGCCGCCCATCTCGCTCCCTTGCTGCGCGTACTGCACTCCGATCTGCAGATCGGGCCAGATCTCCTTGCGGGCCAACTTCTCCGACGCTTCGGCGGCGCGAACGTCGTCGAGGCCGGCGCGAATCATCGGCCGGCCGTCGACGGCGAATGTCTCGAGGCTCGCTCGCTCCGGGATCGAATCCGGAAAGTTCGGCAGCATCGGCGTTGCGACGGCGGATCCGGCCGGCCGATCGAGCAGCGCGTCGAGCCTCGCGACCATGGATTCTCGCATCGCCTGCATTCGCAGGGTGTCCTCCTCCATCTTCGCGATCTCCACCTGTGCGCGAAGCACGTCCGCCTGGCGACCCTGGCCGACCCGGTACATCGACTCGGCCGTCTTCTCGATGTCCTGCAGGAGCCGCAGCGTCTCGCGCGCGACGTTCAGGCTCTGGTCTGCTGTGTAGAGGTCGTAGAAGGACATTGCGGCCTGGCTGCGCAGATCCCACACGACGTCGGTGGCACGGTCGCTGGACGCGGACGCCTGCGCGCTGGCGGCGCGGCCGGCGAGGCCGAGCTTGCCGCCGAGCGGCAGCATCTGCATGAACTGGATCTGTGCCATGCCCGTGACCGGCATCGGAGCCAGGTTGGGCAGCGAGTAGTTCATCCAGCCGAGCTGGAGCTGCGGGTCGGGCGGCTTCGTCGCGCCTGGAACATGCGCCTGCGCGGCCCGCGCGAGGGAGCGCGCGGCGGCGATACGTGGGTTGACGGTCTGCACCTCGCGATAGAGATCGCCCAGCCGAATCGCTGCCGTATCGCTCGGCGGGCGAACGCTGGTCGCGCTCTGAGCGGGCGCGAGACCACCCAACGTGATGACCATACCGGTGACGAACGCGAATACCGACCGGGCTTGGGCTACACCGGTTACGCGACGGCTCGACCGTCGCCAATGAGCAAGCATTTATTAGAGCCTCCACAGGAGCGCCCGGCATGAGCCGATGCGCGTATCACCTGCTCGACTCACCGTCACATCGGTGAGGAGCACACTCCGCGTGGGAGGCTAGGCGCGCGGAGGAGGCAGCTCGGGCGCGAACGCCGGTCCGCGCGGCATTGCGGCCGATGGCGCGAGTCGGGCGGCGTGCGTCACGGGGCAATCGACCCGGGCGGCGGCGGCCGGAGCCGCCATGCTGACAACGGCGGCACAGGCCGACGTCGACGCACAACCGCTCGCGGGCCAGGGTGCATCGCACGATGCTGCCGACGACGCTGTGTCGCATGGACCGCGCGACGTGCGCGACGACTCGCCAACGGCAGCCACATGTCCGGTCGCCGTCGCATGAGCGGCATGAGCTGCGTGCGCCTGGGCGGCACCATGCGCGGATCCCGTCGCCGCGTCCTCGCCGTGCATGCGGCAACGCGCGCTTGCGCCCAGCAATGGAAGCTGGAGCAGCAGTGCGCTGGAGAACAGCGCTGTCAGGCGGTGGACGAGAGATCGGCGACGCATTGGCTTGATACGTACCCCAAGACTGCCGAATTGTAGCCCCCGAATGACGGAATTCCGTCAGCTTTCGGGAGGCGGCTTGTACGGGTTCACCTTACCCACGTCGAGCCTGCCCGCGACGAGTTCGGTCATCCGATGACGTCGAGAGACCTTCCGGACACAGGCAACTAAGCCCGCCTCGCGATCCGCTCATGACGCGACGATCATAAGTGATGAACCACGGGGACGCCGACACATCGCACCAGGGGCACGAGACCCATCACGTGCACGCCGGTGCGCAGCATCATGAAGGGCACGACAGGCATGCCGGACACTCCGTCGAGATGTTCCGGCGCAAATTCTGGCTCACTCTCGTCCTGACGATTCCAACGCTCGTTTGGGGCGAGATGATCCCGCGCCTGCTCGGGTTCCGCCCGCCGGTCATTCCGGGCGCACGCTGGATTCCAGTGATCTTCGGGACGGCCGTGTTCTTCTACGGCGGCTGGGTGTTCCTGCAAGGAGCCTGGCAGGAACTCGCCGACCGGCGACCGGGGATGATGACGCTCATCGCGCTCGCCATCTCGGTGGCGTTCGCGTTCAGTATGATGGTCACGTTCGGCTTCAGCGGAATGCCGCTCTGGTGGGAGCTCGCATCGCTCGTCACGATCATGCTGCTCGGCCATTGGATGGAGATGCGCTCGATCACCCAGGCGCGGGGTGCACTCCATGAACTCGCGAAGCTGCTGCCGAACACGGCGACGAGACTCGACGATGGCCAGCCGGTCGACATCCCGCTGACCGAGCTGCACGATGGCGATCTGGTGCTCGTCCGACCTGGCGCGAGCGTTCCCGCCGACGGCGTCGTGCGCGAGGGCCGCAGCGCGGTGAACGAGTCGATGATCACCGGAGAGTCGCGGCTCGTCGAGAAGCACACGGGAGACGAGGTCATCGCGGGTACGGTGAACGGCGACGGTTCGCTGCGCGTGCACGTCACGAAGACGGGAGACCGCACTGCGCTCGCCGGCATCATGCGCCTGGTGACGCAGGCGCAGCAGTCGCGTTCGCGAGCGCAGGTGCTCGCGGATCGCGCTGCCTTCTTTCTCACCATCATCGCCGTGGGCTCGGCAATACTCACCGCGATCGCGTGGGCGGTGCTCATGGCTCCCACGTCCTTCATTGTCGAGCGGGTTGTGACGGTGCTCGTCATCGCGTGTCCTCACGCGCTCGGCCTCGCGGTTCCGCTCGTCGTGGCGATCTCCACGACCATCGGAGCGCGCAGTGGCTTGCTGGTGCGCGACCGGCGCGGGCTCGAGGAAGCGCGCAACGTGACCGCCGTCGTGTTCGACAAAACGGGAACGCTGACGCGCGGCGAGCACCGTGTGGTCGACATGCGCGGCGACGATGGAACCGACGAGAACGAGGCGCTGGGACTGGCCGCGGCGGTCGAGCAGGACTCCGAGCACCCCGTGGCGCGCGCGGTCGTGGCCAGCGCGCGAGAGCGTGGTGTCACGGTGCCGCATGCCAGCGAATTCACGGCAATCCCCGGCCGCGGCGCGGAGGCGCTCGTCGAGGGTCGACGACTGTCTGTGGGCGGACCGAACCTGCTGGCGCGTCTTGGCGTCCAGCCGCCTTTGCTCCTTCGCGAACTGGCCGACGAGGCGGGACGTCTCGGCCAAAGCGCCGTGTATCTCGTCGAGGGCGATCGTGTTCTGTCGGCGTTCGCCGTCGCGGACGCGGTTCGTCCGGAGTCCGCCGACGCGGTTCGTCGACTGCACCGAGATGGCATCGAGGTCGTGATGCTCACCGGCGACGCACGGCCAGTCGCCGAATCGGTCGCGAAGGAGCTCGGCATCGACACCGTATTCGCGCAGGTCCTGCCGGATGAAAAGGCCTCCCGGATCAGGGAGCTGCAGCGTCAAGGCAAACGCGTGGCAATGGTGGGTGACGGCGTGAATGACGCGCCGGCCCTGCTCACATCCGACGTCGGCATCGCGATCGGGGCCGGAACGAACGTCGCGGTTGAAGCCGGCGACATCGTGCTGGTGCGGAGTGATCCGCGCGACGTGCCGCGGATCGTCGCGCTGAGCAAGGCCACGTACCGCAAGATGAAGCAGAACCTCTGGTGGGCTGCCGGCTACAACATCGTGGCCATTCCACTCGCCGCCGGCGTGCTCGAGCGCTGGGGCTTGGTGCTGAGCCCGGCGATCGGCGCGGTGCTCATGTCGTTGAGCACGATCATCGTGGCCGTGAACGCTCAGCTGCTGCGTCGCGCGCGTCTATGATCAGGCGTGCCCGGGATCGACGCTTGCATTGGTGATCCGACTCACACGTCCATTTCGGAGGCCGCCAATGAGCAGCGTGCACGTTGGCAAGATCGTGAGGCGTGCGGCTCTGATCGGTTGCACCACGTTCTTTTCGACCTGCGCACCAAGCTCGATCAGCTCGCCGCCGCCCATGCGCCCGGTGCCCGAAGGCCCGGCGCTCGCGGGACGACGAATTGGATTGCTCGACCTGAGCCACGCCCCATCGGCAACAGCCGAGGACATGGCGGGTCGACCGCTCGTTCGGGCCCGCATCGCCCTGTGATGCCGGGCCCGTGCGTGGCATGTTTCGAGTCGCTCAGCCACCGCGGAGATCAGGCATGACCGAGCCGACGCCGATTCGCCTGTCCGAGCTGCCCGAGGAATCAGCTTCCGAGAACGCAGTGCTCGCGTCGACGACCCGGCGCACCTTTCTCGCCCGAGCGTCGACGCTTTCCCTCGCGCTGCCCGCCGCTTTCGCCGCTTGCACTCCGGGCACGACTCAACGCCAGGACACGACGAGCGGCAACGGTTCGAACGGGAACCGTGGCCAGGGTGGTCCGGCGGCGCACAACTCGGACAGCCGCCTCGACACGGCCGTTCTCAAAGGTCGACCGCACAACGGCAAGACGACCGTGCCGGCCAATGCGCCAACCGACATTCCCTTTCATCGCTACGCGCCCGAGCTTCCGCCGCTTTTGCAAGACGGCCGCGTGCAATTGCACTGGCACGCGCGCGAGGCGCCGGTTCGCATCTCGGACGACACCGTCGTCGCGGCATGGACGTTCGAGGGGGACACGCCCGGTCCCATCGTGCACTGCCGCGTCGGTGACACGGTCGAGTTCACGCTGACCAACGAAGTCGACGTGCCGCACTCGATGGACTTTCATGCGGCGCAGATCAACCCCAAGGAGGCGTTCCGCTCGGTGACCAAGGGACAATCGGTCACCTACTCGTACAAACCGAAGTACGCGGGCGCTTTCATGTATCACTGCGGCACATCACCGGTGCTCATGCACATCGGCTCCGGGATGTACGGCGCCATCGTGGTTTCGCCGCGCGAGCCGCTGCCGCAGGCGCGAGAATTCGTGCTCGTTCAATCGGAGCTGTACCTCGCTGCCGCGGGCGCCGGTGCGCGATCGTTCGACTATCAGAAAATGCTGTCGACGCTTCCCGACCTGGTCGTGTTCAACGGACGCCCCGACCAGTACATTCACGCGCCGTTGCATGCGAAAGTCGGTGAGCGCGTCCGGTTCTGGGTGGTGAATGCCGGCCCCACGCATTCCTGCAACTTCCACGTCGTCGGCGACCAGTTCGATACGGTTTACCTCGGCGCGCCCCCGGCGACGGCGATCCGCGGCGTGCAGACCTGGGGCGTGGCGCCCGGCGGCGGCATGTGCTTCGAGCTCACCTGTGACATCCCCGGCGAGTTCCCGTTCGTGAATCACGGGTTCGGTCACGGGCAGAAGGGCGGCATTGGTTTTCTCGTCGTCGAGTGATGCCGTTGGTTATCACGGTTTGACCGCCTGAATGGCGCACGAACCAGAGAAGCCGAGGCCAACGGACTGGCTGCGCCTCGTGGCCCCGACGCTCCTGCTTGCCGCGCTCGTCGTCGTCGCGTGGCGGCTCGGCTACTTCAAGCTCAAGAATCCGCAGCAATTGACCAGCGCGGCCGATCGGGTTCAGGGACTCCCGTGGTTGTCGCCGTTTTTCGTGCTGGTCTACGCAACGGCGGCAGCCTTCGCCACGCCGGTCTCGCCGCTGGCGTACGGCGCGGGCGCGGTGTTCGGGATCATGCGTGGCAGCGTGTTCGTGTGGGGCGCGTCGCTGATCGGCGCGACGGCCGGCTATTGGCTCGCCCGCGGCGTGTGGTCCGGGCCGGCGCATCGACTGCTTGGCCGATACTCGCAGAAGCTGCACGCGCTCCGTCGCGGGAGCGCGTTCCTCACCACGCTTCGCGTGCAGCTGCTGCCCATCGTTCCATTCGGAATCTTTAATTATGCTGCCGGAACCAGTCGATTGCCTTTCCTGCAATTTCTCGCCGGGACGGCGGTTGGCGTCATTCCGGGCACGCTGCTGGCGGTGTACGTCGGCGACCGGATTGCCGCCGGATTCGAGCGCAGCGACTCGCGCGCGTTTCTCGTCGCCGGCGTGGTGATGCTGCTGCTGGTCGCGCTTTCGTTCCTGCCAAAGCTGATCGAAAAGCTGCGCGACTGATTGGCGCCGCGGCCGTCAGTGCGAAGCGCTGACGAGGCGGAGGCTGGTTCCCCACGGGTCCCGAGTCACGGCCTCATGCTCCCCGACGACCGCCGGGTAGCCACGCGCCTGGAGGCTCTCCGCCGCGGCACGAACATCGGCATCATCGGGAAGCACCAGCTCCCAGTCGAGCAGCCGGGCGTCGTCGTCCGTCGCCGTCGGCGCTTCCGCCGCCCACGTGTTCGTGCCCAGGTGATGATGGTATCCGCCCGCCGACAGGAACAGCGCGCCAGGGTAGTTCCACACGACTTTGTCGAAGCCGAGCGCGTCGTGATAGAACGCGGCAGCCTCGTCGATGTCGCGCACGTACAGGTGCACGTGTCCGATCGTCGTGCCCGCGGGCGCCCCGGTCCACGGCTGTCCCGCCGCGGCGCGCACGAGGTCCGGCGCGTCGAGCGGCACGGTCGTCATCGCGAGCTGCCGGTCGTCGACGCGCCATGCGCTCCGCGGACGGTCGGCGTAGACCTCGATGCCCAGTCCGTCGGGATCCGAGAGATAGATCGCCTCGCTCACGAAGTGGTCGGACATTCCGGCGCGCACGCCGAGATCCGCCAGATGCTGCAGGAACCGTCCGAGGGCAGCGCGATCGGGCAGCAGGATCGCGTAGTGGTACAAGCCGATCAGCCCGCGTCGTGCCATCGGCCGCACACCGCGTTTCTCGTGCAGCTCGACGAGAACACGATCGTCGTCGCGCGCCGCGAGCCAGGCAACCGATTCCGTTCGGCGCGCGACGCGGAAGCCGATGACCGATTCGTAAAACGCGACCGAACGATCGAGGTCGGCAACCTGGAGTCGCACTCGCCCGATGTGCGTAGCCTCGGGGAGCCGGTATGCCGTGGGCGCGATGCCGTACGCGCGCGTCTCGGGGTGCACGTTGCTCATGGAGCCTGCCGGTCAGGCGTTCAGTCTCAGCGGCCCGGGTGGCGCGCCAGAAACTGTAATATCAGCGAGTCCGCCAGGGCCGCGCGCTCCAGGATCGGCAGATGGCCGGCATCGCCGATGGCGTGAAACTCCACGCTCGGAATGGCCGCCCGCACCGACGCGTTGTTGGCGAACGGTACCGTCTTGTCCTGGGTGCCCCACAACAGCAGGACCGGGACGCCCGCCGACGCCAGCGCACGGTAGACGGAATCGAGCTGCACACCCGCGCTGCCGCGCCGGCTGGCCAGCAACGCGTGACCAAAACCGCGGTATTGCATCTGGTCACGGTAACGGTCGACCCATTTCGGAAAGCGCTCCGGGTGCGCAAAGTCGGTCATCTGCCCGTCGGCCATCTTTGGAACGACGAACGCCTGCCAGAACATCGGACCGACCCCGGGAAGATCGAACGGGAACGGCACGCCGCCTCGTCCGCCGGCCACGGGATCGACGAGCACGACGGACCGTGCCTGCACGGGATGCCGCGACGCAAACGTGGCGACGACCGCGCCGCCCGCGGAAACGCCGGCAAGGTCGACCGGCGCGTGAATACCGATCGAGTCGAGCAGCTGTGCGATCTGCCGGTCGAACAGGTCCGCCGTGTACGGTACGTTCGGTCGGTCCGACCATCCGCGGCCGTATTCGTCGTAGCGGACGACGCGGTACCCCGCACCGGCGAGTGCGGCGGCCGTCGAATCCCAGATGTAGTACGGGACGGAGAACCCGTGCACGAGCACCACCGTGCGTCCCGAGTCCGGGCCGTCGATCTGATAGTGCGTGATTCCGTCGGACAGCCGGATGAACCGGCCGGGCGCGCCGCGCCGCGCCGCGGCATCGAGGTCCCGGTGCTCCGGGTTCCGCGTGGCGTACGTCGCGACCACCCACACGCAGGCGATGCCGAGGAGCACGAGGAGCGCGATGAGAATTTTCTTCATTCGCGAGTGACCGCGATCAGAAGTCGGTTGGCGCGTGCTCGAGGCCGCGTTCGGCGAGCAGCGGATCGATGCGCGGATCGCGGCCCCGGAACGCACGGTACATGGCCGCGGGTTCCTCGGTGCCGCCCTTCGAGAGGATCATGTCGCGGAAGCGCTGGCCGTTCTCGCGCGTCAAACCGCCGCGCTCCAGGAACCAGGCGTATGCGTCATGATCCAGCACTTCGGCCCAGAGATACGCGTAATAGCCGGCGGCATAGCCACCAATCCAGATGTGTGCGAAGTACGTCGAATGATAGCGGGGCGGTACGGCCGGCAGCGGCAGCCCGGATCGCTCGAGCGCGTACGTCTCGAACCGCGCCGCGTCGAGCGGCACGCCGGACTCCGGCAGCGTGTGCCAGGCCATATCGATCACTGCTGCCTTGATGTACTCGGTGAGCGCGAATCCCTGATTGAAGGTTCGCGCCTTCTTGATTCTGTCGATGAGCGCCGCCGGCATCGGCTCGCCGGTCACGTAATGCCGCGCGTAGTTCGCGACGACCAACGGATCGAGGGCCCAATGCTCGTTGAACTGCGAGGGGAACTCCACGAAATCCCGCGGCACGTTCGTCCCGGCGAGGAGTGGATACTGCACACGGGCCAGCATCCCGTGCAGCACGTGCCCGAACTCGTGGAACATCGTGGTCACTTCGTCGAACGTGAGCAGCGCCTGCCGGCCCGGCGCCGGCTTGGAAAAGTTCGCGACCATGAACACCACCGTCTTCGTGCCCAGCAAGTCCGACTGGTCCACGAACGTGTCCATCCAGGCGCCGCCGCTCTTGTTGTCGCGCTTGAAGAGGTCCGAGTAGAGCAGCGCGAGCGAACTGCCGTCCGCGTCGAACACCTCGAACGCGCAGACGTCCTGGTGATACACCGGGATGTCGTTGCGTGCCTTGAAGGCGAGACCATACAGGAGGGCCGCCGCGTAGAACACGCCGTCGTGGAGGACGCGATCGACCGCGAAGTACGGCTGGATCTGCGATTCGTCGAGATCGTACTCGGCCTGCCGCACCTGTTCGGCGAAGTACTGCCAATCCCATGGTTCGAGCGCGTCGCCCCCCGATCGCTGTACGACTTCGTGAATCTTCTCGGCTTCGTGTCGCGCCTTCGCCGCGGCGGCGCGGCCGACGTCGCTCAACAGCTTGGCGGCGGCGTCCGGCGTTTTCGCCATCTGGTCCTCGAGCACGTGCGCCGCGGCCGACGGATAGCCCAGTAGCGCGGCGCGCTCGGCGCGGAGTCCGGCGAGTCGCGCGATGAGGCCGCGGGTGTCGTATTCGCCGGCGCGATCGGCGCGGTGAACCGATGCCTCGAAGAGGCGTCGTCGCACGTCGCTTCGGCGGAGCGACTGCAGCATCGGCTGCTGCGTCGTGTTCTGGAGCGCCAGCACCCAGCGGGCGTCGAGGCCACGATCCCGGGCGGCCTCGGCCGCGGCCGCGATCTCGGCGTCGCGCAAGCCGTCGAGCTCGGACACGTCGTCGATGATGACGGCCCCGGCCTTGGTCGCGGCGAGGAGCCGGTTCTGAAACTCGGTCGTGAGCGAGGACTCTTCCTCGTTCAGCGCGCGCAGCCGTGTCTTGTCGGCCGCCGAAAGGCGTGCCCCGGCGCGCACGAACTCCTCGTGATACCGCTCGACGAGATAGTGCTCCTCCTGCGTGAGACCGAGCGCGGCGCGCTGCCGGTAGATCGTGTCGACGCGCGCGAAGAGCGTGTCGTCGAGATAGACGGCGTCGTAGTGCGCCGCGCGCCGCGGCGCCGTTTCCGCCTGCACCTCCTGCAAGTATTCGTTGGTGTTCGCGGAGGTGATGGCGTCGAACACTTTCACGACGCGCGACAGCAGCCGCCCCGACTGCTCGAGCGCCACGATCGTGTTCTCGAATGTCGGCGCCGCAGCCTGGTGCGCGATCGCGTCGACCTCTGCGAGATGGCGGCGAATGCCCTCCTCGATCGCCGGACCGTAATGCTCGTCGCGAATACGGTCGAACCGCGGCGCCCCGAACGGCAGTGGGCTCGGCTCGGCGAATGGATTGTCCGGCGTCAGCCGTGCGCGGCCGACCGAAAGCACGGGCGTGCCCGCCATCAGGCGATCATACCCCGCGCGGGCGGTCGCCGCTTCCGATGTAGAGCAGCTGCTTGCCGATCGCGACGTGCACCACGATGAGTGCGATGACCACCATGCCGACCGAGATCCAGGTCACCACGGACAGCGCCGTCATCATGCCGCCGGTGGCGGTGTGGCGGCTCGCGTAAGCGATGAGGATGAACAGAGCGACGAACGCGACGCAGGCGCCGAACGCTCCGAATCCGGCAAGGCGGGCGATTTTAGGCGGCATGAATCCTCGGGTGTCGATGCAGGCGCAACGGAACTGAATCAGGAAACTTCAATAGGGCGCGACCACGGCGCAACTCATTCGGTCGGGTACGGCTCCGGGCCGTTGGCCGTCACGCGGTGCGACACGAGGGGCAGCGGCGGCTCGGCCTCGTCGGCGATGACGAGCGCGGCGCGCAACCCATGTCGGCCGATCGAGATGCCGGCGCGATCGCGCGAGAAGATCGTCGCCAGCGGCTCACCGGCCTCGACCCAGTCGCCGGGGCGCGCCGTCACGACGAACCCGACCGCCGGATCGACGACGTCGTCGACGCGCGTGCGGCCGCCGCCCATCGCGACGATGGCGCGCCCGATGGCCTTGGGATCGACCCGCGCGACGAAGCCACGGCGAGGCGCCGTGAACAGCTCACACTCGGCGGCCTGCGGCAGGACGGACGGATCGTCGACGACACCGGGATTCCCGCCCTGCGACTCGATGATCCGTTGGAACGTCTCCGCGGCGCGGCCGGTGCCGATGGCTTTCTCGAGCTCGCGCCGCGCCGCGTCGGTGTCGTCCGCAACTTTCGCGAGCACGAGCATCTCCGCCCCGAGCGCGTAGGTCACCGACATCAGGTCGGGCGGGCCCTCGCCCTTGAGCGCGGCGACCGCTTCCTCGACTTCGAGGGCGTTGCCGCAGGCGCGACCGAGTGGGCGGTCCATTGCCGTCACGAGCGCGACGCAGGCGCAGCCGTGATCGGCGGCGAGCTTGATCATCACTTCGGCGAGCGACAACACGCGATCGAGATCGGGCAGGAACGCACCGCTGCCGCGCTTGACGTCGAGCACGAGGCCCGTCAGATCCTCCGCGAGCTTCTTGCTCATGATGCTGGCCGCCATCAGCGGAAGCGACTCGATAGTCGCGGTCGCGTCGCGCAGCGCGTACATCTTGCGATCGGCCGGCGCGATCTCCGGCGTCTGGCCCATCAGCACGCAGCCGATGTCGTCGAGCTGTCGTCGCGCCTCCTCCAGCGACAAGTCGGTGCGAAAGCCGGGAATCGATTCGAGCTTGTCCAGCGTGCCACCGGTATGCCCGAGCGATCGTCCGGACATCATCGGTACCGCCACACCGACGGATGCGACGAGCGGCGCAAGCACGAGCGAGACCTTGTCGCCCACACCGCCGGTGGAGTGCTTGTCGACGCGCGGTCGACCGAGGTGCGACAGGTCGAAGCGTTCGCCGCTCGCGAGCATCGCCTCGGTCAGCGCCGCCGTCTCGGCGCGGTCGAGCCCGCGCAGGTAGCACGCCATGAGCAGCGCGGCCATCTGGTAGTCGGGCACGTGTCCCTTCGCGTACGCCAGCGCCAGCGCGCGCCACTCACCCGGCTCGATACGACCGCCGTCGCGCTTGCGCTCGATCAGACGATGCGCAAGCATCCCGGCATTCGCGATGTCGAATGGTGCATGCTGCGGCGCTCCGTCGAGACCACGGCAGGGCACGCGCGGATACGTACG
>DATJIZ010000245.1:0-14349 GCA_035492735.1 Gemmatimonadaceae bacterium | reverse complement strand
GGTGACGTGATCGTCGTCAACACCTGCGGCAACACGACGAGCGCCGTGTTCGGTGAGCTGATGTGCAACACCGCGGTCGCCGCGAAGCTCGGCGGCATCGTCGTCGATGGGGCGATCCGCGACGTGGACGGGCTCACCGCGCTCGCGTTCCCCGCATTCAGCCGCAGCGTGAGCGCCGGCGGCTGCGACAAGGATGGGCCGGGCGAGATCAACGTTCCCGTAAGTTGCGGCGGCGTCGTCGTATCGCCGGGCGACATCGTCGTCGGCGATCGCGACGGTGTCGTCGTCGTGCCGCGCGCCGACGCGGAACAAGTCCTGTCGCTCGTTCAGGCGCTCGTGGATCGCGAGACGAAACGCGTCGCCGAGATCAAGTCGGGCGTTCTGTTCCGCACCGAGATCGACGAGTCGCTGCGCAAGAAGGGCGTCATCGAGTAGCCTGCACCAGAACGGGGCGGATCAGCGGGCGCCGAAGGTCCGGGAATCGTCGGAGTGCTCGGCGAGCGTGTTTGCCGATAACTTGAGACCATGACCGCCGAGCCGATGCTGCTCATGACGCCGGGCCCCACGCGCCTGCCGCAGCGCGTGCTCGACGCCGGCGCACGGCCGATGATCCACCACCGCAGCCCCGAGTTCTCGCGCGAGCTCGCCGAGCTGCTCGAGCTGCTCGGCCCCGTGTTCGGCTCGCGCCGCCCTGTGCTGCCCGTGCACACTACCGGCCGCGGGGCGCTCGAGGCGACGATCTGCAACCTCTTCTCCCCGGGCGACGAGATCGCGGTCTGCTGCAACGGCAAGTTCGGCGAGATGTGGTCGGGCTTCGGCGAGTCGTACGGCGTGCGCGTGCACCGCATCGCCGCCGACTGGACGCGCAGCGTCTCTCCCGCCGAAGTCGACACGTTTCTCGCCGAGCATCCGCGCGTGCGTGCCGTGGCGCTCACATATGTGGACACGTCGACCGGCGTGGCCAACGACGTCGCGGCCGTCGCGCGCGCCGCGGCGTCGCGCGACGTCCTCACGCTGGTCGACGGCGTGCCGTCGATTGGCGGCATGCCGTTCGCCTTCGACGACTGGGGCATCGACGTGGCGGTCACAGCCTCGCAGAAATGTCTCATGTCGAGCCCGGGGATGTCGTTCGTCGCGCTGAGCGAACGCGCCTGGCGCGCGACGAAACACTCCCGACTCCCGCGCAACTACTGGGACTTCGCGGCGATCGAGCGCGCGATCACCGGCGCCAAAGTCGAGACGCCCGGCACGACGCCGGTGCACATCGTGCTGCAGCTCGCCGAGGCACTGCGCATGATCCACGAGGAGGGCTTGCCGCGCGTGTTCGGCCGCCACGACGCGATGGCCGGGCGCGTGCGCGATGGTGTGCGCGAGCTCGGCCTCGGAATGCAATGCCCGTCGCTCGAGCGATACGGATGGACGGTCACCGCGATCGCGCTGCCGCCGCACTTCACGCCGGCGGCCGTGCGCAACGGGCTCAAGGCGCGCGGCATCCTCACGGCCGCGGCGCTGGGCAAGTTCCAGCCGTCCGGATTCCGCATCGGCCATATGGGCGACATCCGGATGGCGGACGTCGAGCGCACGCTCGGCGCGCTGCGCGAGGTGCTCGCCTCGTTGGGCGCCGACTCCAGCGAGGCGAGGACGGTGCGCGCGTGACGCGCCGTTTCTCGCTTTCTCAGCAGATCGTTGCCGGTCTCGTCGCCGGCGCGGCACTCGGCGTCGTATCCAAGCTCGCCTGGGTCGCACCGCTCAACGCGGCGCTCGTCGCCATCGAGCCGGTCGGCACGGCCTTCATTCGCCTGGCGACGATGATCGTCGTGCCGCTCGTGATCGGCAGTCTCTTTACCGGCGTCGCATCGCTCGGCGACATCCGCCGGCTCGGCGCGATCGGCGGGCGCACGTTTGCGTATTTCCTCATCACGACGTTTCTCGCGGCGGCGATCGGCCTGGGTGTAGCGCGCGTGATGCCGTTCCACATCGCGCCGCGACTCGCGGCGGTGGCTGCTGCGGCTCCGTCGGCAAAGGTGCCGCCCCTCACCGAGCAGCTGCTCGGGCTCATCCCACAGAATCCGTTCGCCGCGGCGGTGCAGGGCGATCTGCTCCCACTCATCGTCGCGGTCTGTCTGTTCGCCGCCGCGGCCACGACGTTGCCCACCGACAAGCGGCGGCAGATCGCGTCGGCGTTCGAGCGGCTCAACGAGCTGTCGATGATTCTCATCGGCTGGCTCATGCAGCTCGCGCCGATCGCGGTGTTCGTGCTGATCGCGGCCGCGGTGGCTCGCTTCGGCGCTGGATTCCTCGCCGAGCTTCTGACTTTCGCCGTCGCGGTGCTGCTGGCGCTCGCGCTGCACGTGGGGCTCGTGCTGCTGCCCGCGGTGCGGGCCGCGGCGGGCTACCGCGTCGGTGAATTTCTGCGGTGGACGTCGGATGCGCTGATGCTCGCATTCGCCACCGCATCGTCGAGCGCCACGCTGCCCGTGAGCATGGCGGCCGCGACTCGGCTCGGCGTGCCCGCCGAAGTAACGGGTTTCGTGCTGCCTGCCGGCACGACGATCAACAAGAACGGCGCCGCGGCGTACAAGGCGGTGACGGCCGTGTTCCTGGCGACGCTTTACGGCCTCCCGCTCGGTCCCGGACGCCAACTGTCGATCGTTCTCGCGTCGACCGCCGCCGCATTTGCCGGGGCGGGCGTGCCGGGCAGCTCACTGGTCACGACGCTGATCGTCCTCAACGCGATCGGATTGGGCAGCGAGGCGGCGGCAGGCATCGCGCTCGTGGCCGCGATCGACCGGCCGCTCGACATGTGCCGCACAACGGTCAATACGCTGGGCAGCCTCGTGGGGGCGGCGTGGGTCGGCGCGAGAGCCGCGCACGCTGGGGTGGCGACCGTCGAGGCGCAGACCGGGGTCCCGGTCGCGCCGTGACGCCGGGATGTGACCGATTCGCAGGTCGGCATAGTTGAACTGATATACGAGAGCTGTGATGCGGCCCACGACGCGCTGAAGCGGCGTCGGTGTACGGTGCTATCCGATGCGAATCCACCTTGCCGTCGTAGCAGTTGCCGTGGTCGTCTTGCCGGGGGCATCGCTCGGCGCCCAAGGCTCGCTGCGCGTGTTGTGGCATTCGCCGGCCGACACGGCGGCGCCGTCGGGAATCGTGACGGTGATGTTCGATCGGCCGATCGCTCGCGCTCTCGATTCCATCGTCTCCGCGGCGCGCGTCTTTCGCATTTCGCCGGCCATCGCCGGCGCGGTCGCATGGCGCGATCCGGTCACGATCCGCTTCATCCCGAGGGAGCCGCTCACGCCTGGCGTGCGCTACACCGTCACGATCGATACGGTTTTGCGCGCGGCGGACGGCGCGCGGCTCGACGCGCCGTACAGCTTCGAGTTCCGCGTGAAAGGTGCGCGGCTCATGGCGCGCTCGTTCGACCAGTTCAGAAATGCACGCAGCGACACGCTCGCGCCGGATGGGCACGTCGCGCTCCTCTACACCGCGCCCGTGGATGCCGAGCGGCTCGGACGAGGCGCGCGGCTCGAGCTGAGGCAATGCCCGTCGGAGCGGAGTATCCCGCTGCGCGTTACGCGGCAGCGCCCGCTCGCGCGCGGCGACGAGTACGGATTTCAATGGGAAGGTCCGTGGCCGCGCGACACGCTCGCCGACCGGTTCCGCACAGTCGTCGAGCTGGAGCCGACCGAGCCGCTGCCGCTCGACTGCGCGGGTTTGATGGTCATCCCCACGACCTCCGACGATTCGGCGTTCGGCCGCGAGGAGCGCTACGCGCTCCGCACCGCGCCAGTGTTTCGGATCGTGGGCCTGGACTGTGCGCTGCCGTACGACACTTGCCACCAGGACCAGCTCCTGCTCACGTTCGCCTCGTACGTGCGTCGCGACGATGTGGCGCGCTGGGTGCGCGTAGACGGCCGGCCGCTCGCGATCATCGGTCCGGCACAAATCGCGAAACTGTGGGTGGCGCGCGTCCCCCTCACACCGCGGACGACGTACACGATCGAGGTCGACTCGCTGTTGCGCGATGCGTATGGCCGGCCCATGCAAGGACCGCGAACCATCTCATTGTCGACCGCCGACTACGCGCCGCAGATTGCGAACGCAAGAGGCCTGATCACTGTGCCGCGCTCCGGACGGCTGACTTTTCCGCTGCGGTTCATCAACGTAAAGGCGGTCAAGCTCCGGACGTATCGTGTACCGGACAGCCTTCGCGCCAAGACCGTTGCCACCGTCGCGAGCGGGTACGCCTTCGCCGCGGGTCTGCGTGGCCTCATTGCCGAGTCGACAACAGTCCAGCTACCCGGCCGCGTCAACGTCGACACGACGGTCGAAGTCCCGCTGACGGCGGGGGCTCTTGCGCCCGACCATCCGCTCATCTTGATGCGCGTCGAAGCGGCGGCGCCACTCGGCGACGCAATCGTACCCGCGGTGGCGGCGAGCCGCCATTCGCGCACGCTCTATTGGCCAAACGCGGCATTCTCGTGGTTCTACCCGTACACGTTCGTGCAGGTCACCGACCTGGCGGTCACCGCGCGGCTCGTCGGCCCCGCCGACGGCGAAGCACTCGTGACCGGTTTGGGCGACGGGCTGCCGCGCGCGAACGTGACGGTGTCGCAGATCGATCGCTGGGGCCGAGTCGTCGCCCGCGGCACGAGCGACACGCGCGGGCTCGCGACGCTGACGCGTCAGGCCGGCGATTCCGCGCCGCCGCCGCGGACGGCCGTCACTCCCACGCCGGTCGCGCGGTTCACGACGATCGACGCTCGGTCGCGCGACGATCGCGTGACCGTGTCGCTCGGCGGACGCGAGATCGGCTACCAGCCATCGAATCCGCTCGAGCCGACCTCGCTCGGCGCACGGTACGACGACGCGCCCCTCGTCACCGGCGCCGTCTTCGCCGAACGGGGGATCTATCGGCCCGGCGAGATCGTGCACGTGAAGGCCGTCGTACGCTACGGGATCCTTGGCGACCTGCGCGCGCCGCAGCGCGGCGACTCGGCGCGCCTGACGATCAGAAGGCTCGAAAGCTCGTGGGCCGCTGACACGGCGCTCATCGTGCGCGATACGGTGCTGCGGCTCTCCGAGTTCGGCACCTTCGTGGATTCCGTGCGGCTTCGGCCCGGCTTGCCGCTCGACGACTACGTGGCCGATTTGAAGACGGTCGTCGCCGGACGCTGGCGCGTGGTTCGCTCGACGTCATTCCGTCTGGCGGAGTATCGCGCGCCCGAGTTCCTGATCGACGTCGCCGCGGACAGCGCAACCCGATACCTTGGCGACTCGATCACGGTGCGCGTCCATGCGCACTATCTCTTCGGTACGCCGATGCGAGGCGCGGTCGTGAACTGGTCCGCCGAGTTCGACGCTGGCCAGCCGCCACTCGCCAAGGAGTTGTTGTCAGGCGGCTGGACCTACGGCTATTCGACGTGGTGGGGCGACTTTGATCTTCCCGACTCGACGCGGACCCTCGGCGGAGTCGACACGCTCGACACACACGGCGAAGTGACGATTCGCGTTCCAGTCGCGGCGGTCACGCGGTCGACGCCGGGGTTCGCGGACCTGACGGTGGCGGTGACCGACCTCTCGCGACAGGTCGTTACGTCTCAAACGTCGACGCCAGTGAGCGCGAGCCGCACGTATGTCCTGGCCCGGTTCGCGAATGCCCGGGAACGGGCGATCCCCGGCCAACCGCAGCGCGTCGAGATCCGGGCGATCGACGAGCATGGCGTACCGAGTCCGGCGCCGTTCGTTCGGGCGACGGTGATGCGCGCACACTGGCAGGAACCCGATCCGGTCACGGGCTCGCCGGGCAGGCGGGTCGTGGACACGTTGAGCGGCGATCGCGTGCCGCTCGAGGAAGGCCAGGGATCGTTCACCTTCATCCCGCGCTCGAGCGGCGGGTACGCCGTCGCACTCTCGGCGCCGGACGCGAGCGGCGCCGTCGCGCGAACGGTCGTCGTGCGGTTCGTGGAGGACTCCACGCCGCCGCGACCGACGGCGACCGGCTATCTGCTCGCGATGACCGCAGACACGACGCATCTGTCGGTCGGCCAGCGGGCGCGCATTCACTTTCAGTCGCCGTTTGCCGATGCCGAAGCTTGGATCACGATCGAGCGTGAAGGAATTCTCGAGCGTCGCCGCCAGCGCGCGCAACGGGGCGAGAACGACGTGGCGCTCGAGATCACCGATCGTGACGTGCCGAACGTATTCGTGTCGGTCGTTCTGGTTCCCCACACCGACCCCATGGCGCGTCCGGATACCGCGACGGCGCGGCTGCGTGCCGGCTACCTGGAACTGCACGTCGATCGCGATCGGCAGCGGTTGACCGTCGCGCTGGCGACGGACCGGGCATCCTACGCACCGCGCGACACCGTGGCTGTTCGCGTGCGCGTTCGTGATGCCGACCACCGCGGCGTGCGGTCGGAGGTGGCGCTCTGGGCGGTCGACGAGGGCGTGCTCGCCCTCACCGGCTACGAGAAGCCCGACGTCCTCGAGCAGGTCTATTCGCCGCGCGGCGTGGGTGGCGAGCTGTGGTCGACGCTGCCCACTGTGCTCACGACGAAGCCGATGCTGGTCGGCGCGTTCCTGCAGCCGGCAGTCGCGCGATTGGCCATGTCCGTTTCGGCGGTCGGAGCAACGGCGGAGAGCCCGCCGATCCTCATTCAGGCGCGCGCGATGCGGAGTCAGTTCCGCTCGACGGCGTTCTTCCTCGGCAACGTCGTGACGGGCGCCCGCGGCGAGACAGTGGCGCGCGCCGCCGTGCCGGACAACCTCACTACCTTCCGCGTGTTCGCCGTCGCCGTCTCGGGCAATCACTTCGGCAGCGGCGATACGACGCTGCTCGTCACGCGTCCTCTCGTGGCGCGTGCGGCGCTTCCGCGCTTCGTCCGGCCAAGCGATTCGCTCCTGGCTGGCGTCATCGTGACGGCGCGCGACGGCGTCGCCCGGCCAGCGACCGTCGACGCCTCGGCCACCGGGCTGGTACTGCACGGTGCGCCGCGGATGAGCGTTTCCTTATCGTCCGGCTCGAGCACTGACGCGCGCTTCGTGATCACGGCACCGGGTCGCAACGCGATCGGCGACAGCGTTGCGGTGCGCCTGGGCGCGACCGACGGCGCCACGGCCGACGCCACCGAGACCTGGTTGCCGGTGCGGCCCGATTTTCACCGGCGGACGCACGCCGTCATTGGCGCGGTGCGCGACGCACAGGACCTCGCGATCGTCCTTCCCGCCGACATCGATCCCGCGCGATCGCGGATGCGCCTCCGCATCGGGACATCGAAGCTGTCGGCGATGCTCGCCGCGTATCGCTGGCTGCTCGCGTACCGATACGACTGCACCGAGCAGTTGTCGAGCGTGGGTCGCGGCATCATCGCGGTGTGGCGCGCCACGAAGGCCGAGCGGCCTGACGCGCTCGGCGGAGATCCACACGCCAAGCTGCAGGAACTGGCCGACGAGATCGCGCGGCGGCAGCGTGCCGACGGTGCGTTCAAGTACTGGCCGGATTGGCCGTGGTCGGACGGCTGGCTTACCGCATACGCGGGTACGTTCCTGCTCGATGCGCGCGAGCTCGGCGTGTCGGTCGATCCGGTCGTGATCGCCCGGGCGCGCGAATATCTGCGCCGGGAGGCGCGGGCTCCGGTCGACACCGGCGGCATGAATCGCTACGTGCAGCGCGCCAACCGGATGGAGCTCGGTGAGCGCGTCGCGGAGGTGGAGTTCCTGCGCCGCGTCGGTCAGCCCGACACCACCGCCGAGCGCAAGCTGCTCGGTGTCGCGGGTGCGATGACGTGGGAAGATCGGTTGCGCTTCGCCGAGGCGATCGCGTCGCGCGCCGACATGCGCGCCGACGCCGAAGCGATGGTCGACGCTGCCTGGCGGACGGTGAGAGTCGCTGGGCATCGCGTCGATCTTCCCGATACGGCGAACGTGGCACGGGTGTTCCCGTCGAGAATCGCGCCGGCCGCACGGTTGCTGAGCGCCTCGATCGCAATGCGTCCGGCACACCCGCTGCTCGGTGCGTTGGTCGAGACCGTATTGCAGCAGGGCCGCGCCGAGAGCGCGTTCGCGTGGAACACGCAGGACTACGCGTCGGTCGTGATGGCGCTCGCCGCGCTGAGCGATGGTGCGCCAGCCGAACGCGTCGTGCGCGCGCGAGTGGCGCAGACGACGTTCGTCGCCCGCCCGCCGAGGAGCGGCCTCGACACGACCATCGCGGCGCCGCTCACCGGCTTGCTCGAGCAGGGCCCGAACGGGCAGCGGCTGCTGCGCGTGCACGTGGACGCGTCATCGGGTGAACGGCCGGTCTACTACTCGCTCGAGGTGGACGAGGTCCCGCTCGCAGGTCCGGTGAATCCGGACGCGCAAGGCATCGTCGTCGAGCGCTGGTACGAGCGCTTCGACAATGGCGCGCCGGTGACGAGCGTGAGCGAAGGCGACCTCGTGCGCGTCCGACTCCGCCTGACCGTGCCGGCGGATCGCGAGTTCGTCGCGCTGGAGGATCCGTTGCCCGCCGGGCTCGAGCCCATCGACATGAATCTCGCGACGTCGGGCACGCTCGCGCCGTTCATGTCTGCGGAGTCTCAGCTTGCCGCTGAGGAAGGCGACCGCAATCGCGACGGTCCGATCTGGCAAGCGTTGTTGTACGGTGGTTGGGACGACGGGCACTGGTCGCCGTGGGTGCACAAGGAGCTGCACGACGATCGCGTGTCGTACTTCGCGCGGCTGTTGTGGACGGGCAGCTACACGGCGAGCTTCGTAGCGCGCGCGACGACGGCGGGGAGCTTCGTCGCGCCTCCGGCGTGGGCGGAGGAGATGTACGATCCCGCGCTGCAGGGGCGGAGCGGAGGAGGGCGGTTCGGGGTCGATCGGCGGCCGTGAGTGAGGCAGTACGGTCTGGGACGAGGTGCTTGGGAGCGTCAGTCAATTGTAAGACTCAGACCGAGCGGAGCGCCGTAATCGGGTCGATCCGCGACGCCCGGCGCGCGGGCACATAACCGCTTGCGACCGAAACGGTGGTGAGTACCGCGAGCATGGCGGCGAACGTGGGCGGATCGGCCGGCGTTACGCCGAACAGGAACGACGCCAGCGCCCGTGCGGTGATCCACGATGCGAACGCCCCGACGGCGATCCCGATCGCGGCGAGCGTGAGTGTTTCCCGAATGATGCGCCCCTGGACGTTCCGCGACGAGGCGCCGAGCGCGATGCGAACTCCGATCTCGTGCGTGCGCTGACTGACGGTATACGAAATCACTCCGTAGATCCCAAGTAGTGCCAGCACGAGCGCAAATCCGGCGAAGGCGCCGAGCAGCACGGTCAGGAATCGCCGCGGCGATACGGCCTTGTCGACGATCTCGGTCAGTGTGCGGAGATCGTTGGTTGGAAGGTTCGGCACGAGCGGCGCGAGCGCCGTGCGCAGGCTCGACGCGAGCGCGGCCGATGTGAGATTGCTGCGGACGACGAGCGTCAACGACGCGTGGTCCCTGCTCTGGCGCAGCGGCAAATACATCTCGAGTCCGGCGCCCTGTTCGACAGCGAGATGCCGCACGTCGCCCACGATTCCGACGACCCGGCGCTCCTTGTCCGCGATCAGGATCTTGCCGATGGCGTTCTCGCCGGGCCACAGCGTGCGTGCCGCGGTCTCGTTGACGAGAATCACCGGCTCGGTTGCCTGTCCGTCCTGCACGGAGAGGTCTCGCCCGGCGCGCAGGCGCATACCCATCGTGCCGATGTAGCCCTCGCTCACCACGCGAACGAACGCGTTCGGCCATTCGTGCCGGTAGGCGACGCCTTTCGCGCGGACACCCCAGCTACGATTGCTGCCGAGTGGCAGCGCGTCCGTGAGCGCCACGGCGCGCACGCCGGGAATTGCTCCCGAACGTCGCAGCACCTCGTCCATGTACGCGTTGAATCGCGGCTGTGAGTCCGCGGTCAGGCGGTCCGGGTCGACTCGCAGCGCCGAGGCGCTCTCCGGCCGGAATCCGAGATCGACATCGAGCACGTTGAGGAAGCTGTGCACGAGGAGCCCTGACGCGACGAGCAGCACGCCGGCCAGCGCGATCTCCGACACGACTAGGACGCTCCGCATCCATTGGTGGTGCTTTCCGTCGCTCAGGCCGCGGCCCGACGCCTTGAGTACGTCGTGAAGCGACGCGGGAAGGTGGAACGCGGGTACGATGCCGAATGCCACTCCCGTCCCGACAGCGAGCAGCAGCGCAAACAACACTGCGCTCGCGTCGATCCGTACGCTGCCGAGGAGCGGCAGCGCTACCGCGTCGAGGCGCGCCACGGCACGCGTGCCAATGATCGCGAGTACGAGGCCGAGCGCCGCGCCGCCCGACGACAGCACGACGCTTTCCGTGAGCATCTGCCGCACGAGGCGGCGCCGGCCGGCACCCAGCGCGGCGCGGATGGCCATCTCCCTCTGACGCGTCGTCGCGCGCGCGAGTAGGAGATTGGACAAGTTCGCGCACACGATGAGCATCACGACGCCGACTGCGAACGCCAGAACGGTGATGGCGCGTCGCACGCGGCCGCTCACATGCTCGCGCAGCGACACGGCCACCGGTCGGAATCGGTTGCGCTGCCCCCGGTGCGCGGTCGTAATGCGGTCGCCGAGCAAATTCAGCTCGGCCGACGCGCTCGCAATTGACACACCAGGCTCGAGTCGCCCGACGATCGAGAGTGTATTACCCCAATGATTCGTCTCGTCGGACAGTGGGAACGGAACGAAAAGATCGATCTTGGCCCCGGGCGCGAAGATCGAGCCGAAATCGAACGACGGGGGCAGCACGCCGACGACGCGCACCGGATCGTCGTCGAGCATGACCGGCTTGCCCACGACATCCGGGTTGGAGGCGTAGCGCGTCTTCCAAAGCTCGTAGCCGAGCAGCACGGCCTTCGGGCCGTTCCAGGCGCTCTCCTCGGCGGTGAACAGCCTGCCGAGGAAAGGCCGAATGCCGAGCACTGAAAAGAAGTTGCGCGTCACCGGTACGGCGCTCAGCCGTACGGCCTCCCCCGCGCCGCCGAGCTTGCGATCGCCGACGCCGTAGAACGCAAAGTACGCCGCGACCTCCGAGAACGATTTGGTCTGCGCGCCGAAGTCGACGAAGTTGCCGACCTGCACCGTCTGGCTGGAGAGACCCGCGCCGCCATTGTTCGCGATCCAAACAAGACGATCGGGATCCCGGAACGGCAGCGGACGCACGAGCAGCGCGTCGGCGACACTGAATACGGTGATGGCCGCTCCGATGCCGAGCGCGATGATGCCCGTCGCGAACAGCGTGAAACCGGCGTCGCGGCGCAACGTTCGTACAGTGAAGCGGACGTCGTGCTCCAGGTCGTGCGTCATTTCGCGAATGCGCATGCGTCGCTCCCGGTACACCCTGGATTGGGACACTCGGGGGAGACGGAACGTTGGGACGGCCGGCGCCGTGGGGCAATCGTTCCAACCGAACCGCGCGGCAGGGTGTCCCAATACGCATAGTCCGGAGGACGCATGACTGGTTTCGCCGTCGAGCTTCGTACCGCCGCGCGTGGCCTCGCCCGCACACCCGGCATGGCGCTGTCCGCCGTCCTCTGCATCGCTCTGGGCGTCGGCGGCACGACCGCCGTCGCCAGCGCGATCAGCCGCGCCCTGCTCCAGCCGCTTCCGGTGCGCGATGGCGACCGTCTCGTTGCGGTGCATCGAATCACGCCACAATCCGGTCCCGAGGGCACTTGGCCCGAGTCGCCCGCCAACTATGCCGACTTGGCGCGCCAGAGCCGTACGGTGGATTCGTTGTCGGCGATCACGTTCGGCACGGCGCTGGTCAATCTGGGCAGCGAGACGGTGCAAGCGTCGGAGCTCATCGTCACCGGCGGACTCTTCCCGATGCTCGGCGCCAGGGCGCAGATCGGCCGGCTGATCACGCAGGCCGACGATCGGCTCGACGCCCCGCTCACCGCGGTGCTGAGCGACGAGTTCTGGCGCTCGAAGTTCGGTGCCGATCCCGGAATCGTCGGGCGCACGGTGGACATCGACGGCTCACCGACCACCATCGTCGGCGTCACGCTGCCGCGCTTCCGCATTCCCCATGGCGGCCGCGTGCTGAGCGGCGACGTGTGGATTCCGATCCGCTTCACGCCGAAGCGCCTCGCGCAGCGAGGAAACAACTCGCTGCTCATGCTCGGCCGGCTCACGCGTGGCGCAACGCCCGCCTCGGCGCAGGCCGAGCTCCGCGGCTTGTTCGCGGGTCTCGTCAAGCAGTACCCGCAGCTCAAGGGCGAGAATCTCCGCGTCGCGCCGCTCGTGGCCGAGGGCGCACAAGCCGTTCGCCAGCCGCTCCTGCTGCTGTTCGGCGCGGTGTGCATGGTGCTGTTGATCGCGGCGACCAACGTCGCTGCGCTGCTCCTGGCGCGCGGCGTTCACCGCCAGCGCGAGATGGCGGTCCGCACTGCGCTCGGCGCCACTCGCTGGCACGTGATGCGTCCGGCGCTCGTCGAGAGCATGCTGATCGGCGTCGTCGGAACTCTGGCCGGATTCGCCGTCGCGATCGCCGGCGTGAAGACGATCGGCGCGCTCGCCGCGGCGCGCATGCCGCAGCTCGCTGGACTGACCATCGATGGCCGAGTGATCGCGTTCGGCATCGCGGTCGCCGTCGTGGTGAGCCTCGCCTGCGGCGGCGCGCCGGCCTGGCGCAATGCCGCGATCGATCCGCAGGACGCATTGCGCGGCGGCCGAGGCGGCGGGAGCGGGCGCGAGCACCATCGGGCGCTGCGCGGACTCGTCGTGTCGGAGATCGCGCTCTCGCTCGTGCTGTTGATCGGCGCGGGTCTCATGCTTCGCGCGTTCGCCGGTCTGCTCGGCAAGGATCCCGGGTTCGAGACGACGCACGTGCTCACCCTCGACGTGACCGTGGCGAGTGCGCGCTATCCCAACGGCACGTCGGTCCGGCGCTTCCTCGATCCCGCGCTCGACGCCGTGCGCAGGGTGCCTGGTGTGCAGTCAGCGGGCTCGATCAACCTGCTGCCGTACGTGGATTGGGGCTGGAACAGCAACATCCGCTACGAGGGCATGCCGGCCGACGATCCCACGCGGATGCCGCTGGTCGAGCAGCGCCGCGCCACACCGGGCTTCTTTGCCGTGACGGGGCAACGCCTCATCGCCGGTCGGCTCCTCGGCCCTGGCGACGACGACAGCCCGGCCGCGCCGGCGGTCGTCGTCGTGAACCAGGCGCTCGCCAAGCGCGACTTCAAAGGCGCCAACCCCGTGGGCCGCCGCTTCTATTACACCGACAGCGCGATGGCGACGATCGTCGGCGTGGTCAGCGACATCCGCAATGTGGGCCCGGTCGCCGATCCGGCGCCGGAGATGTACTGGACGTACTACCAGGCCGGTGGAGGCGACTCGCGCTTCCCGATCATGGTCCGCACGCGTGGCAATCCGATCGACGTCGCCGCCGGCGTCCGCCGCGCGATCCGCGCCGCCGATCCTACCGCGGCCGTGTCGGATATCGCCGCCATGCCAGACGTGATCACGCACAGTCTCGGCAAGACACGGTTCTACCTCCTGATGCTCGGCGCGTTCGCGGCGGTGGCGCTCGTGCTGACGATCGCCGGGTTGTACGGCGTGTTGAGCTACGCTGTCGCGCAGCGGACGCGCGAGATGGGCATTCGTGTCGCACTCGGGAGCACGCAGCGGCGGCTCGTGGCGCTGGTCACGCGAGAAGGCGTGGTGCTCGTCGTGACCGGCGTCATCATGGGCCTGGCGGCGAGCTTCGCGCTGACGCGCGTGATGGCGTCGCTGCTCTATGGTGTGAGTCCGCTCGACCCGCTGACCTGGACGCTCGGCGCGCTGAGCTTGTTCGTGCCGACGGTGCTGGCGACTGTGGTGCCGGCGCTGCGCGCGTCGCGGGCCGATCCGATCGTGGCGATGCGGGCGGAATAAGCGGGGAGGGCGCTGTCGGAGCCCCTGGCGCCTGCGCAGCTTTCAGGTGCCATGCCGCCTCGCACCATCGCCGAGCAGATCCTCTCCGCCAAGTCAGGCAGCGCAGCACGCGCCGGCGACGTCGTGGTCTGCGACGTCGACCTCGTGCTTGGCACCGACGCCTCGGCGCCGATGGCCATCGCCTACTTCGCCCAGATGGGCGGTACGCGTGTGCACGATCCGTCGCGCGTCGTGTTCGCGCTCGATCATTACACGCCTTCATCGGCGTCGGACAAGACGGCGGGCTTTCACGCCCAGGTGCGCGAGTTCGCGCGCGCGCAGGGTGTGCGCGTGCACGAAGTGGGCGAAGGCATCAGCCACACGATAGCCGTCGAGCGTGGATACGTGCGGCCAGGCCAGCTCGTGATCGGCGCCGA
>DATJIZ010000244.1:0-10557 GCA_035492735.1 Gemmatimonadaceae bacterium | reverse complement strand
CTCCGGCTCGTCAACGACGGGATCGTGAGCGGGTGGGATGATCCGCGCATGCCCACGATATCCGGGATGCGGCGCCGAGGCGTGACGCCGGAGGGGCTGCGCGCGTTCGCCGAGGAAGCGGGCGTGACGCGGAAGCCGCAGCGGACGGAGCTCGCCACGTTCGAGCACGCGATCCGAAACGACCTCAACATGCGCGTTCCGCGCGTCATGTGCGTGGTCAATCCGCTCCGGGTCGTGCTGACGAACTATCCCGAGGGAGAATCAGAGGAGCTCGAGGCATCGTACTACCCGCACGACGTGCCGAAGACCGGCTCGCGGATGGTGCCGTTCTCGCGCGAGCTGTACATCGAGCGCGAAGACTTCATGGAGAATCCGCCCCGGAAGTTCTTTCGCCTTGCGCCCGGCCGCGAAGTGCGCCTCCGCTACGGCTACTTCATCACGTGCACGGACGTGATCAAGGATGCCTCGGGCAGCGTCGTGGAGCTGCGGTGCACCTACGACCCGGCAACCAGGGGCGGCGACTCGCCCGATGGCCGCAAAGTGCAGGGCACCATCCACTGGGTGTCGGCGGCGCATGCCCTCGACTGCGAGCTCCGGCTGTACGACCGACTGTTCCGGGTGCCCGATCCGGAGGCCGACGAGGGTCAGGATTTCCTGACGATGGTGAACCCCGAGTCGCTGGTCGTCGTTCGCGGCGCCAAGATCGAGCCTAGTGTGGCACGGGATCCGGTCGGCCCACGCTATCAGTTCGAGCGGACGGGCTATTTCATCAGCGATGCGGCCGATTCGAGGCCCGAAGCGCTCGTCTTCAACCGCACGGTGACGCTCAGGGATTCCTGGGCAAAGATCAAGAACGGCTAATTATTTGGCGCGAAACGGCTGGCGAGAGAAGATCGTCATTTCGATACTATGACGTCTCTCCCTCGTACGTTCGCGCAGGCGGCGATCGCGATCGGCTTCGCAGCGCTGCCCGCTGCTCCATCGCCGGCGCGAGCCGCCGGGCTGCAGGTCCCCGGCGCCGCAGCGCACGGACCGCTGCCAACCGGCTCCAGGCACATGCTCTTCCGCGTGCGCGGCCCGAACGGCGCCACGCTCTATCTGCTTGGTTCGGTACACCTGCTCTCGCCGGATGCCGCGACGCTGCCACCGCAGGTCGACACGGCCTTCGAGCACGCCAAATCGGTATCGCTCGAAGCGAGCCTCGACAGTATGCAGATGCGAGTGATGGAGCTCATGACGCGCGGTCGATTCAGTAACGGCGCCACGCTTCGGTCCACACTCTCGCCCTCGATGCTGCCCAAGGTGGACTCGCTGCTGCGGACGTACGGACTGACGCTCGATCAGGTGAACGGCTTCAAACCGTGGTTCGTGTCGATCCTGCTCTCACAGGTCGCGATGCAAAAGCTGGGGTTCCAACCACAATACGGCGTTGACATGCAGCTCAACGCGCGCGCCAAGGCAGCGGGCAAACCGGTTCTTGGATTGGAGAGCCCGGATGTGCAGTTGGGATTGTTCGATGGGCTCAGCCTTGCCGACCAGGAGCAACTGCTCATCGATGGAACGCCTCCCGAGCAGGTGGCGAAGGATCTGGTGATGATTCGCGACGCGTGGGCGGTGGGCAACACGGCCGCGCTGGACAGTCTCTTGAACAGCCGACTCGATAGCGCGCCGGGTTTGCGCAGCGCGCTGCTCACGAACCGCAATCGAAGCTGGCTCCCGAAGCTCGAGGAGCTGATCAAAGGGAAGGATGACGCCCTTGTCGTCGTGGGCGCAGGTCATCTCGTTGGCAAGGACGGCGTGTTGGAGCTGCTCAAGGCGAAGGGCTACACGATCGAACAGATGTAACACGACTGAGGGTACCGCGAGAACGGGGTGAGGGGGGCGGCGTCGTCGAGACGCCGCCCCTTTCTTGTGTTCGGGATCGACGTAGCTTCCCACGCTCTTTTCCGCACATCGGCGTGCTGCCACTCATCGGAATACTCGTCGTCATCGTCGGCTTCGCGCTGCGCGTGAACCCGTTGACGGTGGTCACCGCCGCCGCGCTAGTGACCGGGCTCGCCGCGCACCGGTCGCCCGTCGAGGTGATCGCCGCATTCGGCAAGGCCTTCGTCGACAGTCGGTCCGTTCCCGTCGTGTGGCTCGCGCTTCCCGTGATCGGACTGCTGGAAAGCGCCGGCCTCAAAGAGCGGGCGCGCATGGTGATCTCGCGAATTCACGCCGCGACCACCGGCCGGCTCCTGCTCGCATACCTCGCGCTGCGTCAGCTCACGTCGGCGCTGGGGCTCACGTCGCTCGGCGGACACCCGCAGATGGTTCGCCCGCTGGTCGCGCCGATGGCCGAGGCCGCGGCCGAGAATCGGTTCGGAGAGCTGCCGGAACGAACGCGCTTCCGCATTCGCGCACACGCTGCAGCGGTCGACAACATCGGCTTGTTTTTTGGCGAGGACATCTTCATCGCAATCGGCTCGATCCTGTTGATTCGCGGGTTCCTGGAACAGAGCGGATACCACGTCGAGCCGGCGAGCCTCGCCGCGTGGGCGATTCCGACCGCCGTCTGCGCGTTCATCATCCACGGCACACGCCTCGTGCTCCTCGATCGGTCGCTCGAGGCAGAGGCGAAGCGCGCCGAACGGCCGCGCGAATGATCACGTTCGAATTCGTGAACGTGCTGATGGGGCTCATGATGGCCGGCGTGGCCATCGTGAACCTGCGCGACCGCACGAGCGTGAAGCGCTACAACAATGCGGCATTCTGGGGTCTGTACGCCGTCACGTTCCTTGCCGGGTCGTACCTCTCGAATTTCATCAACGGTTTGGTCGTCATCGCGATGGTGCTGGTGATGGCGATCGGTAAACTCGGCGGACCTCCGCCCGAGGCGTCTACGCGTGCCCAGCGCGAGGCAAGCGCGGTCAAGTGGGGCAATCGGCTGTTCATTCCCGCTCTCACGATTCCGGCCGTGACGCTGCTCGGCACGCTCACGCTCAAGCGATTCTCCATCAACGGCGCCCCGCTGGTCGACGCCAGACAGGTGACGCTCATCTCGCTCGGGCTGGCCACGATCGTCGCATTGATCGTCGGCATGTTGATGCTGCGTCCGCCGCTGAGGGCTCCGATGGTCGAGGCGCGACGCCTCATGGATGCGGTGAGCTGGGCGGCCGTGCTTCCTCAAATGCTCGCGGCGCTCGGCGCGATGTTCGCGCTCGCCGGCGTGGGGCCGGTGGTGGCAGGCATCATCGAGCGTTGGATCCCGCTGCATACCGCACTCGCCGTAGTGGCCACCTATACCATTGGGATGGCGCTGTTCACGATCATCATGGGGAATGCGTTCGCAGCGTTTCCGGTGATGACGGCCGGCATTGGATTGCCGTTGATCGTGCATCAGTTTGGAGGCAATGTCGTGATCATGGCGGCCATCGGCATGGTCTCCGGCTTTTGTGGAACGCTCATGACGCCGATGGCGGCGAACTTCAACATCGTTCCAGTCGCGCTGCTCGAGCTGCCCGACGAGAACGCCGTGATCAAGGTACAGATTCCAACGGGCATCCTGCTGCTCGCCGCGAACACGGCGATCATGTACGCCTTCGTCTTCCGATGACGCATCTCGATTCCACAATGGCGTCGCGCCTCGCGGGCCTAGCGCTGGCGCACGTCAGGCGCGAGTACCCGAACAAGCTCGATCACGTGCTCAACGGTCCGGACGATCTGGCGCCGCCGAGCGTCCTGCATCCGATCTTTTATGGAAGCTTCGACTGGCACTCGAACGTGCATGGGTACTGGCTGCTCGCGACGTTGTATCGTCAGTTCGCCGGCCTAGCAGAAGCGGCATGGATCCGCGAGCTATTCGACGAGCAGTTCACGCCCGACAAGGTGCGGCGCGAGGTCGCCTATCTGCGCCAACCGTCGCGAGGCACGTTCGAGCGACCGTACGGATGGGCGTGGCTATTGATGCTCGCGGCGGAGCTTGCGCGGCACGAGCAACCGGAGGCGCGAGCGTGGCGAGACGCATTGCTGCCGCTTGCCCGCGAGTTCGCCGATCGCTTTCGGGACTTTCTCCCAAAGGCGGCGTATCCCATCCGAGCCGGGACGCACTTCAATACCGCGTTCGCTCTTTCGCTGGCGCTCGAGTTCGCGGAGGTGTACGCGGACGACGAGCTCGCGGCGATGCTCCGTGCCAAGGCGCGCGCCTGGTATTCAGGCGATCGAGACTGTCAGGCGTGGGAGCCCGGGGGCGACGATTTCCTGTCGCCGGCGCTCATGGAGGCCGACTGCATGCGCCGCATGCTGGAACCCGACGAATGGTCCAGGTGGATGGACGCGTTCCTGCCGCGCGCCGCGACGCGCGAGCCGCGGAGCCTTTTCCTCCCGGCCGACGTGAGCGATCGGTCGGACGGCAAGATTGCGCACCTCGATGGGCTGAACCTGAGCCGCGCCTGGAACTGGCGCTGCATCGCGCGGAGTTGGCGTCCTGACGATCCGCGACGCGTGCTCGCGATGGGCGTTGCCGACGAGCACGTCGCCGCCAGTTTGCCGCACGTTGCCGACGATTACGCCGGCGCACATTGGCTCGCCACGTACGCGCTGCTCGCCATCCTCGCCGGCGATCGACTCAACGACTCGTGATGCGGGCGAGCTTCGGCAGATCGTTGGCCCAGTCGTCGGCCGTGAACCCGCTCGGGTACTCGGCGCGCAGGCTGTCGTCGGGAGTGAACGCGAGCACCTGGGCGGCGTGGCCCATCCCATACGCCGCTCGCGGTCCCGCGCTGGAGGAGTCCATGAGCTCCATCATCGCCGGCGGCAGACCGAGCGTCGCCTGAATCTGATTCACGGAGTCCGTGCTGCCGTGGAGTCCGATGAATCGCGCATCGAAATTGTTCAGCCACTGCCGCAGTCGCTCCGGCGTGTCGCGATTGGGATCAGTGGTGACGAATACGACGCGGACCTTGGCCTGCTCATCTCGCGAGAGGCGCCTGAGCGCGGCCGCGATGTTGGCCATGTGTGTGGGGCACACATCCGGACAGTTCGTGTAGCCGAAGTAGAGCAGTGCCACCGTTCCCTTGGTGTCCGTCTGAAAGTTGAACGGCCGGCCGTCGGTGCTGGTGAGTGTGAAATCCGGTTTGGCCCGCGGCGGCGACAGGCGTACTCCGCGCAAGCCCGCCAGTGCGGCGGCCCGCGAGTCGCGACAGCCGACCACACCCAGAGTGAGGGCAAGCGTCGGGACGACAGCGGCGAAACGGACGCGACGGATCCTCATCGCGACATCTCCGCTGGCTGGCGCGCGGAGTCGGCTCGTCGCGTTTTGTCGAACGCGACGACGGCGTCTACCAGCGGTGCGGGATCGTATCTCACCGGGTCGGTGGTCGGGAGTCCTGTTTCTTCGGCAACTCGGTCGATCGCAAGATGCGCATCGCGATCGCTCAGGTCGACGGTATTCAGCGACACGCCGATGGTCTGCACGCGTCGCAGTGGATTCGCGATCGATTCATGGAGCTCTATAATGCTCGGCAAAGGCGGTATCTCGAGCCACGCATTGTGGCGAAACGTCTTGCGTGAGGGCTGATGGCAGGCGATCAGCGCGTGGGGCAGGCTTCCGTGCAGCAGGCCGAGCGACACGCCCGAGTAGCCGGGATGCAGAATCGAGCCTTGCCCTTCCACGAGCACGATGTCCGCATCGCGCGCGGCATCGATGGTGACTTGCTCCGCGGCGCCAGCAATGAAATCGGCGACGACGGCATCGACACATATCCCCCAGCCCTCGATGAAGATCCCCGTTTGGCCGGTTGGCGCGAAGCGTCCTCGCATGCCGCGCACCGCCAGTGCGTCACGGAGCTGCAGCATCACCGTCATCTTGCCGATGTTGGCGTCGGTCCCCACGGCAAGGACGATCGTTTGCTCGAGTTGTCGAACGCGGCCCGCCCCAACGGGAAGATTCGTGGGCGGCCGGCGCACGTCGTGGATCGCCAGTTCGCGTTCGCGAGCCAGTGGCCCGAGCTCGGGGTCCTCAGCCACAAAGCCATGCAGTCCATTCCAGATCTCGACGTCGTGGGCGATCGCCTCGCGAATCGCGGCGCGGACCTCGTCGGGCAGCCCGCCGCCCGCGACGGCGATTCCGACGAGGAGGGAATCGGCGCCGCGTGCGACACCGTCGGCGATCGAACCAACGATCGGGATCTCACCACCGTAGCCGAGTATGTCGGACACGCGTCGGCCGGCGTGGTGACGGTCGAGGACCGCGGCCACGTTGTTCGCCGAGTAGCGGATAACGGAATTTGCCGTCTTGGAGGCGGGCGTCCCGAGCTGGTCCTGGGCGTAAATGAGGTAGCGAGGCATACGCACAAATCAAACGGGCGGCGGCCACGGCCGTAAAGCCGTAGCCGCCGCCCAGCGCGACGTTGCGCCCAAGAATCCTTACGGCTTCTTAGTCGTCGACTTCTTCTTGCTGCTCCGGTGGGTCGACGCCTTGGCGGTCTTGGCCTTGTGCGTCGAATCGTTCTTCAGCGAGTCGGCGTGGGTCGAGTCAGCTTTTTTCTTCGTCGTATCCAGCACCATGCCGGTGTCCATACTGGGGAGCGGAGTGCTCGGCGCCGGCGTGAATGTCGTGGCGGTGTCAGTGGATAGAGAGCCAGCCGCCGTGTCCACGTTGGAGCTTCGCGAGGAACAGGCGCCGATTGCGATAGCGAACGGAACGGCCGCTAAGATTTTCCAATTCCCGATCATTCCAACCTCCTGAATTCTCATCGTCGGCGTGCCAAGGGGTGCAGAGCTGGAAATGCAAGGCATGTGCGCCGGCCGCGCCGACATTCCGTTTGCTCTCGTGGCCGGCCGGCTCAGCAGAGGATCGCTGTATCTCGCGACCCAACGACCACGACGTATCTTTGAACCGGTTTCAGCAACTCTCCAGGAGACAGCATGTCGTTCGCACGTCGCTTCCCCATGGCACTCGCGCTCGTCGTGCCCGCCGCGCTCGTCGCGCAGAGCTCGAGGAGCTCCAATTCAGCGAATCGCCCGGCGTCGACACAGGTTGGCCCGGCGAATGGTACGGTCATCGTCGTCGGTGGCGGTGCGATGGGCCCCGAGATCTACGGCAAGTTCATCGAGGCGGCGGGCGGCCCGAACGCGTTGATCATCGATGTGCCAACGGCGGGCGGTGACTCAGTCTACAATCAGAACGCCCCCGGAACGCGCGGCTGGAAACAAGCTGGAGCCAAGAACGTGTACGTGCTCCACACGACGGATCGAAAGCTTGCCGATAGCGACAGCTTTGCCGCGATCGTCTCCAAGGCCGGCGGCGTGTGGTTCGAGGGCGGCCGGCAGTACCATCTCGTCGACTCGTACGCCGGCACGAAGACCGAGCGTGCATTTCACGACGTTCTGGCGCGCGGCGGCGTGGTCGGTGGATCGTCGGCCGGCGCGTCGATCCTCGGCGACTTCCTCGTGCGCGGCGCTCCGTCGAACAACAACTACATCATGGACGATCCGGGCTACGAGAAGGGCTTTGCGTTCCTCCGTGGCGTAGGGATCGACCAGCACGTGGTTGCGCGGGAACGGCTGCCCGATCTCGCCGACTCGATCATGCCGAAATACCCCAACCTGCTTGGCATTTCGGAGGATGAAGGCACTGCCTGGGTGGTACACGGCGATACCGCCACGATCGTGGGTCGCAACAAGGCGTTCGTTTACGGGGCCAAGGACTCGGACGACGAAGGCAAGCCGTTCCTCACGCTCCATCCCGGCGATCGATTCAACCTGGCGACGCGTCGAGTGATCCATCGCGCCGCGGACGACTCGCCGGTCCGCGCCGCGTTCGTCGATGCGTTGTTCTCCAAATTCGGTTCACCGGCGGCCGGAGGAGCGACGGTGCTCGTCGCTCGTGACGGCGAGGTCGTGGTCGACAAGTCGTACGGCATTGCGGCGCAGCCGCGCTACATGCCGACGACAACGGTGCCGCAATTCGCCCTCGGCGATATCTCCCAGGTATTCCATTCGCTGTGTACGCAGCTGCCGGAGCAACCGGCCGGCCGGCGCGGTGGCTCGCCGGCCAACGCGCCCGCTCAGGGCCGGGGCGGACGCGGCGCCGGTCCGAACACGGGCACGCCGTTCCAGACGTGCGTGGCGCGGCGCATCTCGACCCCGATTGGAATGCACAAGACCAGCGCCGACTCGACAGGGCAGGTTCACTCGGACGTCGATGAGCTGTACCGCTTGGCGCTGGGCCTGGAGCACGCGCAAACCTTTACCCGCAGCGCGACGCCGGCCGACACGAGCAGTGACAGCCAGGTCGTCGACTATGCGAGCGGTTGGGAGGCGGACACTTATCACGGCACTGATCGATACAGCGCGTTCAGCGCCGCGGGCGGCAAGCGTGGCGCCTTCGTGCGCGTGCCGGGTCGGCATGCCACGGTGATCGTCCTCACGAACGACGACGGATTCGACGCCAGGACTGCAGCCAACACCATTCTCGATCGCCTGCTGAGCGACCAACAGCGGTGACCGCGCGCGCGGGCGGCGACGACCCCGCGGCCCGGCGTGCAAGAGATCGTCGCTCGATCGGTCGTCGGCTCGCGGTGTTCGGCCCGATGGTGATCGTCGTCATCACGGGCATTCTGTCATACGCCTCGCTGCTGCGGGTCGTGCGAACGCGCGACAGCGTCATGCACACGCGTGACGTGCTCGATGCATCATCGTCGCTGCTGACCGCGCTGCTCGACGCCGAGACGGGCGAGCGCGGATACCTGCTGACGCGCGACAGCCTGTTTCTTGGCCCGTACCGCTCGATACCCTCGCGCGTCGACAACGCCCTGACGACGCTGCGCGCGTTGACGCAGGACAACGTGAGCCAGCAGCGGCGAATCGATACGCTCAGACTACGAGCCCACGAGCGACTGGCGCTGCTCGACTCCGCGATCGCCGACGAGCAGGGCGGCCGCGGGCAGCTGGCGGTGCGTCTCGTGGCGCACAGCCAAGGCAAGGTGCTGATGGACGACGTGCGCGGTCTGATCGGACGAATTCAGGCGGAAGAAGAAGGCCTGCTGCACGAGCGAACGGACGCGGAGTATGCATGGCGGGAGACTTCCGGACTCGTGCTCGTACTCGGCACTGCGCTCGCGGCGATGCTGGCACTGGCGGTCAACCGCGGCTTTGATCGGCTGCTGGAGAGCCGCCAACGAGCCCATCACGACACGCAGCTCGCCAACGAGCGGTTGCAGGATCAGGCGATCGAGCTCGAGCAGCAAGCGCTGGCGGCGCGGTCGGCAGCGCTCGCCGCCGAAGAAGCAACGGCGCGCGCCCGGGGTGCATTGCGGAGCGCGGAGGAGTCGGAGCGCCGCGCCGAGCGACTGCAAGCGGCGACCGAGGCCTTTACGGGCGCGCTGTCGCTGGGCGAGGTAGCGAACCTGATCGTCGAGCAGGCGCTGGCGGCGTTGGGCGCACAGTCGGGTGCGCTCGCGGCGGTGGAGTCCGACGGTGGGTCGATTCGCGTAGTCGCCCAGCGTGGCATGGCACCCTCTGACGCGACGACCACGCAGTTGAGCGCACCGCTTCCGTTGTATACCGCGATTCGCGACTCTCGACCCGTGTTGCTCTCCGGGCCGGAGAACATCGCGACCGAGTATCCAGGCCTCGTCTCGGTGCATGGGGCGGATGGCGTGCGCGCGATCGCCGCGTTCCCAATGGCGACCGGGGGCCGGACGATCGGAGGGTTGTTGGTGCGATTCGGGATGCCGCACGAGCTCAATCCGGCCGACCGCGCATTCATGCACGCCCTGTCACGAATCGCAGCGGAAGCGTTCGAGCGCGCGCGGCTGTTCGATGCCGAACGCCAGGCACGAGCCGCGGCGGAAGCGGCGAATCGCACCAAGGCCGCGTTTCTGGCGTCGATGAGCCATGAGCTCCGCACCCCGCTCCAGGCAGCGCTCGGATTCGCGCAACTGATGCGGGGCGGGGTGTACGGACCAGTCACCGAGCAGCAGGCCGAAGCGCTCGAGCGCGTGGAGCGCAGCCAGCTGCATCTCCGGCGCCTGATCGACGACATTCTCGATTTCGCGCGGCTCGAGGCCGGACGGGTCCGGATCGAAGTCGAGCCGGTCCGGCTCGAGGAGTTGATGCAGGATGTCGTGCGACTCGTTGGTCCAAATGCGGCGAGAAAGCAGTTGGCGTTGACGACCAAGATCCCAGCCGAGGGAGTCGCTGTCCTCGCCGACCATCAGCGGTTGCTCCAGATTCTGATCAACCTGGTGGGCAACGCCATCAAGTTCACGCCAAGCGGCGGGCAGGTGGCGATCGAGGCAACGGCTCACGAGTCGCGGGTGCTCATCCACGTGCGCGATACCGGCGTGGGCATCCCGGCGGACCGCTTGCACGCCGTATTCGAGCCGTTCGTGCAGGTGGATGACGCGCTGACGCGCACGGCGGAAGGCGCCGGACTTGGCCTGTCGATCAGCCGTGACCTGGCTCGAGCGATGGCTGGCGACATCACGCTCGAGAGTCAAGTCGGTCGCGGCTCGACGTTCACCGTCGACTTGCCGCGAGCTGTCGGCGCTTGATCGCGGCAGATTCGCTCCG
>DATJIZ010000243.1:0-12583 GCA_035492735.1 Gemmatimonadaceae bacterium | reverse complement strand
TGTCGATGCGCGCCTTCTCGACGTTGATGATCTTGCCGCGGAGCGGCAGGATCGCCTGGAAGGGGCGCTGCCGGCCCTGCTTGGCCGAGCCGCCTGCCGAGTCGCCCTCGACGAGGTACAGCTCGCAGAGCGCGGGATCGGTGAACTGGCAGTCGGCAAGCTTGCCCGGGAGGTTGCCGACTTCGAGCGCCGACTTGCGTCGCGTGAGATCACGCGCCTTGCGCGCCGCCTCGCGGGCGCGGGCCGCCGACACCGCTTTGTCGACGACGATGTTCGCCGTGCGGGGATGCTCCTCGAGGTAGGCCGCCAGCCACTCGTTGACGAGCGTCTTCACCGCCGACTCGACCTCGGAGTTGCCGAGCTTGGTCTTGGTCTGTCCCTCGAACTGCGGCTCGCGCACCTTGACCGACAGCACGGCCGTGAGGCCTTCGCGCACGTCGTCGCCCGACAGCGTGAAATCGGACTTCTTGAGGAAGTTGCCCTTTTGCGCGTAGGCGTTGATGACGCGCGTGAGCGCCGATTTGAACCCCGTGAGGTGCGTGCCGCCTTCGTGCGTGTTGATGTTGTTGACGAAGGAGAAGACGTTCTCGTTGTACTGGTCGTTGTACTGCATCGCGATCTCGATACCGACGTCGTCGCGCGTCGTCTCGACGTAGATCACTTCATTGTGCAGCGGCTTGCGGTTGGCGTTGAGATGCTGCACGAACTCCTTGAGTCCGCCCTTGGCGTGGAACGTCTCCGACTTCTCCTGACCTGCGCGCTCGTCGGTCAGCGTGATCATCACGCCCTTGTTGAGAAACGACAGCTCGCGCAGTCGCATCGCCAACGTGTCGTATCGGTAGACGAGATCCGTGAAGATCGTGGGATCCGGCTTGAACCAGGTCTTGGTGCCGCTCTCCTTCTTGGGGATCTCACGCAAGGTCTTGAGCTTCGTCGTGGTGTTGCCACGCTCGAAGTCCATGTAGTACTCCTTGCCGTCGCGCTTGACCCACACCTTGAGCTTTTCCGAAAGTGCGTTCACCACCGACACGCCGACGCCGTGCAGTCCACCAGACACCTTGTAGGTGTTCTTGTCGAACTTGCCGCCGGCATGCAGCACCGTCATCGCGAGCTCGAGTCCCGGTATCTTCTCCGTGGGATGGATGTCGACCGGGATGCCTCGGCCGTTGTCTTCGACCGTGATCGAGTTGTCCTGGTGAATCGTCGTGCGGATCACGTCGGCGTAGCCGACGAGCGCTTCGTCGATGGAGTTGTCGACGACCTCGTACACGAGGTGATGCAGCCCGCGCTCGGACGTCGAGCCGATGTACATGCCGGGACGTTTGCGCACGGCCTCGAGACCTTTGAGGACCTGAATCTGCCCCGCGTCGTACTTCTGTCCGGTCGTGTCAGTCGGCGTCTTTGCCATGATTCACCTGGAAAAATTCTACCCGTACAAAGCCCGAAAATCCGGGCGCACTCAGCCTGTTGAAATTAACCGATCGAGCGCCTGGATGCAACGGGGCAGATCGTCGACAAGTTCAAAGAGGGCAAGCATTTATCTAAGGCGAACTCATGAGGGGGAAGAGGGAAGAGGGAAGGGGGAAGGGGGGGTTCGATCAATCCGCCGGCCGCCCGCCGCCCGCCGCCCGTTGCCCGTCCGCATCTCAACCCCTTCCCTCTTCCCTCTTCCCCCTTCCCCCCCTCAACAGCCACCGGATCCGCCGCACCGCGGTCCGCTCCGGCTTCGCGTTGATCGAGCGCAGCAGTTCTGGCTCGAGCAACGACAATTCGTTCATCCACGCGTTCGTCGTGACGTGCACGAACAACGTGCCGTCCGCCGTGATCGATTGCGGCTGCGTCACCGCGGCGATCTGCACGCCGACGAGCTTGGGCCATTCGGGAATGATCTCCGCCTGCTCGAGGCGCTTGGCCAAGCCCTGCTCGCCAAGCACTTCGGCTACGATGCGGCCGATCGCCTCGGGTTTGCGCTTTCGTCCGCTCATGCGGCTGAATAACGCGCGACGGCGCCGGCGGTCACCCGGAGTCGATCGAGACCGGTGAGCTCGCCGGGAATCTCGGATTCTCGCGGCACCGCCAGAATGGTTTGCCCGCGTCCCTCCCGCCCGAGCCATTCGAGAATCCTCTTGGTGCGACGCACGTCGAGCTCGGCGAACGGATCGTCGAGCAGGAGCAACGGGGCACGCCCACTCCGCTCGGTGATCGTGGCAGCCTCGAGCATGCGGAGCGCGATCGCTGCCGTACGCTGCTGGCCGGCTGATCCGAACACGCGCAGTTCGCGGCCGTCGAGCGTGATCGCGAGATCGTCGCGGTGTGGCCCGACATGTGTGATCCCTCGCCGTAGATCCGTCGTCCGCCTGTCGTGCAGGGCGCGCGCGAGCGTCGCCGCCGGATCCGCTGTGGGGGGGAGCGCGCTCGAATAGCGAGCCTGCACGGCGCCGGCTTCGCCGATGTCGCGACACAGCGCCTCGAGTCGATCGGCGATCACCGTCACCCATGAGCGGCGCTCGAGCCACAGCACGGCCCCATGACGCGCGAGCGGCTCCTCCCACACCGCGATGCTGTCGATCGCCTGGCTGCGCGCCGGAGCGCCGCCGCGCACGGCGACGCGCAGCGCCGCGTTCCGGCGCAGGAGCGCGGCGCGATACTGCTGAAGCGCCGCGAGATACCCGCGATTGGTCAACGCCAGCATGACGTCAAGATACCGGCGCCGCATGGCCGGCGAGCCGGCGATCAGCTCGACGTCGTCCGGTGAGAACATCACCGAGGGTAGAGCGCCAAGCGCATCGCTCAAACGTTCGGGCAGTGCGCCGTCGATCCGGACGCGCTTGCGCTTCGTGGCGCGCTCGAACCCGACGCTGACCTGGTGCCGTCCGTCCGTCTCCACGCCGGCGCCAAGGTGAAAGGCATCAGCGCCGAATCGCACGACATCCTGGTCGCGCGCCCGGCGCGAGGAACGGAGGAGCTGGAGGTAATGGATTGCCTCGAGCAGGTTCGTCTTGCCCTGTCCGTTCTCACCGACGAGAACGACGCCCTCCGGCGCGGGGGCGAGCTCCACGTGCGCGAGGTTCCTGAAATCACGGACCTCGAGCCTGACCAATCGCGAGGCCGCTCCGCCGCTCACGCGCCGGTGAAGCTGGCGGTGCGCTTCTCCAGGAATGCGCGCGTGCCTTCCTGCATGTCGCTCGTTGCGGCGAGCAGGCCGAACGCGGTGGCCTCCAGCGAGAGCGCGTCGTCGAGCGACGCTCCATCGCCCCGATTCACCGCTTCGATGCACTGCGCCAGCGCGAGTGGCGCGTTCGCGATCATCGCCTTCATCATCGTCGTCGCCGCGGCCAGCAACTCGGCTGCCGGCACCACGCGATTCACGAGGCCGATCCGGTACGCTTCGTTCGCGTCGATGATCTCGCCAGTCAGCAAGAGCTGAAGCGCGCGCCCTGTGCCAACGAGGCGCGGAAGCCGCTGAGTCCCGCCATAGCCCGGAATGAGACCGAGCTTCACTTCGGGTTGTCCGAACTTGGCGACATCGGCCGCGATGCGGATGTGACACGCCATCGCCAGCTCGCAGCCGCCGCCAAGCGCGAAGCCGTTGACCGCGGCGATCGTCGGCTTGGGCGACGTCTCGAACCGGCGAAAAACCTCCTGTCCGCGCACGGCAAGGGCGCGCGCCGAGACGGCGCCGAGCTTCGCGAGTTGGGAGATGTCGGCACCGGCGACGAACGCGCGCCCCGCGCCCGTAACGATGATGCCGCCGACCGCGGGCTCGGCCCGAAGCTCCTCGATCGCGGTGCCAAGCTCGCCGATGACGACATCGTTCAGCGCGTTGAGCTTGTCTGGGCGGTTGACGGCGAGCGTCGCGATCCGGTCGGCGACGTCGAGGGTGAGGGTCTGGTAGGGCATGGACTGAATCTGGTCGTTCAAGGCGCGCGTGACAAAGGTTGCGTTCGGAGCACTTTTTGCCTCCGGAACGAGACGATGGCGAACTGGATCACACGGCTCGGCACCGCTCGCAGCGGGTTCCGCTACGCCGACGCCGACGGACACGCCGTGCGCGACAAGCGCACGCTGGCCCGAATCGACGTGTTGCGGGTGCCGCCCGCGTGGCGGGACGTGCACATCGCGGCGTCGCCGCGTTCGGCGATTCAGGCCTGGGGCTTCGACGCGCGGGGCCGCAAGCAGTACCGGTACCACGATCGCGCGGTCGAGCTCCGCGATGCCCGGAAGTACTACCGCGTCCGCCAGCTCGCCAGGGACCTGCCGCGCATTCGACGCACCCTGCAGGAGGACGCGCGGCCGGGCGCGTCGCTCGAGCGGCTCGACGCCGATGCCGTCGCGGCGACCGTGCTCCGGCTGATCAGCGAAACCTTTTGCCGCGTCGGCGGCGAGAAGTATCTTCGCGAGAACGGCACGTTCGGGATCACGACGCTGCGCAAGTCACACGTCGAAGTGGGCGACGGAGTCGCGCGCCTCGAGTACCGCGGCAAGGGACGCATTCGCCAGTGCCAGCTCATTCACCAGCCCGAATTGGTGCGCCTCGTCCAGCGACAGCTCCGCACTCGCGGGCCGCGCCTGTTCAGCTACCGGAGCGACGGCCAATGGCGTGTGCTCACGGCCCGCGACGTGAACGATTATTTGAAGCGTCGAATCGGGCCGTACTGCGCGAAGGATTTTCGCACCTGGGGCGGAACGCTGCGCGCGGCGACGGTACTCGCCGAGCTGGGGCCGGCGGCGTCCGAGAGCGCCGCGAAACGCAACGTCGCGCTCGCGATGCGGCTCGTATCGTCGGAGCTGGGCAACACACCGGCGATCTGCCGCAAATCGTATGTGCATCCGATCGTCGTCGCGCGCTACCTCGACGAGGGCGAGACGATTCCGCTCCCGCGTGCGCGCCGCACGGCCGCCAATCGTGGACAGGCTCACTCGCCCGAGGAGCGCGCGCTCATCGCGTTCCTCGATCGACACTTTCCAGAGCGGCGAAAGAAACCGCGCGTCGATGAGCGCGCTGGCCGCAAGGCGGCGTAGCGGCTTACGCGCGGCGCGGGCGAATCCTACGTTTCGCCCATGGAGCTCTCACCAATCGCCGCGATCCGGTGGTCCGACGACGAGCATGGGGTGCGCGTGCTCGATCAGCGCTTTCTGCCCGCGGCCGAGGTGTATCGCGATCTCCACGCGGTCGACGAGATCTGCGACGCCATCTCGACCCTCGCCGTCCGCGGCGCGCCGGCGATCGGGATCGCCGGCGCAATGGGCCTCGCGCTTGCGCTCGACGATCCCGACGTCGCCGGTAACGACCCGCTCGCCCGTCTCGAGCAGGCCGCCGCGCAGATTCGAGGGACGCGGCCCACGGCCGTGAACCTCGGTTGGGCACTCGATCGAATGCTTGTGGTCGCGCGATCGGCCGGCGCCCGAAAGCTCGCACGCGCGCTTCGCGACGAGGCCACCCGCATTCTCGAGGAGGATCGCGCGATGTGCCGCCGGCTCGGCGAGCTTGGAGCGGAGCTCATCGCCGATGGCGCTCGCGTGCTGACCCACTGCAACACCGGCGCGTTGGCGACTGGCGGCATCGGCACTGCACTGGCCGCGGTCTACGTGGCCGCCGAGCAGGGAAAGCGCGTGCACGTGTACGCCGACGAGACCCGGCCGTTGCTGCAAGGCAGCCGCCTGACGGCCTGGGAGCTCGAGCGCGCGCGGATTCCCGTCACCTTGCTGGTCGATGGCGCCGCGGCGGCGTTGATGGGCGCGGGTCTCGTCGACGCCTGCTTCGTGGGCGCCGACCGCATCGCCACCAACGGCGACGTCGCCAACAAGATCGGCACGTACGGGCTCGCCATCGTCGCGCGGCGCCACGACGTTCCATTCTACGTCGTCGCGCCCGGCAGTACGTTCGACCCCGGCACGTGTCGGGGAGAGGACATCGTGATCGAGGAACGAGCGGCCGACGAAGTCCGGCGCGGGTTCGGCGCGGCGACCGCACCCGACGACGTCGACGTCTTCAATCCTGCATTCGATGTGACGCCCGCCGAATTGATCACGGCGATCGTGAGCGACCGCGCCATCCACCGGCCGCCGTATGCGTTCGGCCAGGCGGCGGCGTGACGAAGTACGTGCTCGCGATCGACGAAGGCACGACCGGTGTGACCTGCCTCATGATCGGCGAAGACGGAAAAATCGGCGGCCGCGGATATCGCGAGATCCCACAGTATTTCCCGGCACCGGGCCGGGTCGAGCACGACGCGCTGGAGATTCTGGAATGCGTCCGTCTGGCGGCACGCGATGCCATCGATCGGGCCGGTGCGCCGCCGACGACGATCGGGATCACCAATCAGCGCGAGACGATCGTGCTGTGGGAGCGAGCGAGCGGGCGGCCCGTTCACCGCGCGATCGTGTGGCAGGACCGGCGCACGGAGCCGCGCTGTCGCGAGCTCGCGCCGCGCGCCGAGTGGATCGCCGCGCGGACCGGACTCCTGCCCGATCCGTACTTCTCGGCGACGAAGCTCGAGTGGCTGCTGCAGCAGAAGCACATTCGAGACCGGTACGCGGCCGGCGATCTCGCCGCCGGCACGATCGACAGCTGGCTCGTCTGGCAGCTTACCGGCGGCGAGCTTCACGCAACCGATCCCACGAACGCGTCGCGCACGATGCTCTTCGACATCGACCGAATGACGTGGAGCGACGAGCTCTGCGAGCTGTTCGGCGTGCCGATGGACATGCTCCCCGAGGTGCGGCGCTCGAGCGGCGACTTCGGTGTGGCGCGGGCCGATGCGTTCGGAGCCGAGATTCCGATTCGCGGCATTGCCGGCGACCAACAGGCGGCCTTGTTCGGCCAAGGTTGCTTCGACCGAGGCTCGAGCAAGAACACCTACGGTACCGGCGCCTTCCTCCTGCTCAACGCCGGCCACGAGCGTCCGGCGTCCGCTCCGGGCATTCTGACGACCGTTGCCTGCGACGCAGCGGGCGGACCAGCGTACGCGCTGGAGGCGGCGATCTTCATTGCTGGTGCGGCGGTGCAATGGCTCCGCGATGGACTCGGCATCATCGAGCGTGCGACCGACACCGAAGCGCTGGCGCGCTCGGTCGAATCGACCGACGGCGTTTACTTCGTGCCGGCGTTGACCGGACTCGGCGCGCCGCACTGGGAATCCGCGGCACGCGGCACGATCGTCGGGCTCACCCGCGGTACCAATCGGGCGCATCTTGCCCGCGCGGCACTCGAGGCGATGGCGTTTGGAACGGCCGACGTGTTGCGCAGCATGACCGAGGCGAGCGGTGCGAAATTCGAGCGATTGCGGGTCGACGGCGGCGCGACATCGAACGACTGGCTGATGCAGTTCCAGGCCGACGTGCTGGGAGTTCCCGTGGAGCGTCCGGCGATGGTCGAGACGACGGCGCTCGGCGCCGCCGGCCTGGCCGGACTATCCGCCGGCGTGTGGCGAAGCGTGGACGACTTTCTCGCCACACAAAGGTTCACCGTGTTCGAGCCGCGGATGACGCGCGACGACGCCCGCGAGCTGCTGCGCGGATGGGAGCGTGCGGTGAGGGCGACGGTTGGCTGGGCGCGTGACGTCCCGGCAGATTTGCCGTGATGCCCGAACACCGTCTCGACGCGCATTGTCGCGCGCTTGCCCGATGCCGGCGCTGCGGTCACCCGAGCGGCGTGGTGCCGATCGTCTCGCGCGCGCGATCGCCGAAGGTCATGCTCGTCGGCCAGGCACCCGGCAAGGTCGAGATCACTGGCGGAAAACCGTTCGCCGGGCGGGCAGGGCGCACGCTGTTTCGATGGCTGGAGCGCACGGGCCTCGATGAGGAGAGCGCACGGTCGCGGATCTACATCGCCGCGATCACGCGCTGCTTTCCCGGCCCGAGCCCGAGTGGACGCGGCGACCGCGTGCCGTCACGAGCCGAGCAGGACGAGTGCGCTGTCTGGCTCGATGCGGAGCTACAGATCATCCGGCCCGCGCTGCTCATCCCGGTCGGCCGACTCGCGATCGAGCGCTTCTTGCCGCGCCTGCCGCTCGACCAGCTCATCGGCCGAGTCCACGAAGTGGGGCACGCGGGCGGTTCGTCGCGCACGATTCCGCTGCCACATCCATCAGGTGCGAGCAGTTGGATCCACCAGGGCGATCACCCGCGTCTGCTCGACGCCGCGCTCCGTGCGATCGCCCGCGAGCTTCGCGCGCTCGGCGTGGTGGGCAACCGGTCGCGGAGCGTGGCCTGATGCGCGGCCTTGCGATCGTCCTGGCATTTCACCTCGGCGGCGCAGCGAAGCGACCCGATCCGTGGTTCTCGCCGGACAAGGCGAAGCACGCTTTCGTCTCGATCTTCGTGGAGAGCATCGCGTTCAGCGGCCTTCGCGCCGCCAACACGAGTCGGTCCGCGTCGCTCGTCGATGCGACGGTCGTGAGCGCGGGATTCAGCGTGGGTCGGGAGATCTACGACTACTATCATCCGGGTACGCCAAGCTTCAAGGACCTGACTTGGGACGCTGTCGGCACCGCGGCCGCGGCGATCGTCTTGCATCAGACCGCGCCCTGAACGGACGGCCGCGCTCAATGGTATATTGAACGTCCGGCGCCGGTGGTGATCCGGCTGCTGAAAATTCGAGGTTCTTCCCGATGAAGCCACGGACCAAATTCCTGATCGGCGGCGGTCTCGTGCTCGGTGTCGCCGGGTACTTGATGGCGAGCTCGATCAACCAGACCGGAACCTTGTATCTGACGCCGACCGAGCTGGCGGCCAAGCTCAAGGTGGACCCCTCGTTCACGAACGTCGGCGTGAAGGTCGGCGCCCGCGTCGTGCCGGGTTCCGTGCAGCGGATGGCCGGCGGCAAGGAGTACGCGTTCCGGGTGACCGACGGCGCCGAGACCATTCCGGTGGTTTACCGTGGCATCGCGCCCGACACGTTCACTGACAGCGTCGACGTCGTCGTCGGCGGCCGGATGGGGTCCGACGGGACATTCCGCGCGACCGAGCTTCTTGCCAAGTGCGCGTCGCGCTACGAGAACGCTCCGGAGAAGTACCGACAGACGCCGGGGTACAAGGCCGGAGCAAGCCGCGCGTGATTCTCATCGGTGAGTTGTCGCTCTGGGTCGCATTGCTCATGGCGGCCTGGTCGATGACGGTCTCCTATGCGGGCGGCGCCCTGCGCCGCGAAGATCTCGTGGACAGCGGCGTTCGCGGCGTGTACGCGACGTTCGTCATGGTCGCGCTGGCATCGATCGGCCTCTGGACCGCGTTGCTCACGAAGGACTTTTCGCTCGAGTATGTCGCCGGCCACATCAGCTCGACGATGCCGAGCGTGTACATCTTCACCGCGTTCTGGAGCGGCCAGGCCGGCTCGCTGTTGTTCTGGGCGTTGATCCTGTCGATGTACTCGGCGATCGCCGTGGCGACGAGCCGACGGCGAAATCCCGAGCTGATTCCGTGGGCGGCGGGCACGCTGTCGGCCGTGCTGCTCTTCTTCATCGCGACCGACTGCTTCAAGGCCAATCCGTTCACGCGGCTCGATTTCATTCCGCTCGACGGCAACGGGATGAACCCGCAGTTGCAGAATCCCGGCATGGCGGTGCATCCGCCCAATCTCTATCTGGGCTACGTCGCCACGGCCATACCATTCGCGTTCGCGGTCGCCGCGCTCTTCACGCGCCGCCTCGACGCGGAATGGCTGAGCGTCGTTCGGCGGTGGACGCTCGTGTCGTGGTTCTTCCTCACGACGGGCATTCTGCTCGGCATGTGGTGGGCGTACGTGGAGCTGGGCTGGGGCGGCTACTGGGCCTGGGATCCAGTCGAGAACTCATCGTTCCTGCCCTGGCTGACCAACACCGCGTTCCTGCACTCGATCATGGTGCAGGAAAAGCGCGGCATGCTGCGGAAGTGGAACGTCGTGCTCGTCGTCGTGAGCTTCTTGCTCGCGATCTTCGGCACGTTCATCACGCGCAGCGGCGTCATCGAGAGCGTGCACTCGTTCGCGCAATCGCCGGTCGGGACCTGGTTCGCCACGTTCTTCTTCCTGGCGACGGGACTCACGGTGTACCTGGTCGCGACGCGCCTCCACGATCTGCACGCCAAGGCCGAGCTGGAGAGCATGGTGAGCCGCGAAGCGGCCTTCCTCTACAACAACCTGCTGCTGTGCGGGATCGCGTTCGCCGTGCTGTGGGGAACGATCTTCCCGATCATCTCGGAGTGGGCGCGCGGCACGAAGATCACGGTCGGTCCTCCGTTCTTCAATTCGGTGAACGTTCCGCTGGGACTGTTGTTGCTGGCGCTGACCGGAATCGGTCCGCTCATCGCCTGGCGCAAGGCCTCGGTCTCGAACCTCAAGCGGCAGTTTCTCTCGCCGGCGCTGTTCGGCCTCGCCGTGAGTGTCTCGCTGTTCGCGGCCGGGATGCGCAACTTCCCGGTGCTCGTCGCCTACGGGCTGTGCGGGTTCGTCGCCGCGACCATCGCCCAGGAGTTCTACAAGGGCGTTCGCGCCCGCCGACTGATCCATGGCGAATCGGTGGTGCGGGCATTCGTGCACCTGGTCGGCCGGAACCGACGGCGCTACGGCGGCTACATCGTGCACGCCGGCATCGTGATGCTGTTCGCGGCGTTCGCTGGCCTCGCGTTCAAGAGCGAATACGACGTGACGCTGCGCACCGGCGAGGCCTTCGACGTGCGCGATCCGTACGGCCACCAGTGGCGTTTCGTGAGCCAGGGCGTGTCGACGTCGGATCGTCCCGATCGCGTCAGCGTCCTCGTGGGACTCGAGACCTTCCGTGACGGCAAGCGGCTCGGCATCACGAAGGGTGAGAAGCGGACCTTCTACGACGGCGTGCGAACCGCGGAGCTGCCGCATGGCAATCAGCTCTTCGAGCCGATCACCGAAGTCGGCATTCGGACGACGGCGCGCCTCGACACGTACGTGGTCCTGGCCGGCGTGCGCAACAGCGACGTGGCGGAGCTGCGCATCACCTTCAATCCGCTCGTGGTGTGGGTGTGGATCGGCGGCTACGTGATGATGCTCGGCGGCTTGATCGTGATGTGGCCGCAAGCCGAAAAGCGCCGTGCGCAAGCGGGGTACGTCGCGGTGATGCCGCCGGTGCCGGGGGCCGTCGAAGAAGCTCCGGTGACGGTATGAGCCGGCTCGAGCGGGTGGTATCGCGCCGCGACTTCTTCGCCGGCGCGGCGGCGGGCACGGCGGCAGTGGTCGCGGGCGCGCGACTGGGGGCGCAGCAGCCCGGTGGTCGCGGGATGCTCCACGACTCGAGCGTGGTGATGGACTCGAGCAACCTCTTCCCGATGGACCAGAGCGCCGCGCGGCAAGTCGACCTCCCGCCCAAGCCGAACGCGACGCCCCTGCTGACCGATCTCCAGCGCGACGATCTCGAGCACAAGATCCACTGTCAGTGCGGCTGTACGCTCGACGTATTCACCTGCCGCACCACGGACTTCTCCTGCCGGGTCTCACCCGCGATGCACCGAGACGTGGTCGCGCTCGTGCAGGGTGGCTACAGCGCGCAGGAGATCCTCGACGCGTTCGTGAACGTGTACGGCGATCGCGTGCTCATGGCGCCGCGCAAATCGGGGTTCGATCTGCTCGCGTGGATCACTCCGGGGATCGCGGTGCTCATCGTCGGCGCGCTGCTCGTCGTCGTGCTCCGTCGGTGGCGCGCGGGGCCGGGGCTCCGCACGCCGGCGATGGTGAGCGGAGTCGACGCCACGCCGGACGAGCTGGCGCAGCTCGAGGCGGCGATCCGGCGAGACGACGAGTGATCGCGGCGCTGGTGATCGGGACGGCGCTCGCCGTCGGCGCGCTCGCGTTCGTGCTCTATCCGATCTTCTTTGGCGTCGCCCGACCTTCGCCGATCCGCTCGGGCCCAGCGCCCGCCGAAGGCGATTCGGCGGTAGTCGCCCTGCGCGAGCTGGAGTTCGATCGCGCCACGGGCAAGCTCTCGGAGAGCGATTACGCCGAGCTCAAGGCCCGGTACACACGCCAGGCGATCGCCGCGATGCGGCGCGACCGACAGGAAGACGGCCCACCAACCGCGGGAAGCCCATCGGACGACGAGGTCGAAGCCCTGGTGAGGGTCTACCGCGAATCGCGCGTCTGTCCAGACTGCGGGCCGCGGCCGGAGTCGGACGCGGTGTACTGCTCGAACTGTGGACGGTACTTGCGCGACAGGTGCGCCGAGTGCGGCGCACCTGTCGTAGCACCCGACGCACGGTACTGCATCGGGTGCGGAAACCGTCTGGCCGCCTGATCAAGATTTCTTAGCGGCCGAGCCGATATTACGGCTTCTTGGCGGTGCTGTCCTTCTTCATGGCCGCCGCCTTCTTGGCGTGCCTCGAGGCGGTCTTGGTCCCCTTCTTGGCGGTCGCCGAGTCGGCCTTCGCCGACGCCGTGGCGGCGGGCGTGCCGGCCGGCTTCACAGTGGCCTTGGTCTTGGCCTTGTGCGTGGCAGTTGCGACCTTCTTGGCGGTGTCCTTCTGGCCACCCTGCTGGGCAGCCTGCGCGTGAGCCGTTGCTCCGGCGAACAAGAGCGCGGCCGCCGCGACGAGAGAAATGCGCTTCATACGGTACTTCCTCCGAAGGGTTGGGACGTTG
>DATJIZ010000242.1:0-4038 GCA_035492735.1 Gemmatimonadaceae bacterium | reverse complement strand
GGCACGCTGTCGTGGCTCGACCCGAACAACAACAAGGCGTTTCTCGACGGGCAGCTCTTCCTCACGAACAACGGGATCTCGATCTACTACGCGGCGAAGAATTCGCAGGACCCGAAGGTGAAGGAAATGGCGGCCGACATCTACCACGCCAACATGCCGGTCGGGCCGGTGGGCAAGCCCACGGAGTTCCAGCTGTTCTTCAACCAGATGATCTTCAAGTACTCGAAGTACCCGAAGGCGGCGAAGGAATTCCTGCGCTTCATGATGGAGCCGGAGCAGATGGACCCGTGGGTGCAGTCGGGGATCGGCTACGTTACGCCGGCGCTGCGCTACTACGAAAAGAATCCCATCTGGACGGTCGACCCGAAGCACACGCCGTATCGCGACTCGATGAAGAACATGCTGCCGTCGGGCTACGCCGGCAAGATGGGCTACGCGTCGGCCGGCGCGCTCGCCGACTTCATCGTCGTGAACATGGTGGCCGAGGCTGCGTCGGGTTCGAAGACGCCGAAGGAGGCGGCCGAGCGGGCGCAGAAGCGCGCGGAGCGCTATTACAAGGTTTGATATCGCTTCACTGGGGGTCAGAGCAAAATCCGGACTTCGGGGTCAGAGCAACAAGTCGGTCGCAACTGCCGACCTGACCCCCCGCTTACGGCCGCCTCGTTGCTCTGACCCCGTCACCCGGTGGCTTCGATCACCTCCCGCCTGCAGGACAGCCGCAACGCACTCGGGCTGCTGTTCCTGCTGCCCACCGCGCTGCTGCTGATCGTGTTCCTGACGTATCCGCTCGGCCTCGGCACGTGGCTCGGGTTCACCGACGCCAAGATCGGGCGAAGCGGCGAATTCATCGGCCTCGACAACTTCGAGTTCCTGTGGAACGACGCCGTCACGCGGCTCGCGCTCTTCAACACGCTCTTCTACACGGTGATCGCCAGCGCGATCAAGTTCGCGCTGGGACTGTGGCTCGCGCTGATCCTCAACAAGCACCTGCCGTTCAAGGCGTTCCTGCGCGCGATCGTGCTGTTGCCGTTCATCGTGCCGACGGCGCTGTCGGCGATCGCGTTCTGGTGGATCTACGACTCGCAGTTCTCGATCATCAGCTGGCTGCTCCAGCGAATGGGCCTGATCCACGGATACATCGACTTCCTCGGCGACCCGTGGAACGCACGGTTTTCGACCATCGCTGCGAACATCTGGCGCGGCGTGCCGTTCGTCGCGATCACGCTGCTCGCAGGGCTGCAGACGATCTCGCCGTCGTATTACGAGGCGGCGAGCCTCGACGGCGCGACGCCGTTCCAGCAATTCCGCTACGTGACGCTGCCGCTGCTCACGCCGATCATCGCGGTCGTGATGACGTTCTCGGTGCTGTTCACGTTCACCGACTTCCAGTTGATCTACGTGCTGACGCGCGGGGGCCCGCTCAACGCGACGCACCTCATGGCAACCCTTTCGTTCCAGCGCGCGATTCCCGGCGGCAGCCTCGGCGAGGGCGCGGCGATCGCGACCGCGATGGTCCCCTTCCTGCTCGCCGCGATCCTGGTCTCGTACTTCGGCCTGCAGCGGCGCGCGTGGCAGCAGGGCGGCAAGGACGCGTGAGCGCCCCGATGGCAAGCATCGCCAATCCGCCGATCACCGACACCCAGGGGATGAACTACCTGGTGTCGCTGCCGCGGCGCATCGTCACGATCTGGCTGCCGCTGACGGTGTTCCTGATCGTGCTGCTGTTCCCGTTCTACTGGATGGTCATCACGACGTTCAAGCCGAACGAGGAGCTGCTGTCGCGCGAGGGCAATCCGTTCTGGGTGCACAACCCGACGTTCGCGCACATCCACAAGCTGCTGTTCGAGACGGCGTATCCGGATTGGCTGTGGAACACCGTGCTCGTGTCGGTCGTGTCGACATTCCTGTCGATCGTGTGCAGCGTGCTCGCGGCCTATGCGATCGAGCGGCTGCGCTTTCGCGGCTCGCGCTACGTCGGGATGAGCATCTTCCTCGCCTACCTCGTGCCGCCGTCGATCCTGTTCATCCCGCTCGCGACGATGGTCTACAAGCTCGAGCTCTTCGACACGCGGCTCGCGCTGATCCTCACGTATCCGACGTTCCTGATCCCGTTCTGCACGTGGCTGCTGATGGGCTACTTCAAGACGATCCCGCTCGAGCTCGAGGAGTGCGCGCTGATCGACGGCGCGAGCCGCTGGCAGATCCTCGTGCGGATCATCCTGCCGCTAGCCGTGCCGGGCCTCATTTCCGCGGGGATCTTCGCGTTCACGCTGTCATGGAACGAGTTCATCTACGCGTTGACGTTCATCTCGTCGTCGGAGGTGAAGACCGTGCCGGTCGGCGTCGTCACCGAGCTCGTCGAAGGCGACGTCTACCACTGGGGCTCGCTGATGGCGGGCGCGCTGTTCGGCTCGCTGCCGGTCGCGATCCTGTACTCGTTCTTCGTCGAGTATTACGTCTCGGGGCTGACCGGCGCCGTGAAGGAATAATTCGGGGTCAGAGCAAGAATCGTGGTTTTTGCTCTGACCCCGCAGTTGAAACGCGGCCGGCGGAGCGCATTTAGTAGAATTGCCAAGACCCGAGAGCCTACCCGGAGCCTCCCATGAACGACATCAAGGACACGATCAAGAAGCAGGTCGCGGACAACCGCGTCGTGCTGTACATGAAGGGAACGCCGCAGTTCCCGCAATGCGGCTTCTCGGCCACCGCGACCGAGATCCTCAAGCGCTGCGGCGTGTCGAACTTCGCGTCGTACAACGTGCTGCAGGACGACGCGCTGCGCCAGGGCATCAAGGAATTCTCGAACTGGCCGACCATCCCGCAGCTCTACGTCGACGGCGAATTCGTCGGCGGCTGCGACATCATGCGCGAGATGTACCAGTCGGGCGAGCTGCAGCAGCTGCTCACGAAACAGCCGGCTTAGCCACGGCAACATCGGGGTCAGAGCAAAAACCGCGGTTTCTGCTCTGACCCCGGCTTCACGTCCGGGCGCGCTGCACCCGATGCACGTCGGGGATGCGGCGCAGCGCCCGCATGACGTTCGCGAGGTGGCGCCGGTCGCGCACCTGAACGCCGAAGAACATGGCGATGTCGCCGCCGCCGTCGGGCCGTTCCATCGACACGGTGACGATGTTCGCGTCGGCGTCGCCGATCGTCGTAGCGAGCTCGGCGAGCAAACCGCGCCGGTCGGCCACCATCACGCGCACGCCCGAGTCGAACACGCCCTGCACGTCGGGCGCCCATTCGACGTCGACAAGCTCGGTGCCGTCGATGCGCTGCTTGCGCAGCGTCGCGCAATCGCGCGAATGCACGATGAGCCCCTGCCCCTTGCGGAACTGGCCTACGATCGCATCGCCGGGCACCGGCCGGCAGCACTTCGCGTATTGAATCGCCACGCCTTCGACGCCGCGTAGCGTCAGCGCCGCCGACTTGCCCGCGCCGCCCGCGCCGGCCTGTGGTGGCGCCTCGTCCTTGCCGGCCGGCCGTGTCAGCGCCTGCGCGACGACGAACGACAGCCGCTTGCCGAGGCCGATATCGGCGAGGATCTCGAGCTGCGTCCTCGCGCCGTATTCCTTTTGCAGCGCCTCCCACCGATCCCACGTGATCGACTCGGGCTCGACTTTCAACGTGGCGAGCGCCTGGTTGAGCAGCCGCTCGCCGAGCGCCGCCGATTCCTTCTGCTGCAGTCCCTTGAGGTAATGGCGGATGCGCGAGCGCGCCTTGCCGGTAGTGACGAACGACAGCCACGATGGGTTCGGCCGCGCCGTCGGCGACGTCAGGATCTCGACGTGGTCGCCGTTCTTGAGCTCGGTGCGAAGCGGCAGCAGCTCGTAGTTGATGCGCGCGGCGACGCAGTGGTGGCCGATGTCGGTGTGCACGCCATACGCGAAGTCGACCGCCGTTGCGCCGCGTGGCAACGCCATGATCTTGCCCTTTGGCGTGAAGAGGTAGATCTCGTCGGGAAAGAGGTCGCCCTTGACGTGCTCGAGGAATTCCTTCGAGTCGCGCGATTCCGACTGGATCTCGAGCAGGCTCTGC
>DATJIZ010000241.1:0-7488 GCA_035492735.1 Gemmatimonadaceae bacterium | reverse complement strand
CGTTCACGAGATCTCGCGCGACGAGTGGGGATGGTTCGGCACGTGGGCCGAGCGGCTCGTGCAGGACGTACGATTCGCGCTGCGCACGCTGCGTCGTGCGCCCGGGTTCGCCATCGTCGCCGTTCTGACGATCGCGCTCGGGATCGGTGCAAGCACGGCCATCTTCAGCGTCGTGAATGCGACGCTCCTGCATCCGCTGCCCTTTCCGCGACCGGAGCAGCTCGTTCGCATCGAGGACGACCTCGCCGGCCTCGGCGCCCGTGACGTCGGCATGTCCGTCCCCGAGTGGCAGGACCTGCAGCGTTCCGGCGTATTCGACTACGTCTCGCCGACGTGGTTCGACGACAACAACCTCACTGGCCTCGCCCGCCCGCAACGCGTCGGGCTGCTGAGCGTCGCGCCGAACTACTTCGCGTTACTGAGCGTCAAACCACAGTTGGGTGTCACGTTCGATCCGGCGGATGCCACGCCAGGGTTCAACGAGCAAGCGGTGATCAGCGATGGCTTGTGGAGGCGCGCCTTCGGCGGCGACAGCAACGTCATCGGTCGCATCGTACAGCTCGACTCCGACTCGTATCGTATCATTGGCGTCATGCCGCCTGGATTCCAGGCGCCCGGTCGCACTCGAGAAGAGCGGAGCACAGAAGTGTGGCCCGCGTTCGGGTTCAGGGGAGCACCGCTGGATGCGGCGACCGTAGAGCGGCGCGCCAGCCTCTTTCCGAACGCCGTCGCGAGGCTCAAGTCGGGTCTCTCGATCGACGACGCGCAGCGTCGCATCGACGCGCTGGTCGAGACGCTCCGGCGGCAGTTCCCTGCTGACTATCCGACCCGCAGCGACTGGAGGGTTCGCCTCGTCCCGCTCAAGGACGACGTCGTTGGCGATGTCCGCCAACCGTTGTTGTTCCTGTTCGGCGCCGTGGTGCTCGTGCTCTTGATCGGCTGCGCCAACGTCGCGAATGTCTTGCTCGCGCGCGCCACGACGCGGAGCCGTGAGATCGCGGTCCGCCAGGCGCTGGGCGGGGCACCGTCGCGACTGACGCGACAACTGCTCACGGAGAGCGTCGTGCTGTCGGCGCTTGGCGGCATCATTGCCGTGACGATGTTGCTTGCTGTCAAGCGGTCGCTCGTCGGGCTCGTGCCCGACAGCGTGCCGCGCCTCAACGACATCTCGATCAATGGCGGCGCGCTCTCGTTCGCGTTCGCCGTGGCGCTCATCGCCGGCGCGATCTTCGGACTTGCGCCCGCATGGCACGCTCGACGACTCGACGTGAACCGCGTGCTCAAGCAGGAAGGTCGCGGTTCGACCGCTGGACGCGAACAGAATCGGATGCGCCGAGCGCTCGTCGTGGCCGAATTCGCGCTCTCACTGGTGTTGCTGAGCGCGGCCGGCCTCCTTGTTCGCAGCTTCTGGGGCATGCTGCACGCACCGCTCGGCTTCGATGCGAAGGATGTGACAGTGGCGCGAACACGGCTGCCGTATCCGAACGATCCGAAGGAGGACCTCTACGCAACGGTGGGTGACGCGGCGAGTTTCGTTCGCGAGGTGATCCGCCGGTGCAAGTCACTTCCCGGAGTCGAGGACGTCGCGCTTGGCAACGGCGCCGTTCCGTTGGACCATCCGCAACAGGATCAGACACAGTTCCGCGTTGTCGTCGAGCGAGGAGCGGCGCAAGCCGATCAGCCCGTGTTCGTCGACGGGTCGGATGTAACGCCGGGCTACTTCCATCTGTTGCGCATGCAGTTGCTGCGCGGTCGATTGCTTGACGAATTCGACGCGGACCAGCGCCCATCAGTCGCCGTGATCAACGAGACGATGGCCAGGGCCTTGTGGCCGAACGAGGATGCGCTGGGCAAAAGACTGAAGCTCTCACCTCGAGCGACGGTGTGGACGACAGTCGTCGGCATCGTCGCCGACGCTCGCACCGAATCGCTCGCGACCACCGGCGCTCCACATCTCTATGCAAGCTTGTACCAGGTCGAGCGCAAGCATCTGGCGATCTTTCTGCGCGGGCACGTCGAGCCCAGCACGATCGCGCGCCAGATTCGCGAACAGGTCCAGGCGGTGAATTCGGCGCTGCCTGTGTTCGGCGTCACGACGCTTGGGGAGACGGTGTCCGCGTCTGTCGCCGTACGGCGATTCTCGATGGAGCTGATCGCGCTGTTCGCCCTCACGGCATTGTTCCTCGCCGCACTCGGGATCTACGGCGTCGTCGCGTACATGGTGGGCGAGCGGACACACGAGATCGGAGTTCGACTCGCATTGGGCGCGCAGCCGCGAGACATCGTACGAACGGTCATGCGGCATGGCGTGCGGCTGGCAATCGCCGGCACTGGGCTTGGACTAGCGGGGGCATTGATCGTGTCGCGTGCGATGGCCGGCCTGCTCGTCGGTGTGAGGCCTACCGATGTGCCGACGTTCGGTCTGGCATCGGTGGTGCTCACGATTGTGGCGTTGGCAGGCTGCTACCTTCCCGCGCGACGGGCGACACGCGTCGATCCGATGGTGGCGCTTCGGGATTGAAGCGCCGCGGCTACTCCAGAATCGCGCCCGATGTAGCTCCGGCTGGTTGTAGCGTCGCGCCGGCCACGGCGCGCGAGCCCCGCAGCGCCTCCCAGTCTCGCGGCGCGTCTGAAACGCGGCGCAGAATCAGGACCGACACGATCACCATGGTCAGCAGCGAGAGAATGGCGAACGCTTCGCCAGTCAGCACCGGCATTCCGCTCTTCTCGACCGTGAGCCAGGTCGTCGCGCCCCAGATGAGCGGGCCGGTCACTGCCGAGAACCGCCCGACCATTCCGTACAGTCCATAAAACTCGCCCACACGATCGGGTGGTGTGAGGCGCAGCATCAGCGGCCGGTCGGACGCCCACGTGCCGCCGAGACAAATGCCGGCGATGCAGGCGACGACGAACAGCCACACGATGTGCAGGTGCAGAAAGCCGATCGACGCTGCCATGACGAACGTCGCGATCCACCCCGCGAGCACGATGTCGAGCGTGCGCTTGGGACCGAGCTTGTCGACGACGAAACCCCAGATCACGCCGCCGAGAATCGCCGCGGTGATCGCCGACATGAGCACGAGCTGCGCTTTCTGCTCGCCGTTCTCTTTGGTGAGCCCGGTCGAGATGGCGACGTTCACGGTGTACAGCGACATGAAGACGATCACCGTGTTGATCGCATCGGTGTAGAACGCGCGGCCGATCAGGAACCGCAGCAGTCCCGGAAACCGGTTGCCTGACTTCAAAGTTTGAATCGTTTGTCGGAGCGATTCGGCAACGGCGCCGTACGTGAAGATCGGCCGCGGATTGGCGTTGCCTCGCTCACGCACGAACACGAAGCAGGGGATCGCCAGGGCGAGAAACGCCAGGCCGACGAACAGGAAGTAGTTGGAAAAGGGGAAGGCGTGCGACTTCGAGGTCATCAGCAGCCCGACGCCGACGGCGATGTACGACCCGATATATCCGAGGCCGATGGCGATGCCGTTGATGCGGCCGCGGTTCGCCTCCGTGGTCACTTCGGGCAACAGCGAATCGTAGAACTGCACGCCCGCCTGGTAGCCGGCGTTCGCGATCACCCAGCACAGTGCGCTCAAAGCGAACGGTCCGCGGCCGACGAGCGCGATGGCGGCGCAGCAGAGAATCGTCGCCCAGGCCAGGAAGGGCATCCGCTTACGCGCCCGATCCGTCATCGCGCCGAGCAATGGCGACAGGCAGAACATGATGCCCATCGAGACGGCGCTGATTCGGCCGACCAGGCTGTCGGCGCGCTCGGAGCCGACCGCGGCCCGCACGAAGAGCGGGAAGTAGAGCGAATTCACGCCCATCGTGAAGATGACGTTAGCCAGATCGTAGATGATCCAGCTCACCACCGCGCGGCGCGGGATCGTCCTCGTCTCGTCCGGCATCGTTCCTCGGCGTGTCACCAGTGGGGTAGCCGCGCAACGTCCGCTGCGCCGGGCGGCAGGGGACAAATATGGCGTGCGGCGGCACCGGGAGCATACGTCGGGTGACGTAGCCGTGCGACGTCGGCGTGCCTGCCCCCCGGTCAGCTAAAGCGCGAAGGCGCCGGCTGGAATCGGCCCCGCCGGGAGGCTCCAATGACACGGCACCCGAACGATCAACTCGGATTCGCCTCAAGCGCCCGCGCTAACAACGAATCCCACACGGCGTCGAGAGCCTCGATCGCCGTCATGTCCACCGCCGCGCCGCCGAGCCGATGCGTGAGGCGGCGGCGATTCCGGTGATAGTGCTCCTCGTACCGCGTTGTCGCCGTCGCGCGCGGCAGGTTCGACGCGTACCACGAGGCGATGACGCCGAGCGTGTTCTCGTTCCACGACGTCGCGGGCAGCGATGCATCCTCGTACTGCAACACCAACTCCCACTGCCATGAACGGTGCTCGGCGGTGAAGGTATCGCGGTTGTCCATGAGATCGTGTCCTGGTGGGCGATGCTCGGTCGGGGGGAAAGGCGCTCGGCGCGCCTGCCGACCTGTCCTCCAACATAATGCCAGCGACACACGGTCATCAGCCTCCGCCCGGCGAGCGACCGCTATTCCCGCCGCATCGCCGCCACTGGATCGGCGGCCGCGGCGCGTCGCGCCGGACCGAGAGCCGCGAACAGCGCCACGCCCAGACTGACCAGGCCGACCGAGACATACATGACTGGGTCCACGGGATGTACGCCGTATAAGACTCTGCTCAACCCTGCTGCCATGGCAACCGTGAGCAGCGATCCGATCACCGCGCCGGCAATGACGCGGCGGCCGCTCTCCCACAGCACCATGCGGATGAGTCGCGCTCGCGTGGCCCCAAGCGCGGCACGGATGCCGATCTCACGCCGGCGTCTGGCCACCGAATAGGCCGCCACACCGTAAATGCCCGTCGCCGCCAGCACGAGCGCCAACATGCCGAACGCGCCGATCAACATCGCGCCCGCGCGTACCGGCAGGAGCGCGATCGCCATGTCGTCGGCCATGCGAACGACCGGTGGCGGTGGCAGGGCCGGAGCCCAGGTGTCGAGCACGGCGCGAATCGCCCGCCGAACCGACGGCAGATCGGTATCCGTGCGGAGGTGAAGCGTCATCTCTCCGCGCTGCTCCTGCATGTACGGCATGTAGATCGTCGGCTTGGGCGTTTCGCCCGGCGACACGTAGTCGGCATCGCGCACGATGCCGACGACTTCGACCAGCGGCCCGTCCGAGCCGCCCCAATGAAATCGCTTGCCCAGCGCCCCGCCGGCGGGCCACAACTTGCGAGCTGCGCTCTCGTTGAGCACGGCCACGCGCGGCGCGCCGGCCACGTCGGTGCGCAAGAACTCGCGGCCCGAACGAAGCGGGATTCGCAACGTTTCGAAATAGCCCGGACCGACGACGTTGAAGTAGCTGCTGGGATAGTCGCGACGGCTGGTCGCGAGCATGCCTTCCGGCAGGACGCCCGTCTCCATGTTGCTGCCGCTGAGCGGCACCACGGCGGCCCACGCCGCCGACCGGACGCCGGGCAGGGCCGATGCGTCGCGCAGGATGCCGCCGAACGCGTGCATGCGGTCGAGCGACGGGCTGGTGAGGGTGAGATCGACGTCGACGTCCACCACGCCGTCGGCGCGAAACCCCGGATCGACGCCGCGCATGCTGGCCAGGCTGCGAGCAAACAGACTGGCAACGGAGAGGAGCACCACGCAGAGCGCCGTCTGCGCGACGACGAGCGCACCTCGTCGACGCGTGGTCGGCAACTCGTCGCCTTTCAACAGCGAGACGACGTTCGGCGCTGCCGCCGAAAATGCGGGCATCGTCCCGAAGGCCAGCGTCGTGGCGACGCAGAGTACGCCGGTGAACACCAGCACTCTGCCATCAGGGACAAAAAAGGCGCTGTCGAGCCCCGCTTCGGCCGGCAACATCGCCGGGATGACTCGCGTCAACGCCCACGCGGCCGCAAATCCCAGCGCGCTGCCGATCGCCGACAGGAGTAGCGCCTCCGTCAAGAGCTGCCGGACGAGCCGCCCGCGGCCTGCACCGATCGACATCCGAACGCCGATCTCCGTGCGCCGCGCCGCGGCGCGGCCGAGCAGCAGGTTCGCGACGTTCGCGCAGGCGATGAGGAGCACCATCGTCACCATCGCCATCATGAACGCGGCGACCGCGGTTGCGCCGCCGCGCAACTCCGCGTTCACGCCGCGCGTGTCGTCGAGCCGCACGGTCATCCCCTCGTACCGCCGATCGTCCGTCGCCGCGAGCTGCGCCATGAGGCCGCGCAGCTCGGACTCGGCCGCGTCGCGCGACACGCCGCGTCGGAGGCGCGCGGTGGCGTAGAAGCTTCCACCGAAATCGTCGAGCGGTCGCCCGGTGAGCTGCGGCGCGATCGCAAACGGCACGATGAGATCGGGCGTCCACATCATCACCGAGCTGCGAAAGTCGGGCGCCGCCACGCCGAGGATCGTGACCGGGTAGCCGCTCAACAGCACGCGACGACCGATGACGGAGGAGTCGCCGGCAAACCGGCGCTGCCAGAACGCGTAGCCGAGCAGGCCGACCGCATCGGCGCGTTGTGTCTCGTCGACGTCGAACGTTCGGCCCAACGCAGTGCGCGCGCCGAGCGCGTGGAAGAAGCCGCGCGTCACGTAGGACGCGTGAACCCGTTCCACTTCGTCCCTGCCGGAAGCGCGGAACGACATCGCGTCGTAGCGCTCGCCGACCAACTCCTCGAGCGACGTCGCGCGGTCGCGGAACCACCGCAGGTCGCGCCAGTCGAACGGGCTGTGGTGATTTACATAGACTCGAGCCAGATTCGACGCGTGCGCGCCCGGAATCGGCCGCAGGAGCACGGCGTTCACCACCGAGAACACGGTCGTGTTGGCCGCCACGCCGAGCGCGATCGAAATTGCCGCGACGAGGGTGAAGGTCGGGTTCCGTCGCAGGCCACGCGCCGCGTGGCGCAGGTCGTACACGACGCTCTCCACCGCCGACAGCCGATTCGCGCGTGCGAGATGGTGCTGGTCGAGACGCTGCACTTCGCGGCGCACGCGACTGACGTTCCCGAATCGCCGCAGCGCCTCGGCGCGCGCGTCGGCCGCGGTCATGCCGCGCGCGATGAGCGCGTCGATCGCGGACTGCAAGTGATCGCGCAGCTCGTCATCCAGGTCGGCGGCCGGGTCGTGGCGAACCAGCCGGAGATAACGGCGCCATTTGGGCTCGTTGGTCGGCGTCATCGCGGCTCCGTCAGGTTGGACGGCGTTCGGTGGTGAGCACCGCGCCGACCGCGGCGACGAGACGTTCCCAGCTCTCGGTGCGTTTGCGTAGCATTCGGCGGCCAAGCGCGGTGAGGCGGTAGTACCTGGCGCGCCGATTGTTCTCGCTCAGGCCCCACTCCGCGTCGATCCATCCGCGGTGCTCCATGCGGTGCAGGGCAGGATACAGCGCGCCCTCCTCGAGCTGGATGTCGCCCTTCGTCGCCTCGCGCACCCACTGCGCGATCGCGTAGCCATTCATCGGTCCCC
>DATJIZ010000240.1:0-7186 GCA_035492735.1 Gemmatimonadaceae bacterium | reverse complement strand
CAGGCCGGGAACGGCGAGCGCCACATGCGTGACGGCCGACTGGTATTGCGCGAGCCCGGTGCCGGAGAGCGCCGGCAACCGCTCGGCGGCCAGCGTGCGCAGGTTGAGCGACGTGGCCCGCGCCTGCAACGCGAGCTGGCGCGCCCGCGGGTCGGCGGACAGCGCTTCGGCCTGCAGCGCCGACAGGCGCAGCGAATCGCGCGGCGGGGCGGAGGACTGCTGGGCGGCAGCGGGCAGCGAGACGACGACGCCGAGCAGAGAGGGAAGTCGCGCCAGTTTCATCGTCGGAGCGCGTTGAGGAAGAACGTCGGCAAGGTTCGTCGTCGCTCGGCGATGAATCGGGCGAACCCGCGATCATCGAGCTGCAGGACGGTGGCGACGAGTGGCCTCGCGGCGAACGGGAAGATGCAGAGCGAGACCAGATTCACGATGAACTGCTCGGCAGTGATCGCCCGGATGGCGCCGCGGCGTGCTTCGGCTCTGAGCTGGCGCGCGAGCGCGGCAATGAAGTCCGGGGCGTGCGCTTCGTCGCGGAACTGGCGCACGGCGTCGAGCAGCTGCTGCGCGCGATCGGGATGCTGCGTCAGCTCGCCGATCACGTAGCCTGGCACGTACGGGGTGCGCGTGAGCTGATCGAGGTAGAGCGCGATGATGCGTCTGATCTTCGTCTCGAGGTCGTCGTCGCCGCCAAGGATGCCGCCGGCGCGCGCGAAGAGGCCGGTCGCGACCTGGCGGAACACCGCCTCGGCGAGCCGGTTCTTGTTGCGAAAGTAATAATGGAGCAGGGCTTTGTTGACGCCGGCTTCCTCGGCGATCTCCTGCATCCGGGCGCCGGCGGTGCCGCGTCGCACGAAGACGACGTGCGCGGCGTCGAGGATGCGGCGTTCGGTGTCGCGGTCGTGCCGCGCCGGGGCGGCCTCTTTCTTAACCATGCGATTTGACCATATGGTTAATAACCAATATGGCCGTCCGGGCGTTCGCGCAAGAGCGAGCGGCGACTACTAACGTTCCCGGATCACGGACTGCGCGGGATGCGCGAATCGCCGCTGGAGGGTCCGGGAGCGTTGCGCGAGCGACCGGGGCTGGTCGATCTTGCCTGCATGCATATGCCGAGCGATCCCGTTCAGTTGACGACGCAGCTCATGTCCATCGACTCCACTAGCGGTCGCGAGCAGGACGTGGTCGCCTGGCTGGGTCGCTACCTCGCGGAGCGAGACTGGCGCACGCAGCGCATCCCGGTCGCCGATGACCGCCACGATCTATTCGCCACCGCGGCCGACGCGCCGCTCGTGACGCTCTCGACCCATCTCGACACTGTTCCACCGTTCATCCCGCCACGGCTCGACGATGGACGCGTGCACGGTCGCGGGGCCTGCGATGCGAAAGGCATTGCCGCCGCCATGATCTGCGCCGCCGAGCGTCTGCGCGCGGCCGGCCTGCCGATCGCGTTGCTCTTCGTGGTCGGCGAAGAGGTGACGCACGACGGCGCCCACGCGGCCAACGACGCGATCGCACGCGGCGTCGTCCCGCGGTCCAATCGCATTCTCGTGAATGGAGAGCCGACCGAGAGCACCCTCGCGCTCGGGACCAAGGGCGCGATCCGCGTCATCGTTCGCACAGTCGGCGAAGCGGCACATTCCGCCTACCCGCACCTCGGCCGTTCCGCGACGGCCGACCTCGTGCACCTGCTCGCCGAACTGGACTCGATCGACCTGCCGCGCGACGACCTGCTTGGCGAAACGACGGTGAACATTGGCGCGATATCCGGCGGTGTCGCCGACAACGTGGTGGCCCCGTCGGCCGAGGCACGGCTGATGATCCGGCTCGTCACGCCGCCCGAAGACATGATTCGAGTCTTTGAACGCTGGGCAGCCGGCCGCGCGACCCTCGAGTGGGGGCCGGTCGTCCCTCCGGTCAAGCTCGGTGTGGTCGACGGCTTCGCGACGTCGGTGGCGGCGTTCGCGACCGACATCCCGAAGCTCGCCAACTGGGGCACGCCGTATCTGTTCGGTCCGGGCTCGATCCACGTTGCCCACCGCGACGACGAGCACGTCTCGATCGACGAGCTCCATCGCGCCGTCGATGCGTACGAGCGGATCGCGCGTCAGGCGCTCGAGCTCAACGGCGCACCGCGGCCCTGAACCCCGGCGCCGCTCATGCTGCTCCGCGTTCCCCGGCTTTGAGCGGCACGATGCGCTCGACTTTCCGCGTCGCGATTGCGCTGGTCGGACAGGCGTTCACGAAGTCTCCGTCGGCTGGCGACCAATCGACGGTCCGCGTGCGCGCGTAAGCCTTGCCGTCCGGTCCCATTCCCATGAGACTCGGCGCGAGCGCCACACACATCGCGCAGCCGATGCACCGTTCCTTCTCGACCTCCAGCTCCACGCGCCGGCGCGGATACACGCCGCCGGGCTGCTCGTAATAAGCGTCGATGTCCTCGAGCGCCTTGCGCGCCGCGCGATGACCTTCTTCGATCGTCGCCTGGATGTTCGTGAAGCTGAGCCAATCCTCGCCACAGTGCGGCCGCACCAGCACCATCGGCGGCCCATTCCAGTGCGTCAACGGAAATTGCTGCAGCGCGTGCATCATCGTCGAGGCGGCGCGCATGTAGATGTTGGCGAACCCGAGGGCCATCGCGTCGGCGATCGGCCGCAGGTCGCTGCTCCCCACGTCGACGGCGACGATGAGGTCCGCGTCGAGCGACGCGATGCCGACCGGCAGGTTGTCGATCACGCCGCCATCGACGCACAGGCGTCCACCGACGCGGCCTGGCGGGAAGTAGCCCGGCAACGCGCACGATGCGTACACCGCATCCTGGACGTAGACGTCGCGCAGCCCCCGTGCACCCCAGATCACCTGTTGGCCGCGCTCGATGTCCACCGTATTCACGAGCAGCGGAATCGTCAGCTCCTCGAACGTGCCGGCCGGCACGACGGCGCGCGCCAGGTCACGGAGCGGATCCTCCAGGTAGATCGATGGCGACCGCATGCGCTCCATCAGCATGCCGAAGTGATTGATTCGAAACAGGTCGCGCCGCCGGATCGTGGTCGCGCGGGCGGCGATCTCCTCGATCGACATGCCGCCCACACGCGCCGCGGCCAGCAGCGCACCGATGCTCGTACCGGCGTACGACGTCGGCACGATGCCGCGCTCCTCGAGCGCCTGCATCACACCGATGTGAGCGAAGCCCTTCATGCCGCCGCCGCCAAGGACGAGCGCCGTTCTGCGAGTTGCGTGAGTCATCGAAGCCGAACCGAATGGTAGCGCGCGAGTCGCACCGTTCCTACTCTTGTACCCGTTGTTGCCGTACTACTTGTTGTACCCCGTGTCGCCGTTGGCGCACCAGTGAATCCGTCGTCACATCGCTATCCCTCCGCACAGCAGGCCACTGTGAGCCGCATTACATCCGAGCAAGCGCTGGTCCGCGCCATGGGCACCTGGGGGTTGGCCGCCGGCATCGTGAACGTAACCATCGGGGGCGGAATCTTCCGTCTCCCGGCGGCGGCGGCCGGAACCCTTGGCGCCGCGGCGCCCATCGCGTACGTCGTCTGCGCCGCGGCCATGGGCCTGATCGTGCTGTGCTTTGCCGAAGCCGGGAGCAGAGTGTCGCTCACCGGCGGATTGTACGCGTACGTCGAAGTGGCCTTCGGTCCGTTCGTTGGATTCATCACCGGCGCCACGCTCTGGGCGGGCATCACCGTCGCTACCGCCGCCGTCTCATCGTTCTTCGCCGACGCGCTGGTGGCGACCGTGCCGACGCTCGCCGCCGGCTCGGCACGCACCATCGCGCTGGTCGTGATCCTCGCCGCGCTGGGCGCATTGAACGTACTCGGCGTGCGCGGCGCGAGCCGCTTCAACGCGGTCATGACCATTGCGAAGCTCCTGCCGCTGGCGTTGCTCATCGTCGTGGGCGTCACGGGAATCCGGCGCGCGAACCTGGCATGGAGCGGCGCACCGGCCGCGGGCGACGTTGCCCGTGCCTCGATCGTGCTCATCTTCGCGTTCCTCGGCGTCGAGACCGCGCTGGCGCCGAGTGGCGAGGTGCGAGACACGGCGCATACCGTGCCGCGCGCGATCTTCATCGCGATGCTGATCGTGACGCTCGTGTACCTCGCCATCCAGATCGTGGCCCAAGGCCTGCTCGGGTCCGCGCTTCCGGGCCAGAAGACACCGCTGGCCGAAGCGGCCGCGGTGGTCCTCGGACCGACCGGCCGAATGGTCATCCTCCTTGGGACGATCATTTCCATGTTCGGCTACGTGAGCGGAATGACTCTAGCCGGCCCTCGCATGCTGTATGCCCTGGGACGCGACGGCTTTCTGCCCGCGGCTGTCGCCTGGATCCACCCGCGATTCAGAACGCCGTACGTGGCCATCGTCATTCAGACGGTCCTGGTGATCGCTCTCGCGGCGAGCGGCAGCTTCGAGAAGCTCGTGCTCATCGCCAACGGCTCGGTGTTGATCGTGTATGCTGCATGTTGTGCCGCCGTGCTCGAGCTGCGCCGGCGCGGTATCCGGCAGGAGGCCGCGCCGTTCCGCGTTCCGTTCGCCGCGGTCGTGCCCGTACTGGCAATCCTCCTGATCGTGTGGCTGCTCAGTGGCCTGTCGGCCGACGAATGGAAGTCGGTGCTCGTCATGATCGCGCTGGCGGTCGTCGTCTATGTCGCGAGTCTGCCGGCGCGTCGAGCCGCCCGCGCGGAAACCTCGGCGTGATCGATCCGCTCCTCCAGTTTCGCTCCGAGTTCCCGATCCTCGAGCGAACGACCTATCTCGTATCGAACTCGCTCGGCGCCATGCCGCGCGGCGTGCCCGATCGCCTCGCCGATTACGTCGATCAGTGGGCGGAGCTCGGGGTGCGCGCCTGGGCCAACGGATGGTGGGAGATGCCCGTGAGCGTAGGCGACGAGATCGCACCGCTCATCGGCGCGGAGCCGGGCGAGATCGCGATGCTGCCCAACGTCACCATCGCGCAGACGTCGGTGCTCAGCGCCGTCCCGTATACCGCATCACGCGACAAGATCGTGATGACGGAGCTCGACTTTCCGTCCGTTCGATACGTGTACGACGGTCTGGCCACGCGGCTCGGCGCGCGCATCGAGGTCGTCGGCAGCGACGACGGCATCGGCATCGACACGCAGCGCGTCCTCGACGCCATCGACGAGCACACGTCGCTCGTCGCGATATCCCACGTGCTCTTTCGCTCGGCGTTCATCATGGACGTCGCGGCGATCTGTGCTCGCGCGCGCGCGGTCGGCGCGCTCGTTTCGCTGGATGCATTTCACTCGGTGGGCGTGATGCCGGTCGATGTGGGAGCGCTCGGCGTGGATTTCCTGAGCGGCGGCGTGCTCAAGTGGTTGTGCGGCGGACCCGGTGGCGCGTTTCTCTACGTCTCGCCCGATGTCAGCCGCCGTCTCGCGCCATCGTTCACCGGGTGGCAGGCGCACGAGCGGCCGTTCGGCTTCGAGCCGGACATGCAGTACGCCGCCCACGCCTGGCGCTGGCTCAACGGCACGCCGCCGATTCCAGCGCTCTTCGCCGCGATCGAAGGGCCGCGGCTCGTCCGTCGTGCGGGCATCGAGCGCGTTCGCGAAAAGAGCATTCGGCAGACGGCGCGGCTGATCGAACTGGCGGACGCGAACGGCTATCGCGTTTCCGCCCCGCGTTCCGCGGAGCAGCGCGGCGGTACGGTCGCCCTCGACGTGCCGCACGCGCTGGGAGTCGCCCGCGCGCTCCTCGCCAACGGCGTCATCGTGGACTACCGTCCGAACGCAGGCGTTCGCATCGCTCCGCACTTCTACACGAGCGATGCCGAGATCGAGCGCGCCGTGCGCATGATCGGCGACATACTGCATGACGGTGCGTGGGAGCAGCACGAACACGAGCGAGGAACCGTGACATGAAACGCTGGGTGATGTCGTTCGCGTCGATCATCGGACTGGCCACAACCGCGCACGGACAGTCGCCAGGATCGTTCGTCCGCGCCGACACGGCGAAGCTCCATCGAACTTTGGACGCGATCGCCGCGGCGCATCACGGCGTGCTCGGCTACTCGGTGCTCAACCTCGACACCGGCGAGCGGCTGTCGCTGCGCGGCGACGAGACCTTCCCTACGGCGAGCCTGATCAAGGTGCCGATCCTCGTCACGCTCTACGATCTGGCGGAGAAGAAGGAGCTGTCGCTCGACGACCCGCTCACGGTGCTCAAAATCGACCAGGTTCCCGGGAGCGGCGTGCTCCAGTTCATGCACCCGGGCATGGAGCTCAGCGTTCACGATGCCGCGGCGCTCATGATCATTTTGAGCGACAACACCGCGACGAACCTGATCCTCGACAAGATCGCGATCCGCCGCGTGTGGCAGAAAATGGAAGCGCTCGGCCTGCCGCACACCAAGGTGCATTCCAAGGTCTACCTGCGGCTGGCCAGTGTGGCCATGGACAGTTCGATCAAGTATGGCCTCGGTGTGAGCACGCCGAACGAGATGGCGCACCTGTTCGAGTTGCTGGCCCAGGGCAAGGCCGTGAGCCCCGCCGCGGATTCGTCGATGCTCGAGATCCTGCGCAACAATGCCGATGGCGAATCGATGCAGCGGTATCTCGACGGCGTGAGCGCGCCCCACAAGACAGGCGCCACGGACTCCGTGCGCACCGAGTGCGCACTGTTCCGGCTGCAGTCGCGGGTCGTGACGTGCGGGTTCACCAAGCAGAACACCGACATCCGTTGGCTGGTCGACAACGAGGCCCAGGTGAGCCTCGGCAAAATCGGCGCGGCGATCGTTGCTGCCTGGCCAAAGAAGGAGACCCCTTAGACGATCGACGGCATCACAGTCTTGCGACGCGTAGCATTCCTTCTCCTGTAGAGTCGGCCACGCGAGCTGTTGCACGGTCGCAACAGCGGCAATGCCACAGCGAATGCTGAAAGCTAGTAACAGCCCCGTTCGCCTGTACTTGCGTGCCATGCGCCGCGCGCCGGGCATGGCCCACGGTATGCCCTTTGGGCCAACGAGGCCAAGGAGGGAAACCGTGTCGTACCGTCGTTTGATTCTGTTGGCGCTCACCCTCGCCCTGCCGCGAGTCGGACGCGCCCAATTCACGACCTTCATTCCGCCGCGCAACCCGGCGGCAACCGACTCTGCCAAGTCGGCGACCGCGGCCAAGCAGCAGGCGCAGACCGACAGCGTGGTCAACGCGCA
>DATJIZ010000239.1:0-15381 GCA_035492735.1 Gemmatimonadaceae bacterium | reverse complement strand
TTTCACCCTTGATCGGCCGCGTGTACTTGCACTTCTTGGGATGGTTCTCGCAGGCGAGAAACGGCCCGAAGAAGCCGCCCCGCGGCTCGAGACGACCGCCACAGTCAGGGCAGCGAAGGGCCGACACGCCCGACAGATCATATGCCTCGGCGATCAGCGCGCCTGCGTCGACCTTGTTGAGTCGCGCGGCGAATGGCGAGTAGAAGTTCTTGAGCACTTTTTGCCAGCCAAGATCGCCCTCCTCGACCTTGTCGAGCTCTCCTTCCATCTCCGACGTGAAGTCCACGTTGAAGATGTCCGGAAATTGCTTGACCATCACCTTCTCGACGCTTTCGCCAAGCTCGGTCGGGAAGAACCGGCGTTGCGTCAGCTCCACGTACCGCCGATCGGCGAGCACGGAGATGATCGACGCGTACGTCGACGGCCGTCCGATGCCGAGGCGCTCGAGCTCCTTGACCAGACTGGCCTCCGAGTAGCGCGGCGGCGGTTCGGTGAAGTGCTGGCTTGGCGTGATCGCCTTGCACGGGACCTTTTCGCCGACTTCGACCGGCGGCAGCGCCTGCTCGTCCTCGAGCGCACGATGCTCGCCTTCCTCGCGGCCTTCGCGATACAGCGCGAGATAGCCCTGGAATTTCACGATCGAGCCCGTGGCGCGGAACAGATAGCTGGGACGGCCGATGCTTCCCACGACGGACAAGTCGGTCGGCCGCTCCCGCTCGGGCTCGATGAGGAAGTCGACGGTGGTCGTATCGAAGACCGCCGGCGACATCTGCGACGCCATGAAGCGCTGCCAAACGAGCTGGTACAGCTTGAACTGGTCCGTGCTCAAATACTTTTTGACGGTCTCGGGACGCCGAGTCGGATCGGTGGGGCGGATCCCTTCGTGCGCATCCTGGGTGTTCTTGGACTTGGACTCACCGTAGAGCTGCGGCGCCTTGGCGACGAACGCTTCTCCGAACAGCGTGCGGAGATACTCGCGCGCCTGGACGGCCGCGCTCTCGGCGACGCGCGTCGAGTCGGTGCGCATGTACGTGATCAGACCGGCGGCGCCCTCGTCGCCCATCTCCACACCTTCGTACAGATCCTGCGCGACGCGCATCGTGCGCTTGGAACCGAACGACAGCTTCTTGGCGGCTTCCTGCTGCAGGGTCGACGTGGTGAACGGCGCCGAGGGATTCTTGCGCCGTTCGCGCCGCTTCACTTCGGTGACGTCGAAGGTGCGGCGGGCTGCGAGGTCGTCGAGGATCCGCTGGGCGTCCGCCTGATTGGAGATCTCCGCCTTCTTGCCGTCGATGTGGTGCAGCTTGGCGGTGAACTGCTGCTTGTCCTTCTCGAGCAACGCCTCGATGGTCCAATACTCGACAGGCTTGAACGCGCGGATCTCGCGCTCACGCTCGACGATGAGACGCAGGGCCACCGTCTGCACGCGGCCCGCCGACAGACCCTTCTTTACGGTTTTCCAAAGCACCGGGCTGGCCTTGTAGCCGACGAGCCGATCGAGCACGCGGCGGGCCTGCTGGGCCTCGACTTTCTTGTTGTCGATCTTTCCCGCGTTCTCGATGGCCAGGCGCACCGCGTCTCTGGTGATCTCGTGAAAGAGCACGCGCCGGATCGGTACCGAGAGCGCCCCCTTCTTGGGCGAGATTTGCGTGGCGACGTGCGACGCGATCGCCTCGCCTTCCCGATCAGGGTCGGTCGCGATGAATATCTCGCGGCTGTCCCGTGCCGCGTTCTTGAGCTCGGCGATCGTCTTTTCCTTTCCGGGAATGGGCACGAGCTCCGGCGTGAAGCCTTTGTCCACGTCGATGCCGAGCTTCTTCTCGGGCAGGTCCATGATGTGGCCGACGGTCGCCCGAACGCGGTAGCCGCGGCCGAGGTACTTGCCGATCGTCTTCGCCTTGGCCGGCGATTCGACGATGACGAGCGCGCTGCCGGGGGTGTGGTCGCCGTCGCCGAACTCGACGGTGGCGTCGACGGCCTTGCGGCCACCGCGGCGAGCCGTCGCCTTGGCCGCGGCCTTGGTCTTTGTCGTCTTGCGCGACTTGGTCGCGGACTTCCGGGTTGCCATGCTCAGTGAATCGTCTGGTTTTGATCGCCGTCGCCCGAGTCGAGGTACCCGGCGCCCTGAAGCAGGGCACGCAGGTCGTCCAGCGCGATGCGCCCGTCGATCTGAATGAGTGCGCGTTCTATGATGTGCTCGAGCTCCGCGGTGTTCAGCGCGCCCGAGCCGCTCAATGCCAATAGATGTCCCCACGCGTCCGGGGCGAAGCGCCCTCGCTCGTGCGGACCCAAAACCCTGAAAGTCATGAGTGCTCCCGTTGACGTCCCCGGTCGATCACTTGCCCACAGTGGCGGAAAGCAAGAAGGGGAGGAAATCCGATGCGTGCGGCACCGATCCTCTCCTTGTCGAACCAATCGCTTTCGTCGCGCGGACCAACCAGGCGGGCCGGCTCAGTGGAGCGGAAGGCTAACCACCCGTTAGCCTCTCGCCAAGACCAACCCCGCTACCTCATCTATAACCCTTTGCAAGCCATGGAGTTCCGTATCGACGATCCAATCGGCAGACTCATAACCAGCCCGCCGCGCAACATGCAGACGGTGGAGCTCGGCGAGCGGATCGGGCCGTGACAGCAGCGGTCGCGACGCGCGATTCGACCCCAAACGCGCGAGCGCCGTCTCTGGACGCACTCTAAGGTATACGAGCCGTCCAGGGGGACGGACGAGCGAGACCAGGCCCGGGTTCGCGATCCATCCACCGCCCGGGGACACGATCATGCCGCCCCGCTCGCGCAGCTCTTCCGTGAGCTGCCGCTCGAGCTGCCGGAAGTGCGCCTCACCGCGCTCGCCGAAGATCCGGGCGATGGACTCGCCTTCACGCCGCTCGATCTCCTCGTCCAGGTCGAGGAACGGTCGATTGAGTCGCTCGGCGACCGAGCGACCGACCGTCGTCTTCCCGCATCCCGGCAGGCCAACGAGGATGACGTGCGGAATCCGCGGATCAGCCTCCAATCCGGGATGCGACGTGTGAAAGGTAGGACTCATAGTTGCGCCTCGTTTCACCAATCGAGTCGCCACCGAACTTCTCGAGAAATGCATCAGCGAGCACATATGCGATCATCGCTTCCGCGATCACACCCATTGCCGGCACAGCGGTCACATCGCTCCGCTCCGCGACCGCGGCGGCCGCCTCGCCGGTCGCTACGTCGACTGTGCCGAGCGGCCGCATGAGAGTGCTGATGGGCTTCATGGCGACGCGCACTACGAGCGGCTCGCCGGTCGTCATGCCACCTTCGAGGCCACCGGCGCGATTGGACTTTCGCCGTACGTTGCCGGTGCGCGGGCTTTTCGCCATCGGCTCGATCTCGTCGTGCACCTCGGCGCCCGTGACGCGCGCGGCCTGAAAGCCCATCCCGATCTCGACGCCCTTCACCGCGGGAATGGACATGATCGCGGCGCCGATGCGTCCGTCGAGCTTCCGATCCCACGACACGTGTGAGCCCAGACCGACCGGCAGGCCGTCGGCGACGACTTCGCAAACGCCGCCGAGCGTGTTGCCCGCGCGCTTGACCTCGTCGATGTACGCGATCATCCGCTCTTCGGCCGCGCGATCGAGCGTTCGAAGCGGCGACGCGTCGGCGGCGGCATTGATATCGGCCGGCATTTCGGCCGGCCGGGCCGCGTCGATGCCGCCGAGATGGACGAGATGGCTCGCGACGCACACGCCAAACTCCTTGAGAAAACGCTTACAGATGGCCGCTGCGGCGACGCGCGCCGTCGTCTCTCGCGCCGATGCGCGCTCGAGAATGTCGCGGGCATCGTCGCGGTCGTATTTCAGGAGCCCGGTCAGATCGGCGTGGCCTGGGCGCACGCGCGTGACCGCCCGCTTGCGCAGGCGCGGCGCACCGACGGCGACATCGTCCGCTTCGGCCTCCGGGGGCAGGGGGTCGGGCGCCGGGCTCATGATCTCCTGCCAATTCTTCCAATCGCGATTCTGGATCAGCATCGCGATCGGCGAGCCGATCGTCTCGCCGGCGCGAACGCCGGCCAGGAACTCGACCGCGTCGCGCTCGATCTGCATCCGCCGACCGCGCCCGTAGCCCTGCTGGCGGCGCGCCAGTTCGACGTTCACGTCCTCGGCGAGCAGCGGCAGGCCGGCCGGCATGCCTTCGAGAATGCTCACGAGGGCTTGGCCGTGCGATTCACCGGCAGTGGTAAAGCGAAGAAGCATTGGTCGAAGATAAGGGCGAACGCCGAACGGCGGGAGAAACCGGATCGATCCGGTTTTTCCCGCCGTTCGGCGTTCACGCATCTCAGGCTGTCGACCGCCCTCGTGCTTCGGGAGCTGTGCCCTTGGCCTGCTCCGTCGTTTGTCGGTTCTGCGCTTTGTCGCTCGCCGCTACGGTCCCGGTTTGATGTCTCTCGACGTCAGATCGACCACGATCAGGCCGTCTCGACTCACGGCGAACAGCTTGAGGACCACGTCAGCCGGGTCGCCCGGCATCGGGAGCGATGCGCGGATCGGGCCGTAGATCGGGTGCTTCAGCATGAGCCGAGCGCGGTTCGTGTAGTACGCGATGTCGACGACCTCGATTTGTCCGCTGGCCGCGGCCACGAACGCCAGACGCTGGTCCTGCGGTGTGAGCGTACCGTCCGCGTTCGGGTGGAAGGCGATGCCGGCGCCGTCGTCGAAGGAGTCGTACTTGCCCTGCAGACGGAGGTGGAACGGCTCCTCGACTGCTCCGAAGTACGACTGCATGCCATGCGCGGCGACCGTGCCGCCCGAGCGATCGAGCGCCAGACCGAACACTCTTTCCGAAGCGTTGTCCGTGAAGTCGCTGATCGTGACGAGTGGCGAGAAGAAGTTGGGTGCCACGCCGGTGGAGTCCGCGACCATGATGACACGGCCCGCGCCGGTCGAGTGGCCTTCGCCGAACCCAACCCAGTGCCGATTTCCGCTCGCCGCGGCGAACGTGGTGTCCTGCAGCGGGAGTGTGGCAATGTCCAGGCGCAACACGGCCTCGGCATCACTGCCCTGCGCGACGAGGTCCGAGATCGCTTTCATCGGATTCGGGTCCGCGGACATGATCACGCCGGTCTTCTGCCCATATGGGTGATCCCACACGTACAGCGTATCGGACGCGGTCGATGTCGGTCCCGCGATCCCCACCGCCATCGAGTCGACGTTGAAGACCGCCCAGAAGATCTCCTGCGTATTGACGATCGTACCGTACTGCCAGATTTGGCGCGGATCCGGGACGGGCAGCGACGGATCGAGCCAGCGGATGGTGCCGGCGGGCGCCGTCGCGGTCGGGCGCGTCGAATAGAAGATGCGGCCACCGGCGGACTGCGCGATGTATTGCGGCCGATCGGCGTAGCTGATCGGGCCCTCGATATTGAGCTTGCTGCCAGACCCGGCTTGACCCGGCACCCAGTGCACCACGTAGACGTAGGTGTTGCGCGTGAGCACGCGGTGGGCGAGATCCTCGTGCAGCTGGGTTGGATCGCTCGAGCCGACGAAGACGCGGCTGATGTTCGTGCCGCCCGAGTTGGCCACCAGCAGCGTGTCCGTGTTGTTGCTCACGAACAAGCCCCAGGGAAGCGAGCCGACGGGGATGCTGTTGGCCGTGAAGCCCTTTCCGGTGACGGACGTCTGCCAGATGTCGAGCAGGTTGTAGTCCGTGGCCGAGAGGAACACGTGGCCGTGCGCCGCATCCACCGCCACGTCGCCCACGACTCCGGCGTGCGGCAGCGGGTACGTGCGGCCGTAGACGACGAGCGTGGAATCGATGCGCGCGTTCGCGAGGTTCCCCTCGGCGGCCTGCGTGGTCTGCGCCACTGCGTAGCCAATGCGGCCGGCCTGGTCGACTGCGAATGCCGTGACGCCGAGCTTCGCGCCCTGGAACGTCTTGGGCAGATCGAGCGGCACGTTCGTTTGCATGTTCGCGTTGTACGGCGGCGCGAAGCGGACGGAGTCGCGCTGCACGATGGTGCCGGTGGTGTCGCGGATGATCAGGCCGACCGTGGCGATGCCATCGCCGGTCGCGCTGACGCTCACCGAGTCGGAGTACTCGCTCTTGGGAAGCACGACCTGCGTCACGCGCGGCTGCGCATTGGTAGCGTTCCGCACGTAGACCGCAACTGGCGCGGCGGACCCCGGCTGCCGGTCCATGTCGACCGATGAGGCGGTGACGACGATCTTGCCCCGAATCGGCGCGTTCGCCGGAATGCGCACGACGGGCGAGAACGTCACGTCGCGCGGGCTGTTCGTATAGATCTGCGTGATGGTCGTGTCGAGCTTCGTGGGCCAGTTGGCGTCGCCCTGCGCACGGACATCGATGCGGCTGATGCCGTCAGGGTGCGTTGCCCGAGCCGAGATGCTGAGACCCACGCCCGCCGGAACGCTGTCGCCGTTCGTCGGCGCCAGAATGCTGACCTTGGGACCGGCGACGATGTGAACCGCGACCTGTGCCGTGTCGGACACGCCGAGGCTGTCGAGCGCCGTCACGAACACGACGAGACTGTCGAGCGTCGTGTCGAGCGGGATGAGCGGCTTGAGGTAGCGACGGATGGTGGTGTCGCGAAGGCCCGACCGGAACGTGCCGGTGGCCGGCACGGTGATCGTGGCGTACCGCGGCTTCTGCGTGAAGGTGCCGAGGTCGACGCTGCCAGACTGCGTCACGCCGCTGACTACGATGCTCTTCAGCGCTTTGTCATCGTGCAGGTGCACGCTGACGAAGACGGAATCGCCGAGGTTCACCAACCCGCCGATGGTCGGCGAGTCGATGGCGATCGATGGGCCCTTCGCGCCCGTCTTGGAGGACGAGGTCGAGGACCCCGGCTGCGTCACGCTCGACATGCGCGTGTCGCAGCTCGCGACCACCATCACGGATACCGCGATGGCGCCGATGCGGGGAAGGGTCCAGGTTGAGCGAGTCATATCACGTCACTCCGAAGTCGTTCGTTACGGGCGGCTCGGCGCGGGGGCGGGTTGCTCGCCCTCGTCGATGATGTGTGGCGTGATGAGGATGAGGAGGTCGCGTTTCGACTCCGTCCGATTGGTCACGCCGAACAGATGGCCGATGATCGGCAGATCGACGAGCACGGGGATGCCGGATTTCGAGACGTTCACCGTGGTCTGCGTCAAACCGCCCATCACCGCGGTCTCGCCGTCGCCGACGAGCACCTCGTTGTCGACCTTCTGCGTCGGGAACACGGCGCCGACGTCGTTGGACTGGAACTGGACGTCCGAGTTTTCGACGTGGACGCGCATCTGGATCTGGTGATTCGCGGTGATCTGCGGCGTGACCGTGAGGATCACGCCGGTTTGCTGCATCTGGACCGTGGCGCGCGGGAAGTTGCCCTGATTGTTGCTCCCCGCCCCGGCTTCGATCACGCGGATCGGCACCTGCGTGCCGGCGGTGAGATTGGCCGTGCGATTGTTCAGGACGCTCGCGCTCGGCTCCGCCTGGACGTCGAGCAGCGTGTTCTGCTGCAGCGCCTCGAGGAAAGTGCTGAAGTCGTAGTTGCCCATCGCCGTCGAGAACACGAGCTGCAGCGCGGCGCTTGGGATGCGCGCCGTCGCGTTGGCGATCGCCGACACCGTGTTTCCACCGAGCAGGATCTGTCCCGGATCGGTCCGCGGCTTGCCGGTGGAGTCGAGTCGCGGAATGATGTCGTTGAAGAACTGTTCGCGCGTGCCGAGGTCGTAGCGGAGACCCAAGCCCTCCAGCGTCGTGCGATCGACGAGGATGATCTTGGCCTTGATGTTGACCTGCGGCTGCCGCAGGTCGAGGCTCTGCGCGTACTTCTGCAGGTCGACCAGCGCCGACGGAATGTCGGTGATGCTGATGCTGTTGGTGATGGTGTCGGCCGTGACCGTGCCGCGCACCGGGCACGCGAAGCTTTGCACGACGCCGACCTGCGGTACCGGCTGCGCCGTCGGCGCGCCCGGCGTGGGCTGCGCGATCGGCGCCTGCGACGCGACCGAGGCCGTCATCGGGCAGTTGCGCGTGAGGCGTTCGGAGACCATCGGCGCAACCGCTTTGGCACGGGCGTAATTCAGTCGGATGTTCCGCGTCTGCAGCGGAATGGTGGCCTGACGCTGCGCGATGTTCTCGAACGTGTCGACGATGATGACGCCGTCCGGATTGATCGTGACGTCGTAGCCGTTCGCGTTCATGATCTCGCGGAGCGCGGTGTCCCACGGCAGGTTCGTGATGTTCGCCGTGACGGTTCCGACCACGCCCTTGGAGGGCAGGATCGTACGGCCGGTGAAGGCGGCGAACACGCCAAGCACGTCGTTGATCGGCGCGTTCTCCCAGTTCACGGTGATGCGTGGCTCCTGCGACTGCTTCTTGGCGGCGGCGGACGCGTCGCGGGTCGCGGGAATGGCGACCTTGGACTCGGCCGGCTCCTGCATCGCCGCGGTCTCGGCTGGCTGCGCCGGAGTCGGCGCTGCCGCTTGCGGTTTCACCGCCTGGTCCTGCTTGCTCGCCGGCGGTTGGCTGGCCGGTGACTGCTCCGGCTTTGCCGATGGCTGCTGCGCGGCCGCCGCCTGCTGGGTCGGCGGCTGTTGTTTGGCCGATGGCTGCTGTTTGGCCGGCGCCTGCTGGGCTGGTGCCTGTGCCGCGGGCGCCTGCTCCTGCGTTTCCGCCTTGGCGACGACGCGCGGCGCGCTGCCGGTCTCCCATGGCTGGAAGCCGCCGCTGATGCCGTCGATGCGAATGCGGACTTCGCCGTCGGCTTGCGTGAGCGTATATGTGTGCGGCGCATCGAGTGCGATCACGACGCGCACGACGGACTTGGTGAACTGCGAGTAGCGGATCTGCTTGATGCCGCCGCGCGCCCCACCATCATACGTGTCGCCGGTGGGAAGCCCGAGCGTGGCGCCGGACATGTCGATCACGATCTTGTCCGGCTTGCTGAGGATGAAGTGCTTGAGCGAGACCGTGCCGTCCACGCGAATGACGACGTCCGCGCGTCCTGCGGCTCCAGTGCTGGGCGCCACGCTGAGCGCGACAACGGTGGCGTCGTTGGGTGGGAGCGGTGCGGCGGCCGGAATGCGGGCGCCGGTCGCGCCGAACGCAACGAGCATCGCCGATGCAAGCGTCCGGTGGGAAATCATTTTGCCCTCACTTTGGTGGAGTCGCCGAGGACGAGCGAGTCCTGGCGGTTTGAGCCGAATTCGTCGATCGAGAACACGATCGTCTTGAGCCGGATCGACGAGACCCGGAGGCGCCCCAGGGTCGAGCCCGTGGTGACGCGGTACTGCGCGTTCGTGCCGATGTCGCGGAGCGTGGCGACCGAGTGACCCGCCGGATCGAACAGGATGCCGGTGAGCCGGAGATCGCTCATCGTGGGCCGGAGCTCGTCCGTGCTCATGAGCGAGAAGAACGGATCGCGGCGACCGTCGGGGGCGTACGCGTATTGTTCGCGCATGATCACCATGGTCGATGCGCTCGTGTCGCTGGTCGCGACATCGAGGTGCTGGCCGGCGTGTTCGACGGTCTGCGTCTGCGTCGGACGCGTGGCGGGGTGCGACGCGGGCCGGGAAGCGCGCGGCGAGGTGACGGACTGCACGTCGGGCCGCTGCTCGGCCTCGACGTGCGCGCTGGCGGCGTTCGCCGCCTTTTGGGCGGCGGACTTCGCGGCAGAGAGCGGACCCTGCGCATGCGCCGAGGGCGCGGCGACGGTGATCGCCGCGGCAAATAGAATGAAGCGGGTCATGGCGCCCCCGGCTTTCCGGTCGATACCGGCAGTTGCGGTGCGGAATCCGTCGCCAGGGCGTGCGCAACGTACGTCTGCACCTGGAAGTGCACGTCGAGCAGCTGCTCGTTCTTGCGCGGCTTCAGTTCCCCGCCGGCGCGGTTCGTGGGCACGAGCTGCATGTTCATCGGCACGACGATGCGCGGCAGCGCACCGATGTTCGACACGAATTCGGCGACCTGATGGTAGGGGCCGGTCACCGCCACTTTGTAGCGATACGTGTCGAATTGGTCGCCACTCAGGATGCCGTCCGGTTGGACGTCGGAGAACTCGAGTCCGGCGCGGCGCGCCGCGCTCGAGATCGACTCGACGAGCGCCGGCACCTCGTTTTGCGTCGGCACGAGCCGTCGGAGCACGGCGAGCTGCCGCGCGAATTCGTCGGCTTCCTGCTTCATCTTGGTCGCCGTGCCGCGGGCAACATCGGCCTTGGCGACGCGATTGAGCGAATCGAGCGTGTCGAGACGCGCGGAGAGCAGTTGCAGCTCCGCGCTCTTGGGCTTCCAGACCAGCTGCTGATAGGCGCCGGCGAGACCGATCGCCACTATCGCGACGAGCACCAGCTTCTGGTCACGCGGGTTCTGGGGAAGAAGAGCCATGGCTACCTCACCATCAGGCTGAGCGGCACGCGCTGGATCATCGTGGAGTCCGGCCGGTTGTAGGCGAGCGTGAGCTGGAACTGCGTGACTTCCTTGCCCAGCTCCATCGCCAGCTCGGACCGATCCAGTTGCACGTTCGTGAGGAACGGCGACGCCTCGAGATCCTTCCAGTAGCGCGTGAGCGCCTGGATGTCGACGGTGTGCCCCTGGATGCGGACGCCGATCGGGTCCTTGGGAATGTCCGTCGCCAGTCGGTCGAGGTGGCGCCGCTTTCCGGCGGCCGACGTGTCGACCTTGGGCGTCGCGACGACGTTGATCGAGCCTTGCGGCGTGCCGCTGGTCGAGACCGCGGTGAGCCACGTGTACTGCGGCAGCACGCGGCTCACTTCGTCGAGAATGTGCGGCCAGACGAACCGGTCGTCGTCGAGGCTTCGGATGATGTTGACCTGGCGCAGGAGCGTATCCCGCACCGCCTCGGCGTGGTATCGATCCCTGAGGAAGTTGGCATAGCGGGTCGAGTCGGCGATCGCGAGATCGCGGCGCGACTCGAGGTCCGACGCCTGGGCGTTCTGCGTCGTGTACAGGAAGCCGACGGCGCCGAGGCTGATCACCACGGCGGCGATCGCCCCAATCATGAACTTGTCACGCAGGCGGCCGCTGAGGCTGAACCCCGTCGTGAGGGCTCCGAGATCAACGGCCTGCTTCCGCGCCGCCTTCTTTTTCTTGGCGGAGCCCGGCGAGAGATTGACGTGAATCATGCGACCTGCCGCAGCGCCAGCCCGATCGGCATCATGAGGAGGGGCGCGATCTCGTCGGTGACGAGTGACTCGAGCGCGCCATCGCGGACGCGAAGGTTCGCCAGCGGATTGGCTTGGCGCACGGTAAGCCGCAGGCGATTGGCCAACATCTGATTGAGGCCCGGAATACGCGACCCGCCGCCGCACGTGTAGATGGCGCGGAGGCTGCCGGTCCGGGAATTCTGGGCGACGAACGCCGCGGCGCGCTCGATCCCCACAGCGATCTCCTCGCCGCGGCCTTCAATGACAGCATCGAGGTGCGGCGAGCGGTCGTATCCTTGAATGAGCTTCTGTGCATCATCCATCGACAGGCCGCGCTCGCGCTGCAGGTCCTCGCGGATGCGGCGTGTGCCGACCGTGAGATCGCGGGTGAGGAGCGGCACGCCTTCGTCGAGAATGTTGATGTTCGTGACGTCGTGGCCGATGTTGAGCAGCGCGACGACGCCGGTCATCGCATCGGGATGATTCAGCTCGAACGCGTTGTGCAGCGCGAAAGCCTCGATGTCGACGACCGCCGGCTCGAGGCCGGCGTCGGTGAGGACGCGCATCTTGGATTCGATCAGCTCGCGCTTGGCGGCCACGAGCAGCACACTCATCTCGAGTCCGTCGCCATCGGGGTCGAGAATCTGGAAGTCCAGCTCGACCGACTCCATGTCGAACGGCACGTGCTGCTCCGCCTCCCATCGCATCAGCTCGCGCGCCTGCTGCTCCTTGACGCGCTCGATTTGAATTTTCTTAATGATCACGTCGCGCCCGCCGACGGCGGTCACCACGGTCGACGACTTGACGCCGGCGCTCTGCATCGCCGTACGAATCGCTTCGGCGACGATACCGGGATCCATCACTTCGCCTTCGACGATCGCGTCCGAGAGCAGCGGCGTGACCGTCGCGCGAACGAGCTCCGGCTCGCGCTTCGAGTGGTCGACGACGGCGACTTTGATCAGTCCGGAGCCGATGTCGAGACCAACGCTTGTCTTCTTTCGACCGAATAGGCCCATGAGAGTTGACACTGAAGCAGTGGACTGATGGTGGTGGTGACGTCCCGATCGTCCACGTTTGTCGGGCGCTGCAACCATGCGTCTGACCGCGGTACTACCGTCCACCCGAACACGACCGACCCGCTCGCAGGTAACAGCCTTGGCACACGCACGACAACTACATTTGCACGGGTGATGAGAGTCACATCGAATTAGAAAATTTCTGACCAGCTGCGCTCGCGAACGGGCCGCGGTGGAGATGCGCGTCGCAGCTCGCGCGCGACGACGCATGGCGCGTAGTCGATCGTGCCACTCGACAACGAGATCGCCGTTTGCGGGGACGACGCGAATGACAGCATGGCACCGGTGACGCGCAATGAGTCTGACGCCTCGATCGGGCCTCGCGCGATCACGAGACCGACGATTACGAATGGCCTGGTGATTCGCAGCGCGCCGTCGACCAGTAAAATTCCTTGATAGCTCCCGCCCGCGATCGTCGTATCGCCGGCCACTCGCCGCACGCCGATCGCGCTGTCGAGCGACGCGACCTGCCGCGATGTCAGATAGTAGGTGGCGGAATCGGCGGCGCCCGCATCGACGGACACGCGGACGCTGTCCGACGCCGTCCACGGGCTGCTCGGCGCGACGATCACGTTCGGGCCGTCGCGCGCCGCGGCACAATCGACCTCACCGCTCGTATCGATGGCCGTCCGAACACCATCGGCGATGTTCACTCCACCGCGCGCCACGATGCCGGCGAGCGGAGGCCGACCAGGCACGTTGAATCGCGCGACCAGACCAAAGCGCCGCCGACCCTGATCGAGACCGCCGGTCCACGCGTCGCCGACGAGCCAGAGGACGCCGTCGGGCAGTCTGGTCGTCGTGACGGCGACGTGCACCGGCACCGTCTGCGCGATCGTCGACTCGACCGAGCGAGGAACACCGAGCGGCAGATCGAACAGCAAAGATTCTTGCCAGCTCGCGAGCGCACTGGCGAGCGCGTAGTCGGCGCTCGCCGTCAGCACCGCGTCGGACTGTGCCAGCCACACGGCGCGCCGCGCGGCCGTCGACGACGCCACGGCGCCGGCGATCAGAATTCCGAGCAGCGCCAGAAGCCCGAGCGCCGCCGCGAGTGCCACGCCGCTACGACGAATCATGGCGTGCTCACCGTCGGTTTCGGAGCAGCACGACGACGCGGGCCGAATCGAGCCGCCGGCCCTGCCGCGACGACGAGCCGAGCGCTCGCACGGCGCTGCGCGTCTCGCCACGCAGGGTGAATGCGATGGCCGCTGGCGCCCGCGAATCGACGAGCGGCGTCGTCATCGCGGCGTGGTTCGTGTCCAGATACGTGAAGGCGAGGCCCGCTGAGCTCGCGGCGAGGAACGGCCCCGCGAGCGGCTGGATTGCATTGAAGCGCTGCGTCGACGGATTCCAGTCGCGCTCTCCGAGACTCCAGCTCCCGTCGCTGGAGCGGTACAGGCTGAGACGAACTGCCCTCGTGACGCGCAGCGGACGCCCGATCGCGAGCGCACCGGGCGCCGAGTCGAGCGCGATCGCCGTGCGCGTGCGCCCCGCGACATCGGCGCCGAGCCGCGGTCCTCTCGCGGCGCATGGACCGGCGTTCGCGCTGGCCACGGACGTCACCGCGTATGGCAGCCATGCGTCGGCGAGCGCGCCCGTGACGTAGAGCCAGGCGGTGTCGCCGGGCTGGATCGAGGTCGCGTAGCTCGCGTATGTCTCGGAGCCGGGTGTGGGCGCGGCGAGAATCAGCGAATTATTCGCGATGTCGCATACAACGCCGCTGGCGATGGTGCCGCGGACCTCGAGCGCCGTGTCACGCGCGTCGCGGAGGTCGCCGCCGGCGGCGCTCACGGCGCGAAGTTGGATCGGCAGCAGGGCGGCAGCGTCGCGCAATTGACCGGAGAGCGACGCGTCGTCGAGCAAGTCGGCGAGCAGCCGCTGCTGGCGCAGTCCCGTGAGCGTCAGCAATCCGAGCACCACACCGGCGACGACGATCGTCACGAGCAGCTCGACGAGCGTGAACCCGCGCGGCGCGGGGCATGGCCGGCGTCTCAACACGGCAGACGCGTCCGAACGACGACGGTGTGCACGCCGTCGCGACCGAAGACCACGCTGTCGGTGAGCTCGCGTGTGGCGTTCGACTCCAACTGCACGCTCCAGCGTTCGTCGACCTCCGCCGAGGACGCCGTGCCGCTGGTGGGCGCGCAGGGGGCGGCGCCAAGCCACTCGAGGCGGGTCGAGGCGGCGCGAACCGCGGTGGCGCGGGCGTGGAGGTCGGTTCGCTGTCGAACGAGCGCGATCGTCGTGCCGGCCATCGCGAGGAGTCCAACATCGATGATGAGCAGCGCGACGAGCAGCTCCACCAGGCTGAAGCCTGCACGAAGCGGGAACCTTGCTCCCCTCGGCCGAACTCCTCGACGCGTCGCCCGCATGTGCGCCAAGCTACGCACCGTCGCATCGTCGCCATCATCGCGCCGCTGCGCCGATAATCAAAAGGCCGCCGCGCATCGCGATGCGCGGCGGCCGTTCGCGTCGTCAGCCGACGACGACGCTCACTTCTTTCGAACGTCGATCTCGATGTTGCTGACGCCGGAGCCGTTGAGCTTTCCGAATATCTTCGCCTCGGTCTGCGACATCGTGCCGTCGTAGGTCACCCCGCCGACGATCCCGTTGAGCGTCAGATCGAGATGCAGCGCGGGATACACGAACGTACCAGAGACGGTACCATCCGTCGCCCCCGACACGCCGGCAATCAGCGTCGTCCCGCTCACGGCCGTGCCCGACTGCGCGAGGGTGAACGAGACGGAGTAGCCACTCTGCAGAGCCGACCACTGGCCATCCACGGTCTGGACGGGTCCGAGGGTCGAATCTCGGCAGGCGACGGTGAGAAACAGCGCGATGAAGAGGAATCGGCGCATTCGCATCGGGCGGTGAGTGGAATCCGCGCACCCTACGCGTGGTCGTCGGTCGGGCGGCGGTTCTCGAACAATACTCACATCGCCGGCACAGTGCCCGTTGCGACGAACAGCCCGGCGGAGCGACCGCTCCGCCGGGCTGTTTCCCCACGACCCACCTTACGACCCACCTTCGCAATGCGCGTTACTTACAGACTGGTTCGCCTTCAGCCGCGCTGCTGACGACCGGATTGGTCGTGTTGACCGCCACGCCGCAGGTCACGAGCGGCGTCTGCAACTGGGTGTGCGTCACCGTGGCCGACCACAGCCC
>DATJIZ010000238.1:0-9619 GCA_035492735.1 Gemmatimonadaceae bacterium | reverse complement strand
GCGAGAAGGCGCTCGTTCGGCACCACGATCATGGTGTCGACGTTCTTGCGCATGTCGGCGATGCCCTGCTCCGCCTGGCGCATGCGCTTGCGGCCCTCGAACAGGAAAGGCTTGGTCACGATCCCGACGGTGAGCGCGCCGGCTTCCTTCGCCAGCTCGGCAATGACCGGCGCGGCGCCGGTTCCCGTGCCGCCGCCCATGCCGCACGTGATGAATACGAGATCGGCGCTCGAGAGGGTCCGGCCCACCTCGTCGCGGTTCTCCTCGATCGCCTGACGGCCGATTTCCGGCCGGGCTCCGGCACCGAGGCCGCGCGTGAGCTTCTTGCCAATCTGCACCTTGATGTCGGATTTGGACGACAGCAGGGCTTGGGCATCCGTGTTCACCGAAATGAATTCGACGCCTTCGAGATGCTCGTCGATCATTCGGTTGACGGCATTGCCGCCGCCCCCGCCCACACCGACCACCTTCATGCGGGCGTTTTGGGTCGCGCTCTCTTCGAACTCGAAGATCATTGAGAACGGTCCGTACTTCGGAGTGGTGTGATCGGGCCAGCGAGGAGGGATCCAACATCGAACCGCTGCGGGGTCAGGCCTATTGCGCGGCGGGCGGTTCGAAACGCAGGCGCAATATAATGCATTCTGGCGTTCCCACTACCCCTTTTTAGACGACACGCCAGGGAAATGATCACGGTGGCCGGCAGTGCAGTCTTTTCCACAGCGCGACCGGCGTGACCAGAAATTTGATGCTCGTAGGCCGTTGGTCCAACTTGCGTGCCCGTGGCCCGACCCTCGCGATGTTGCGACAACTCGCATCGCGAGATGCTTTAGCGATCCCGCATCAGCAAACTAGAAAAAGTCCTGCAGCCAGAACTTGACCTTGGCGGCAATCCCTTCCATGCCCTTGCCGAGCGGAATGCGCCGCGCGCCGGCGACGCCGCCCAGCGCGATTCGATTGGCGCCGTACAGGGCCAGCCCGACAGCCGTCGCGAACCGCGGCGACTCGACGGAGTCGAGCAGTCCGCTCAGGTTCTCTGACGGCACGCCCACCCGCACCCCGGTGCCGAACACGTCGTTCGCCAGCTCCGCGGCGCCCTGCATTGCCGCCGCGCCGCCGGTGAGCACGATGCCCGCGCTCAGCTTTCCGGCGTAGCCGGCCGTCGTAATGTCCTGCTGCACGAGATCGAACACTTCATCCATTCGTTGATGGATGATGTGCGCGAGTAGTTCCCGCGGAATGTGGCGCTCGCCCTGCGCCTGGGTGCTCGGAAGCTGGATGACTTCGCCTGGATCGACGAGCGGCTCGTACGCTGAGCCGTAACGCTCCTTGAGTCGCTCGGCGTCGGCCTGCGTGACGCCCAGGCCGTGGACGATGTCCCGCGTCACATTCTTGCCCCCGAACGGCACGGTACCGAGGTGCCGGATCTTCCCCTCGTGAAACACGGCCACGTTCGTCGTGCTGGCGCCCATCTCGACCAGCGCCACACCAAGCTCCTTCTCGTCCTCGGTCAACACGGCGAGGGCGCTCGCCAAGGGGGCCAATACGAGCTCCCGCAGCTTGCACCCGGCCCGCTCGATCGACCGCCGGATGTGGATCGGCGGCGAGCTGCCAACCGTCACCAGGTACATCTCGGTCTCGAGCCGGGTGCCGCTCATGCCGATCGGGTCTCGAATCCCGGCGTTCCGATCGACCGTGTACTCCTGCGGGATGGCGTGCAGCAGCTCACGATCGGGCGGAATCGCCTGAGCTCGCGCGACCTCGTTCACCCGGTCGACGTCGGTCTTGTCGATCTCGTCGTGACTGATCGCGACGATTCCCTTGCTCGTCATGGCGTGCGCGTGCTCGCCGGCGATCCCGCAGTACACGTCCTCGACGGTCGCTCCAGCCATCCGCTCCGCGTCCTGGATCGCCTTCTTGATCGAGCGCGTGGTCTCCTCGATGTCGGAGACCACGCCGAGGTGCAGCCCGGTCGTGCGTGCCTGCCCTACACCCAGCACCTTGATAGTGGGGTGCCTGGGAAGATCGCCCTCGACCTCGGCGATGATGGCGGTCGTCTTCGCCGACCCGATGTCGAGCCCAGCGACTAGGCGTTCATTCATTGGAGTCTGGCGATCACTTGGTCACGGTAGCGAAGATCGATCTCAGCGGCACGCAGCTGCTTACGGCCGAGGTCGGCTTCGACGGGTTCGATGTCGGTGAGTCGATCCAGGGTCACGTCCTCCATCGTTCGCACGACCCCGTTCTTGAGCTCGAACAGCAACTGGTTGCCGTTGACGCGGCGCGCAGCGCTCACTCTAGCATACAGCAGAGGCAGCCCGATGCGCATCTGGGCAAGCAATCGAAACAGCGGAACGTCCCGTTCGGCGGCGACCGGCAGGTCGATCGCGACGCGGGACGGATCGATCGGGAGCACGACGCCTCGGTCGTCGTAGACCTTGAAACCGCCGGTCGCCGGAACGAGCGCGATCGGTACCCGCTCCGTCACGTCGACCACGAGCGTGCCCGGCAGCTTGCGGCGAACGTCGGCATGTTCGATTTCCGGATTGGCGGCGACACGTTTGGCGAGCGGACCGGTCGGATCCCAGACGGAAGCCGACGTATCGACGTGCATCCTCGCCAGAATGTCACTCGGTGCGGCGTAGCGCGCGCCGAGGATTTCGACTCGACGCACGCGGAAGAACGCCATGCGCCGCATCAGAAGCGGCGCCCAGAGAGGCGAGGCGACCACGAGGAAGCCCGCAATCCCAAGCAGCGCGAGCCTCGTCCGCAAGCCAAGTCGAGCGGGAGTCGCTGTCTTCGCTTCTGGTGAAGCTTCGGTCTCCGCGCTCACGGCGCACCATCCCGGCGCAACCGCTCGAGGAGCTCCGGTCCCGTCCGGGTGATGTCACCGGCGCCGACGGTAAGCACGACGTCGCCGGGCCGTACCAGAGCGGCGAGCGCGTTCGCCAGCTCGTCTCGCGTGCCGCGCCAGGCCAGGCTGCCACCCGCGGTCTTCACGGCATCGGCGATCAGCGTCGCGCTCACGCCCTCGATTGGTCGCTCGCGCGCGGGATAGATCTCGGTGAGAAAGACCGCGTCCGATCCGGCGAGCGATGAGCCGAACTCGCGGGCGAAGTCGCGGGTCCGCGAATAGAGATGCGGCTGAAAGGCAGTGATGAGCCGCCGGCTGGGGAACGCGGACCTCGCGGCCGCGAGCGTGGCCGCGATCTCGGTCGGATGGTGTGCGTAGTCGTCGATGACGAGTACGCCGCGCGCTTCGCCGAGCTGCTGAAAGCGCCGCTCGGCGCCGCCGAAGTCCGCGAGCCCGGCCGCCAGCGAATCGAAGTCGGCCCCGAGCGAGAGCCCCGCGCCGAGCGCGGCGAGTGCGTTGAGCACGTTGTGCCGGCCGGGCACGCGCAGGTCGACCCGGCCGAGCGCTTCATCGTCATACACGACGTCGAAGCTCGATCCGCCGCCGCTCGACTGGATGCCGCGCGCGACCAGGCGCGCGTCGGCGGAATCGATCGCGTAGCGGATCACCTCGGTCGTGCTTGGCGTGGGCAGCTTGTTGGCGCCGGGATCGTCGGCGCAGAGAATGATGTTTCGCGCTCCGCGCACGAATTGAGCGAACGTACGTTCGATGTCCGCCAGGTCGGCATAGATATCGAGGTGGTCGGCCTCGATGTTCGTTACCACGGCGACGGTGGGCGACAGCGCGAGGAAGGAACGATCGTACTCGTCGGCCTCGACGACGTACAGACGGTCGCCGCCCGCGCGGAGGTTGCCCTCCCACGTGCCGACGCGCCCGCCGACCAGTGCGGTCGGATCGCGCCCGGCCGCCGCCAAGGCCGTAGCCGCCATCACGGTCGTCGTCGTCTTGCCGTGCGTTCCGGCGATCGCCACGAGCTCGCGACCGGCGGTCACCTCGCCCAGCGCCTCGGCGCGACGAATGACCGGAACGCCCAGAGAGCGTGCGCGCACCAGCTCGGGATGATCCTTTGGCATGGCCGACGTGACCACGATCGCTCGCGCGCCATCGACGTGGGCTGGATCGTGCGGCCCGACGATGACGCCCAGTTTCGTCAGGTCGGGCGCGCCGGCGGAGTTGGCGTCACAGCCGGTGATGGCGACGCCGCGACGAACGAAGAGCTCGGCCAGCGCGCTCATTCCCGCGCCGGCAATGCCCACGAAGTGGACCGGGCGCGGGTCGCTCGAATCGAGAAGATGCATGTGGAGGAGCCGGAATATAGAAACCAGCTCAGCGCGCGTCGAGCAATGCGAGAATTTGCGCGGCGATCGTTTCTGCTGCATCCGGGCGCGCGCGCGCCGCCGCGCCACGCGCCAGACGGTCGAGCTCCGCGGGCTGTTCGAGCAATCGGCGTATCGTGCCGTCGAGGCGCTCGACGGTGAACTGTGATTGCGGAATGTGGAGTGCCGCGCCGGCCTGTTCGAGCGTGACGGCATTCGTAGTTTGGTGGTCGGCCGCGGCGCTGGGAAGCGGCACGAGGACGGCCGGAATCCCCCACGCGAACAGCTCGGCGGTCGTCATCGCGCCGGCGCGAGCGACCGCGAGATCGGCCGCGGCGTACGCTTCGGCCATTGGTGAGATGTAGTCGCGGACACGTACGCGCGCTCCCTCACAATGCTTGAACTGCTCGTACGTTGCGCGGCCCGTCGCCCAGATGACGTAGAGCTGTTCGGGCAATCCTCGGTCGATCCATTCCGCCACGACCCGGTTCATGGCGAGCGATCCCTGGCTGCCGCCGTAGATCAACAGCGCGCGCCCGCCCGACGTCGGGAATCCCCACTGCACGCGCGCGGCCAGCCGATCCGGGCGTGGAGCGGTGGGCGGTTCGATCGGCGCTCCCGTGTCGATCAAGGCGTGCGGATCGTACGGGTGGAGCGCTCGCGCCGCTTCGGGAAAGTTCAGATAGACCTGGCGCGACCAGCGGCTGAAGAATCGCGCCGTCAGTCCGGGAACGCTGTCGCCCGCCTGCTGAACGATCGGAATGCGGTGAACGACGGCGTACGCGAGCATGAGGCCCGCGGCGTATCCGCCCGTGCCGACGACGAGCGCCGGCCGCTCTTCGCGAACCATTCGGCCGACACGACGCCAGGCGCCCGCCGCTCCGGCGACCGTCCGCCAGTTGTGCCAGAAGTCCCGGCGATACAGCGGGTGCAGGTCCAGCAGAAGGTGCTGAAATCCCGTCCTCGGCAGTACATCGCGCTCGATGCCGCGCAGCGCGCCGATGAAGTACGGCTCGATCGATGGTCGGGCGCGGACGAGTGCGCGCGCGATCGCGATGCCCGGATACAGGTGGCCGCCCGTTCCCCCGCCCGCGAAGACGATCCGGGTCATGGGCGTGCCGTGCCGAAGTTCAGGCCGCGGCGGCGAGCGGGTCGGTGGCCGAGCTCCCGATGACACGCTCCCGCGCACTGCCGATGTTCACGAGGATCCCGGTGAACAACATCGTCAGTACGAGGTTCGACCGTCCGTACGAGACGAACGGCAACGTGAGCCCGGTCGTCGGCAGGAGTCCGATCACGACGCCAATGTGCAGGAACGCGGTCAATACGGTCGTAAAGGTCAGGCCCACGGCCACGAGTTGCAGAAACGGTGACCGTGCTTGTCGCGCAATTCGAAAGCCGAACAGCGCGTACATGGCAAAGGCAATCGTGATGCCGGCCAGTCCGACGAAGCCCCACTCCTCGCCAACGTTGCTGCCCACAAAGTCGCTGTAGGGAAATGGCACGAAGAAGGCCTGCTGCATGCCCTCGCCAAAACCCCGGCCCACCCAGCCCCCCGACCCCACCGCGATGAGCGATTGCTGCAGCTGGAAGCTCACGGCCTCAGGCGCGTTGCCAGGGTGCAAAAAGGCGGTGAGCCGCGAAAACGCGTAGCGCCACTTCTCGATCTTGGTGAGCGTGACCGGGAGGCACATCGCCGCGAGCGCGATGAAGTGGCTCATGCGCGCGCCGCCGACGAACAGCAGGAGCGCCATGAGCAGCGTGAACAGCATTGCCACCGACAGATCCGGCTCAAGCGCGGCGAGCACGTCGAGCACCCCGATCACGACGACGAACGGGATCAGGCCCTTGGTGAATCGCTTGAGGCTCTCGCCTTTCTTCACGATGAGCATCGAGACCCACACGACCACGGCGAGCTTGCCGAACTCCGACGGCTGGAACGAGGCGCCGAGCAAAAAGCGGCGCGAGCCGTGAATCGTCGGCGCGATGCGGCCAGGCAGCACGAGGACGGCAAGCATCGCTGCGATCGTGAACCACAGGATCGGCCAGGCCCAGGCGCGTAGACGGTCCGCATCGAGTTTGGCGGCAACGGCAAAGGCGACGATCCCCGCGGCAACGCCGCCGAGCTGACGGATGAGGAAGTAGGCGCCAGATCCGTATTCGTTCACGGCGACGAATGCGCTGGCGCTGTACAGCACGGCGAGGCCGAATGCCGTGAGCACGGCACTGATGAGCACGAGCCCGCGGGCCTCCGGACCCATGCGCCATCGCAGGCGCACGTCCGCCGGCGGCGCGATCGACTTGGGCGGCGCAATGGGTTTGATGTCGCTCACCATGTCATCGAAGCGCGGCCGAGCCCGCGAGCTGCTTGAACACAGCACCGCGGTGCTCGTAGTTGTCGAACATGTCGTAGCTGGAACAGGCGGGAGACAGCAGGACGACGTCGCCGGGCTGCGCCAGGTCGCGCGCGGTGGCGATCACGTCCTCGAACGACGATCCGAGGCGCACCAAGGGCACGACGCCCTCGAGATCGCGTTCGATCAGTGGCCCTGCCTCGCCGTAGGCGATCACCGCCCGACCGGTTCGCGCGAGCTCGGATCGCAGCTCGGTGTACGGCTCGCCCTTGTGCCGACCACCCAAGAGTAGAACGGTCGGGCGGGTCATGCCGCGCATCGCGACCACCGTCGACGCCACGTTCGTGCTCTTGGAGTCGTTGATCCAGGTGACGCCGTCGAACTCGCCGACCGATTCGATGCGGTGCTCGAGCGCCCGGAAGCTGCGCAAGCCGTCGCGGAGCTTGTTGAGCGCGTGGTGCGTTCGGTGCGCCCCGTCCGCCATCATCACCGCCAGCGCGGCCGCCAGCGCGTTGGCGACGTTGTGGTCGCCGAGCAGCGTGAGCTCGTCGCGGCGAATCAGCGGATGGCCGAGCGCCACGAGCATATTCTGGGCGCGGTCGAGGTAGGCATCGCTCGACTTCTGAACCGAGAACCGCGCGTGCATGCCCGCCACCCGCGCGACCATCCGCTGGACCGCGTCGTCATCGGCGTTGGTGACCCAGTTCGACGACGCCGTGGCATTTCGGAAAAGAAGCGCCTTGTCGGCGTAGTACTCGTCGACCGTCGCGTAACGATCGAGGTGATTTGCCGAGAGGTTGGTGAGCACGCCGACCCGCGGGTTGATGCTCGGCGTATCGTGCAACTGAAACGACGAGACCTCGAGCGCCACCCAGCTTGGCGGCGTCGGCGAGAGCGCGAGCTCGGTGATCGGCGTCCCGATGTTGCCCGCAGCCGATGCGCGCAGGCCGAGCGCCGCGAGCAGGTGCCCGGCGATCGACGTCGTGGTCGTCTTGCCGTTCGTCCCGGTGATGGCGATGTACGAGAGGTCAGGCAGAAATCGTATGCCGACCTCGATCTCGCTCACGATGTCCACCCCCGCCCGATGCGCCGCCTGAAACGGCGGCGCATCGGGCGGTACCCCGGGACTCGCGACGACGAGAGAGCAGCGTGCGAGCCGCTCGAGATCGTGCGCGCCGAGCTGCACGTGGACTCCGTCTCGCTCGAGCGCGCGGGCGGTCTCGTCGAGTTCGGGTGACCGCCCGAGATCGGACGCGTACACGCGACAGCCGGCGCGCGCGAGCAACAGCGCGGCGGCGCGGCCGCTGCGGGCCAATCCGACCACGGCGATCTCCCCCCTGATCCATTCGGGGCGGAGGGCAAGATTCGGCATCCCGCTCACGGCCTCACCGAAGCTTGAGCGTGCTCAGCGCGAAAAACGCGCACAGAATTCCGATGATCCAGAACCGTACGACGACCTGCGTCTCCTTCCAACCCAGCTCCTCGAAATGATGATGCAGCGGCGCTCGCCGGAACACCCGGTGCGCCTGCGCGTACTCGAGGCCGTACCGCCGCCGCCGATACTTGAAGACGTACCGCTGCACGATGACCGACAGCATCTCGGCCACGAAGACCGCGCCGACGAACGCGAGCACGAACTCCGACTTGAGGAGCACGGCGACCGCGCCCAGCGCGCCGCCGAGCGCGAGCGATCCGGTGTCACCCATGAAGACTTGCGCCGGATGCGTGTTGAACCACAGAAAGCCGATCAGCGCGCCGACCATCGCCAGACAGAAGATCGTGAGCTCACCTGAATCCTGCAGATAGAACAGAAGCAGGAATCTGCTGTAGTCGATGCGCCCGATGATGTACGAGAAGATCGCGAACGTCCCGAAGGCGATCGCCGCGAGACCGGCAGCCAGTCCGTCGAGCCCGTCGGTGATGTTCACGGCGTTGCTCGTCCCCGTGAGGATGAACGTGGTGAACACCACATATACCCAGCCGAAGCCGGCCAGAAACGTGACGATGTAGTACTTGAAGAACGGGAGCGTCGTAGACGCGCCCGGCAGATTGGGTGAGAGCGGATGCTGCCACAGATACCAGCCGAGCGCGAGGCCGGCGATGATCTGTCCGGTGAGCTTGTACCGTTCGACCAGCCCGCGATTCTTCTCGCCACGCTTCTTCTGCTGGATCTTCAGATAGTCGTCGAGCAGACCGATGATCCCCATCCACAGCGTTACGAGGATGGCGATGAGCAGATAGGGATGACTGAGGCTGAAGCGTCCCCACAACGCGACCGAAATCAGCGCGCTGTTGAGGATGATCAAGCCGCCCATGGTCGGCGTCGTTCCCTTGCCGGCGTGTGACTCCGGCGTGCCCTCGCGCACGACCTGATGCACTGCCTGCCGCTTGAGCGCGCGCAGGATGATCGGGCCGACGATGAACGACAGGAGCAGCGCCGTGACCGCGGCGCCCACGGCCCGGAACGAGATGTAGGTGAGGACGTTCAGGAACTTGAACTGCTTCGCGAATGGCAGCAGGAAATGGTAGAGCACGAGGTGACGAGAGATGGTGGGTCGTCGGTTCGATCAACTTGTGGCGGGCGCCACTCCGGCCTGCTGTCGCGCCCACTCGGTGATCGGCCCGACGAGACGCTCCAGTCGCATTCCACGCGAGCCCTTGAGGAGAATAACGGCGTCGGCCGCGAGGCGCGGCGCAAGCCGCCGCCAGAGCTCATCGACGTCCGCCGCCACGATGACGTGCTGCTCACCCGGCGCGATCCGCTGCAGCGCCGCGGCAAACTCGCCGATTGCCGCCACGACCTCGACGCCGCAGTCGAGCGCGTGCCGCGCCACCTCCTCGTGCAGGCGCGGCGTCTGCGACCCCAGCTCGAGCATCGTGCCGAGTATGGCCACGCGTTGCCGACCCGCGCCGGCATGACACAACAACTCGATCGCGGCGCGCGCCGAACCCGGATTCGAGTTGTAGGCGTCGTTGATCAGCGTCGCCGCGCCGATCTGCTCGATGCTCGACCGCATTGGCGGCGCCGACATCGCCGC
>DATJIZ010000237.1:0-40105 GCA_035492735.1 Gemmatimonadaceae bacterium | reverse complement strand
TCGAACACCGAGTCGATCGGATCGGTCCTGATGCCAGTCCCGCAGTCCGCAACGGATAATCTGACGCGGCCGTCGTCGTTGAGCGTGGAAATGACCAGACGCCGAGCGCTGAGCGGCTTCTCGGCCATTGCCTCGCAAGCGTTCACGACCACGTTGAGAATCACCTGCTGCAGTTGGACTCGATCGACCTTGATCGGCGCCAATGCGGGCGAGTAGCGCACGTCCACCGTGACGGCCCGCTGATGCAGGTCGTTGCGCGCAAGATCGAGCACCTCGTCGACGACTTCGTTTGCGATGAGCCGCTGCGGCTCCGCCTCGCCCTTTCGCAGCATCGTACGGACGCGCCGGATCACCGCGCCGGCGCGCAATCCGTCGCTGGCGATGTCGTCCAGAATCGCCCGGAGCTCGGGCCGGTTGAGCTCATCGAGCTTGAGCAGCCGCTGTCCGGCCCGGGCATTGGCAAGGATCGCCGCCAGCGGCTGATTCAGCTCGTGCGCCAAGGCCCCTGACAGCTCGCCAACCAGCGCGACCCGTCCGAGGTGCGCGAGCTGGCGCCGCTGTGCCTCGACCTCGTGCTCGGCGCGTCGTCGCTCGGTGATGTCGCGCGTCATCGTGATGAAGCACGGCTCCCCGTTCAGCTCGACCGTCACTCTGCTCAGAACGGCGCGCAGCACCTCGCCGTTCTTGTTCCGAACATCCACCTCGAACTCCCGCAGGTGTCCGTGTTCGACGAGGAGCCCTTCCATCATCAATGCGTCGGCGCTATTGACGCGAATCGCGAGATCCTCGATGGTGCGGCCCACCGCCTCGTCATGGGTGAAGCCGAACATGCGCTCCCAGGCCTCGTTTACCTCGACGATGTCACGTTGCGCGCTGCGGATGATCGAAATGGGTTCCGGGCTGCCGCGGAACGCCTTGGAGAAGCACTCCTCCGATGCACGCAACGCCAGCTCGGTCTTCGCGCGCACGCTGATCTCGCCGATGAGCGCGCGATTCATGCGCTCCAGCTCACGAGTCCGTTCGACCACGCGCGCCTCGAGTTCTTCCCCGAGCACTCTAAGGTTGGACTCGCTCTCGCGCAGCGCGTGCTCGGCGCGTTTCCGATCGTCGATGTCCGTGGCCGTGCCGTACCACCGGGCTACTCTGCCCTCCCCATCGGCCACGGGGAGAGCACGCGTGAGCTGCCAACGGTAGGTGGCGTCGCGTCCCGACCAGAATCGGGCCTCGCACTCGTGCGGCCGCCCCTCGCGCACGCTCGATCGCCACGCGTTACGCCATGACGCGCGGTCATCCGGATGGAGTGTTGCGAGCCAGACGTCCTCGTCGAGCTCACCGGCCGCGGCGCCGATGAGCTCATACCACTTCTGATTCACGTAGTCGATTCGCCCGTCCGACCGAGCCGTCCACACGATCTGCGGCATCGCGTCGGCGAGCTCGCGCAGCTGGGTGGCGCGCTGGCGCAGCTCGGCTTCACGCCGCAGCGACGTCTCCGCCAGGTGCCGGTCGGTGACGTCGACGTGAACTCCACACATCCGGGTCGGCTGACCCGCCACGTCCAACGTGACCCGCCCCTTGCTGAGCACCCATCGCCTGGTGCCGTCGGGCCGTTCGACCATGAACTCTGCCTCGTAGGGCGCTTCGAGAGCCACTGCACGATGTGCGGCCTCGGCGACTCGGGACCGGTCCACCGCACTGATTCGCGATTCGCACACGTGCCGTGGCACGGTGGATTCCGCGTCGGACAGCCCGTACATCCGGCGAGATTCCGCCGAGAGCGTGAGCAACTGCGTGACCACGTCGAGGTCCCACGTTCCCATTTGCGCGGCGGCGATCGCGAGATCGAGCCGTTCCTGCCGTCGCCGCCCCTCCTCCTCGGCCATCGTGCGTTCGCGAATGACCGCGGCGAGCGCCATGATCGGAACGTACGTGGCGATCAGGAAGAGCTGCAGCGACAGCACGTTCTGTCGCACGGAATAGCCGACGAAGGGACCGTTGCCGTGGAGCGCTTCCAGGATGGACAGCAGGTCGAACACGAGCAGGCACCCGCTCGCCCCCGCGGGGCCGAAGCGCACGGCGGCCCACATCAAAACAGGCAGCGGCACCATGAGAAGCACGAACGCCTTGAGCGGCGGCGGCGACTGGCGACCAAACACGAGAAGCGATACCACGAACAATGCGGCGACGAGCAGCGCTGCTTCGAGGAGCCGCCGCCGGTTCACCGCCTCCAGCATCGACAGGCGAACGCTGCGCAGGTGCACGATCGCCGGAACGATCGTGAGGTTCGACAATACGTTCGAGAACAGGCGCGCTCGCCAGACCGACCAGAACTCGGGGTCGGCGCCGAACGCCTGCCAGTGCACGAAGCCCGCGTCGAGGAACGACGAGAGCAATGGCGCGACACCAGCGCCCAGCACGACGAAGATGCCGACGCGACGGAAGGTGTCGAACCGCACCGGCCGCGGGATCATCCACCGAATGGCCGCGCCGCCGATCAGCGCTTCCGTGCAGTTGCTGATGTACCAGGAGAGCACCATCGGAAGTGGTACGCCGCTCCCCAGCTCGACGGCGAGATGGGCGGGAAGCGCCGCAAGGAGAATCACGGGCCAGATCCGCACACGCGTGAGCAGGAGGATTCCAAGCAGGATTGCGTTCGGCGGCCACAGCCTGGCTATGGGCTCCGGCGGAGCTTTCAGGGCGAATCCGATCTTCGCGCCGACATAATAGGCAGCCGTCGTTGCGAGCGCCGCGTATACCACGCGTCGCGCGGATCTCCGATGGCTCACCAGTCTCGCGCCGTCACTCGTTGAGGAACGCGTCGAGGAACTCGTCATGGCCGCCTCGCCGAACAAGGGCATTCCACCGTATAGGCCGCTCCGAAGCCTCGCGGGCTTGGACCATGGTCCAATACCTTCGTCACGCGCCCACGAGGTTCGTCACTGCGCGGCGCGCCGGCCCCGGCATCGCGCCGTTCCGAGGTCCGCGCCGACGCGACACCTCTCCAAAGACGCCCGCCGCCGAGACCGGTCTATTGGACCAACGTCCAACACCGCCGCCGCCCGGACCGCGGCTACTACAGTCTCAGAGCACCACTCAGCAGTTTCCGACGTCGCGCGTATCGGACCCGCGCATTCGCCGACGCCGGTCCACGCATCGAGACACTCGCGGCGGGATTTGGATTTTACGTTCGAAGAACCTACGGGAACGCGACGGCGCATTCCGGGTTGCGCACCTCGCACACGGGGCCGTACAAATGCACGCCTCATTGGATGGATCAGACGGCGGATGGCGAATCGCGGTGGTCGATGACGATCTGGCAGTCCTGCACTCGCTCGCTCGGATGCTCTCGCTCTCCGGTCACACCGTGAACACCTTTCGGTCAGCGCGGGCCTTTTTGTCTTCGCTCGAGAGCTGGCAGCCCGAGGTGCTGCTCGTCGATCTGCGCATGCCGGAGATCGACGGACTCGGGCTCCAGTCGCTGCTCAATGCGCGCGGCGTGCGCATTCCGACGGTCTTCCTGACCGGGCACGGCGACGTCGCGACCTCGGTTCGCGCGCTGCGGAACGGCGCCCTGGACTTTCTCGAGAAGCCATGCGACGAGGAAACGCTGTTGTCGTCGCTGGCACGAGCGGCGAGTGTCGCGCGGCATGAGCGCGCCAGCTCTGAAATGCTGCGGGAGTTGCGGGCGCGAGCAGACCGATTGACCCGGCGCGAACACGAGGTATTCCGCTCGGTCGCGTCCGGACGCCTGAACAAGCAGATCGCCGCGGTGCTTGGCACGACGGAGAAGACGGTCAAGGTGCACCGCGCCCATGTCATGGCGAAGATGCAGGCGTCCTCGCTGGCCGACCTCGTCCGGATGTTCGTTGCGCTCGAGGCCGCGGAGCCGCGCGCCGATAACCTGATGGTCGGCACCGACGCGCCCGGCCTTGCGATGCACGCACCGAGCTGACTCGGGTCCTGCGCGGGCGCCCCGCGGGCGTCATCCAGACGTATCGGTGTCGATGGCCCATCCCTCGGGGCGTTCGCCTGGCGCGAGCTCGGGCCGGTACATGATCACGCGCGCGCGCTCGAGTGTGATCAACCCTCCACCCAGCATGTCGTCCAGCTCGGGCAGAATCGCCTGGACACGCTCCTCGGTGTCCACGCACTCGACGATGATCGGCAGATCGACCGACAGCTCGAGAAACCGGTCAGTGTGCAGCTTCGACGTGGGCCCGAATCCCATGATCCCGCGAAAGACCGTCGCGCCGGCGTAGTGCCGCGCCCGCAGGAGCTCGACGATCTGCTGATAGAGCGGCTTGCCGTTGTACTTGTCACGCTCGCCGATGTGAATGCGCATCAGGACGCGCTCACCTTTGAATCCGTGCACGATGGCTCCTCCGCCCCGTTGTGTGTCCGAACTCAGACGCGCGCGCGCAGGCGCAGCAGCCACTCCGCGCAGGCAAATCCGGCGAATGTCGCCAGCAGCGCTCCGAACACGCTCACCGCGACGTACAATCCGGCGCGACCATACTCTCCGTCTTGGAGCAGCACGGCCGATTCGTAGCTGAAGGTCGAGAACGTCGTGTAGCCGCCGCAGAATCCGGTCGTGAGCATCGCGCGCATCTCCGGGCTCACCGATGCGGATTGCAGTGCATACCGAATCAGCACCCCGAGCAGAAAGCTGCCGGTGAGGTTGATGACCAGCGTTCCGGCGGGAAAATCGGCGCCGGCGCGCTGCTGCACGAATCCGGACAGCGCCAGCCGGGCCACACCGCCAATCGCCGCACCAATCGCGACATAGACGAACAGCTTCAATACTCCCTCCGACGGGCACGGGTCAGAATCGTTCGCCCTTCGCCTCGCGCGCCTGGCTGCCAACCGCCCGGATGCGCGACCACATCGTGTAAAAGAAGACGAGTATGCCGACGATCTGCAGCAGGCCGCTCGCGGCGACCGTCGCGCGGAGCCACAGCGTGCCGCTTGCCATTCGCAGCAGCTCGCCGACGATTCTGACGCCGGTCCCGATGGTGAGCAGCCAATAGGCTCCCTCGGCGAGTGCCGGCCGGTACCGTGTGTCGGTCTTGTCGGGTCGCGGAAAGAGCCACAGCGCCACGCCGAGGATCATCATCATCACGAAGCCGACGAAGATCGCATGCGTGTGCGCGCTCGTCTCGTACGGCGAAGCGGACGCGCCCGACAACTCGCGGCGCACGATCATCCAGCCGCCGATCGCCAGCCCGACGACCAGAAATCCGATCGCTGTCTTGATGTAGCGGCGAACGAGCGAGTGCATGTCGAGCCGCCGCCACGTCAGTACGTGACCAGCGTGCGAACGGGCCGCGACGAGAGTCGCTCCAAGCCGGGCAAAAACGACAACGCGACGAGGAACGTGAAGCCCACGACCGTCGTGCCGAGGGACTCGACGAGTCGGCACGTCGCCGCCGCCGTGCCGCCGGTCGCCAGCACGTCGTCGACGATCAGCACGCGCGCGCGGCCGTCGGTCGCGTCGGCGTGAATCTCCACGGCGTCCGTGCCGTACTCGAGGTCGTACTGCTCACGCCGGGTCTCGGACGGAAGCTTCCCCGGCTTTCTGACGGGTACGAAGCCCGCGTCGAGATGCTGCGCGACCGGCCCACCGAGGATGAACCCGCGACTCTCGATCGCGACGACGTGCGTCACGCCGGAGCGCGCGAACGGCTCGGCCATGGCGCGAGTCGCGGCCGCGAATGCCGCGGGATCCGCCAGCAGCGGGGTGATGTCCTTGAACACGATGCCCGGCTTGGGATAATCGGGAATGTCGCGAATCAGCGATGCCGCTCGCTTCGCGATCATGCCGGACGTGTCGAGTTCAGGCATCTCGTCATCTCAAAATTGTGAACGGTCGGCTCAAGTCGCCGCGCTCCTCGCGCAGCGGATCGCGAACGTCGTCGACCGCGGAAACACTCGCGCCCGTGGGGCCGGCGCGCAACATGTCGCGGAGGCGCTCGAGCATCTGCGGTTCGCCGGCGGCGGCGACTTCGACGGTGCCGTCCGCACGGTTGCGGACCCAACCCGCGAGACCAAGATCACGCGCGACCTCACGCACGAACCAGCGGAACCCCACGCCTTGCACGCGCCCGCGCACCAGGACGTGCAGCTCCATCAGGTACCGCCGCTGCCGCCGCTGCCGCCGCCGGGCGTCCAGCCATGATGCCCGACCAGCGGGACGAACCGGACCGGCGCCTCGTCGTGCATTTCTATCTTGCCGTTCTTGCGCGTCGCGACGACGAGCTTCTGCTCGTCGCGATCGCCGATCGGGATGAGCAAGCGGCCGCCTTCCGCGAGCTGATCGAGCAGCGGCTGCGGGATCGACGGCGCGCCGGCGCTCACGAGAATCGCATCGTACGGCGCGTACTCGCGCCAGCCGATCGTGCCGTCGCCCATCAGCAGCGAGACGTTGTTCACGCCGGCCCGCTGGATGTTGTCGCGCGCCTGCTGCAGGAGCGCCGGAATGCGCTCGATCGAGAAGACTTGCGCGACGAGGTGCGCGAGCAACACGGTCTGATACCCGGAACCCGTGCCCACTTCGAGCACCCGCTCCTTGCCATTCAGGTGCAGCAGCTCGAGGTAGCGTGCGTGCACCCACGGTTGGGAGATCGTCTGGCCGTTGCCGATCGGCAGCGCCGCGTCCTCGTACGCGCGGTGCCGCAAACCGGTGGGGACGAACGTGTGGCGGGACGTCATCTCGACCGCACGCAGCACCGAGAGATCGCGGATGCCCTTTTCGCGGAGCGTCTCGACGAGCCGGAGACGCGCGCCGCGCAGCTCACCCCCGCCCTCTACAGGTCTTTCCACCACCGATCGGCTCCTTGCAGGACGTCGTAATGCGTGAGATCGAGGTGCAGCGGCGTAACGGACACGTACCCGTCCTCGACGGCGCGAAAATCGGAATCGGGTTCGCCGGTCCAGCTGATCTCGCCGCCCCCGATCCAGTAAATCTGTCGTCCCCAGGGATCCTTCATCGGTGCGACCGACTCGGAGTACACGCGGCGGCCCAACCGCGTCAACTTGACGCCCTTCACGTCGCCCGCCGCGACCGGCGGAAGATTGACGTTGAACAGCGTGTTCCGAGGAAAATCGGCGAGCGATGTGAGGTGCTTGAGCAGCGGCGTGAGCACGGTGACCTGCTGGTGCAACTGGCTCACGTCCGCGCGCAGATCGCCGCCCGCGAACGAGATCGCGATCGACGGCACGCCCAGCGCGAGTCCCTCCATCGCCGCGGCGACCGTGCCCGAGTACAGCACGTCTTCGCCCATGTTCTGGCCATGGTTGATGCCGCTCAGCACGAAGTCCGGCCGCTCGGGCATCAGCGCCTCGATCGCCAGCATCACACAGTCGGTGGGCGTGCCGTCGACCTGCCAGCGGCGCTCGCCGCGGCGAATGGGCCGCAGCGGATGGTGCAGCGTCAACGAGTGGCTCGTGGCACTCTGCTCCCGGTCCGGTGCCACGACGGTGACGTCACCGAGCGGTTCGGCGGCCATGCGCAGACACTCGAGTCCCTGCGCCAGGATGCCGTCGTCGTTCGTGAGGAGCAGTCGCATCGTGCGTCAGTCGGCCAGCGCCGAGGAGTCGAGCAGCGCAAGCAGCTCCGTGAGATCGCTCTCGAACGCCTCGAGCGTCTGCACCGCGAGCGCGCCCCGCGCCATCGACTTGAGATCGCCGTTCTTGCGATGCTCGTCGACCTTCTGGCGCGCGCCTTCGATCGTGTACTTCTCGTCGTACAGCAGATGCTTGACGAGGTTGATGAGCTCGACCTCGCGTCGCTGATATACGCGATTCCCCGAGCGGTTTTTCGCCGGGCTCAAAAAGCGGAACTGGCTCTCCCAATACCGGAGCACGTGCGGCTTGAGGCCGGTGAGCTCGCAGACTTCGCCGATCGAAAAGAACTCCTGGATCGGCTCCGACGAAGGACTCATAGATCCTGCTCCGGTCGAAGGTCGCGCGCCATGAGCTCGGGGACGGCGTCGCGCGCGGTGTGGCCGTCGAAGAGAATACGATGCACCATCTGCACGATCGGCATGTCGACGTCGTGCCGTTCGGCCAACGTCCGAGCGCTTGCCGTGGTCGCCACGCCTTCGGCGACCGTCTCCTTGCCGGCAAGGGCCTGCTCGAGCGTTGCGCCGCGCCCAATTTCCAGCCCCACTGCCCGGTTGCGACTCAGGCTTCCGGTGCACGTGAGCACAAGATCGCCGACGCCGGCCAGACCGGCGAACGTGGACGCGCGCGCGCCAAGCGCGACACCGAGCCGCGTCATCTCGTGCAGCCCGCGGGTCATCAGGGCCGCGCGGGAGTTGTACCCCAGGCCCACGCCTTCGACGATACCGGTCGCCACCGCCATGACGTTCTTGAGCGCGCCGCCGAGCTCCACGCCGGGGACGTCGGTGCTCGTGTAGACGCGGAACGTCGAGTTGCTCAGGGCGTCCTGCACCACGACGGCCGCGTCGGCATTGGCCGATGCGGCGACGATTGCCGTTGGCTGCCGGCGCACGACTTCCTCGGCAAAGCTCGGCCCCGAGATTCCGACCACGAAGCGGCCCGGCAGCTCGGCCTCGATGACCGTCGTCATGAGCGAGAGGGTGGATCGCTCGATCCCCTTGGTGGCGACGGTCAATATCGCATCTCGCGCGACGCATGCCGCACCGATGCGCGCAACCGCTCGCAGATGCTGCGACGGCACGGCGTACACGATGAGCTCCGCGCCGCGGAGCGCCGCGTCAACCGCGTTCGTCGCGCGCAGCGACGTCGCGAGTGACACACCGCGGAGGAAGCGGCGGTTCTCGTGCGTCTCGTCGATCGACGCCGCGACATCAGACTCGAGGGCCCAGATGGTCGTGTCGTGCCCGTTGTTCGCCAAGAGGTCGGCGAGCGCCGTACCCCAGGCGCCGGCACCAATGACGGCGCACCGCATCACGCGAACCGCGCCGCGACGAGCACGGCGAGGACGATGACCAAGCCAATGGCGAAGGTGGCCGCGGCCGGTCGCTGCGCAGGCAGGCCGCGCTTGCCGAACCGATGCTCTTCGCCGCGCCGGAGGCGCGCGATGTTCGCACGATGCGTCCAGAATACGAACAGTGCCACGAGAAGGCTGATCGCGAACGGCCAAGTGCGAACGCCGATCGTGACGGCGAGCAGCACCGGGAGGATCGTCGCGCTGGTGAGCGAGCCGAGCGACACATACCCGCTCGTCAGCAGCACGACCGCGAACACCACGAGCGTGAGCAGCGTCTGGATCGGCGCCAGCGCGAGGAAGACGCCGGCCGCGGTCGCGACGCCCTTGCCACCCTTGCCGAACTTCAGATAGATCGGCCGCGCGTGTCCCATGATCGCGGCGACGCCGCACAGAATCGCCAGCACGGTTGGATCATGCAGCGGCATCGCGCCGACCGGAACCCAGCGCGGGAAAAGCAGCACCGGAACCGCGCCTTTGGCGACGTCGAACAGGAAGACGAGCAGCCCCACTCTGGCCCCGAGCACGCGAATCACGTTCGTCGCCCCGAGATTGCCCGAGCCGTGCTTGCGCAGATCGATCCCGCGCGACTTGCCGGCGATGTAGGCTGCCGGAATGGACCCGAGCAGGTACGCGGCGGCGAGCGCGAGAACGAGTGGAACCATTTATCCGGCTTTGCGGCGCAGGACGATGCGCAACGGATTGCCCGTGAATCCCCAGTAGGACCGAAAGCCGTTGTGCAGGTAGCGCACATAGTGTTCTTCGACGAGATCGGGAGCGTTGCCGAACACCGCGATCGTCGGCGGCTCCGTCTCCACCTGTGTCGCGTAGTTCAGCTTGACCTCGCGGCCGGCGGCCTGCGGCGGCTGTCGACGGGCGACCAGCTCGGAGAGCTTGTCGTTCACCTCCGACGTCGCGATGCGCTTGGCCCGTTCCTCTTCGACCTGCAGCAGCACGTCGAGCACCTTGTTCACCCGCTGGCCGGTGAGGGCCGACGTGAACAGAAACGGCACGAACCTGAGAAACGGCGCCTTCTCCGTCGTCGCCTTTTGATATCGCGCCGAGGCTTTGTCGTCCTTTTCGGCCAGGTCCCACTTGTTGACGACGACGATGAGTCCTCGGCCGGCCTCCCAGGCAAGCGCGGCAATCTTGAGATCCTGATTCTGAATCTCGCCTTCGGTCGCGTCGACGACGAGAATGCAGATGTCGGCCCGCTCGATGGCGCGCCGCGTGCGGAGCGACGAGTAGAACTCGATGCCGTCGTCGATCTTGCTCTGTCGTCGGAGGCCCGCCGTATCGACGAACACGAACGGTCGACCGTGATACCGCATCGGCGTATCGATCGCGTCCCGCGTCGTCCCGGCAACTTCGGACACGACAAGCCGGTCGTCGCCCAGCAGCCTGTTCACGAATGACGACTTGCCGACATTGGGCTTGCCGATCACCGCGACGCGGAGCGCGTCCTCCCGCTCGGGCTCGACGTGCGGCAGCCGCGCGACGACTTCGTCGAGCAGATCGCCCGAGCCTTTGCCATTGATCGCCGAGACGGGAAAAACGTCGTCCACGCCGAGGTTGTAGAACTCGAAGTAGTCGGCGGCGCTCGGATCGTCGACCTTGTTCGCGGCGATCATCCATGGCTTGTTCGAGTTTCGCAGCAGCTCGGCGACGTGGGCATCGCCAGGATGCAGCCCGACGCGCGCGTCGACTACGAACAGGATCAGGTCCGCCTCGCCGATCGCCTCGCCCACCTGGCGCCGAATCTCGACGTCCATCGGCGCTCGCGGATCATCGGCGATCCCGCCGGTGTCGACGAGCCAGAAGGTGCGGCCTGCCCAATCCGCCTCGGCGAAATGGCGGTCGCGAGTCGTGCCCGCCTCCTCGGAGACGATCGCGCTGTCATCGCCGACGATGCGATTGAACAGCGCCGACTTGCCGACGTTCGGGCGTCCGATCAGGGCCACGACCGGGACGCTCATGCCGCCGCCCCGCCGACATGCGGCGCGCCCTCGAGTGCCAGCACGTCAATGAAGTCGTACGATGGGTACACCGGCATCGACAGCCGCTCGCGCACGGCGACGAACGACTCATCATCCAGGAACAGGCCGTTGTCGTTGATGCACTCTGCCGGAATCAGCGCCACGTCGAGATCGTGACGATCGACGAGCGCGCGCTCGATGTCGGCGCCGACGAGCAGCCCCGCCGTCGTCGTGGTCGGCCCGAAGAGCGAGTTCGTGCTGACGATCAGGTCGAACACCGCGCCGGTGGCGCCGGCGAGCTGCTCGAGCAGCTCGGGCATGAGTCCGGCCATCGACACACCGGTCACGACCCCGACGCGTCTGCCGTCGAGCCGCGGCAGATCCGCCAGCCCGTCGCGGACGCGCTGCCGCAAAGCGGCCACCGCCCCAACGCCGTTCTCGATCTGCGGAAACTCGCCATAGTGTTCGGGCGCGGGGAGCTGGCGCTCGGCGAGCAGGTACAGCTCGTCGGAGCCGTACACCCAGGCGTCCCCCTTCTCCGCGCGTCCGCGGTCCGCCCAGCGCTCGACGGCGAGGAGCAACGCACCGGCGTTCTCGCGGTCCATCGGCTTGCCCGTGTAGAGATGCGAGAACTGCGTCAGCCCGACGGGAACGACGGCCACCGAGAGCACCGCATCGCCGAACGCCCAGAGATCGCGCAGCGACTGTTCGAGGACCTCGCCGTCGTTCAGTCCCGGCACGATCACCATCTGCGCGTGAAACTGGATGCCGCCCTCGGCCAGCCGCGCGAGCTGGTCGACGATGTTCGGCACGCGCGGATTGTTGAGGAGAACCTTGCGCGCCTCCCAAGGCGTCGCGTGCACCGAGATGTAGAGCGGCGACAACCGGTACTCCAGAATGCGCGCGATGTCGCGGTCCTTGATGTTGGACAGTGTCGCGAAATTCCCGTACGCGAACGACAGCCGGTAGTCGTCGTCGCGCACGTACAGCGACTTCCGCAAGCCCTTTGGCAGGCCCTCGATGAAACAGAACTCGCAGCGGTTCGCGCAGCGGCGAATCGTCGGCGGCTCGAGCTCGATGCCCATCGCTTCGCCTTCGGTTCGCTCGATCTCGTACACGACCGATTCGCCGTCGTGCTGCCGTGCTTCGATCACGAGCTCATCGTCGGCGGAGAGAAACTCCCAGTCGAGAAAGTCGGCGATCTCGCGACCGTTGACCGAGATCAGCTCGGTTCCGGTCGCGATGCCGACTTCATCGGCGATGCTCCCTGCGACGACGCTCTTCACCCGAACCATTTGCCCACCATTGCAACGGGGGAAATCCGCTCGACGCGAATCTCCCCCTGGAACGCTCGGTCGCCCGCGCCGAGGCACGGCGACAGCTCATGCAATGTAGGAGATCAACGCACCGAAGACAAGCTGGAAAGCCAACTTGTAACGGTCGTGCAACGTAGATCATGCAGGAGCCCAGGGGATGAAAGAAACGCGCCCGCAGTTGCCGGCGGGCGCGTTTCAAGTCGATCGCAACGCCTCAGCTCAATGGTGCATACCGAAATGCCACGATGCCGGCGCCCGTTCCCGTCGCGGTGAACGGCACGCTCTTGTGCCCTTCGACCGGACCGATGGTCACGTCCTGCGTCGAAACGACATTGCCGGACTTGTCGACGAATTCGAGCTTCATCGTGAACGTCTTCGCGGCGTCCGTCATGTTCATCACGTTGCCGCCGATGGTCGTTTTGTCGGTGCCCGGTGTGAACTCGGTAAACGTGACTTTGGCGGGGAGCTCGATCGTGTTGTAGTGGAGCGCCGAGTCGACCGCCATCTTCGACGAATCACCATAAGCCTTGATGATGGCATTCATGCGGCCGGCCGAGTCGATGGCGGCTCTTTGGACCGCCGCGCTCTTTGCGGTGTTTGCGCGCTGGCCCAGCGTCTTGGCGCGGGCCTCGGCCTCTTTCTGTCTGGCCGTATAGCCCTTGTTGATGCTGGCGTACGCGATCGCGATGAGCTGGTAATTGTCCGAGTTCGACGGATCGACCTTGATCAGTTCCCGCGCGATCGGTAGCGCCTTGGCATACGCGCTGTCCAGGATGTAGAGCCGCGCAAGGTTATACAGCACGTCTCGATGGTACGGGTTCACCTGCTTGGCCGCCTCGAACAACTTGATCGCGTCCTTTGTCTGCTCGGCTTTCGCCGCAGTTACAGCCGCCATCATCAGCGAGCTGTACGAGAAGGCGCTGGGATTCGCAAGCTGCTCGGAGTAGGACGCCTTGAGCGCGGTCGTGTCGCCGGAAAGCGTCGCGACGCGAGCCTGTCCCGTGCGAGCGACGTCAGCGTACTTGGTGCCCGGGTCCTTGGCGAGCTCGTCGAACGCGGCTCTCGCTTCCTTCACCAGGCTGTCCTTTGCGGCTGGAGAGGGTGCGTCTTCGGCGAGCTCCGCCGCATAGTTGCCCAACGTGTACAGCAGCTGACGCCGCGCGTCCGCTTGTGATGTGTCCTTCGCGGCGGCGATCGCTGCCTTGTAGTCGGCGATCGCCTCAGCCGATTTGTTGTTCTTGGCCGCGCCTTGCGCCAGCACCATGTAGCCGTACGGCGCCTTGTCGGACAACTGCAGCGATCGCTTTGCGATCGTCGTCGCCGAGTCGTAGTTGCCGGCATTGCCCAGCTCGATCGCACGATTGACCATGTCGACCCAGGCCTTCTGCTGGCGATATGCGGTCGTCTGCGCCTCGCAAGCCGGGCTCGCCTTCTCCACGATCGAGAACGCGGAATCGATGCCCGCGATGAGATCGTACGGCGCCGTCGGATCGGTCGTAAAACCCAAGGCACCGCGCGTCGTCGTCCCGCTCGCCATGCTCGGCTGATTGAGCCAGAACACGAGCGTCTTGCCGAGCACGAACGCGCGTCCGACCGGATTCTTCTTCATGTCGCCTTCGCTGAGGAGCTTCACCGCGTCGCGCAGCTTGGCGGCGGCATCCTCGGGCTTCGTGGTGCTCTGGGCGAGCTGAATGTCGAGCACCGCGCGAGCGACTTGCGCCGGCGTGCCCTCGTCGACGTCGCATGCCGGCTGCTGGGCGCCGAGGCCAATGGACAGGCCGCCGATCAGCAGCGCGGGCAGAAGCGTTTTTCCCAAACCGGGCATTGCATTCTCTCCTGAGTGTTCTCTGCTTCAGGTACCGGGCGTGAAGCCCGTGCATCCGTACCCTATCGGCCGGACTGCCGTTCCGCCTCAACGGCGGCCAACCTGAAAATATCCTGTAGCGGCCGCCCTGTCGCCAGTGCGACCCGTTCCACGTCGGACAACTCCGGTTTGGTCCGGCGCGTGCCGTCGGGGAGCACCACCCGTTTGGCCCGCACGTCGTGGCCCAGAATCGTGACGCAGATCACGTCGCGCGGCAGCGCGCGCCGCTCGACGTCGCGACGGCGTACGCCGATCGTCGTGGTCTCGATCAGAAGCGTCGTCTCGAGCCGCGGCGCATCGGCGGGGCGACACAGCACCTCGACGCGCACACCCGGACGTCCACGCTTCATCGTCGCTGGAAGCATCACGACGTCGAGCGCGCCGTCAGCGCGCAAACGGTCACCGACGGCGGCGAGGTACTCGGCGGTCATGTCATCGATGTCGCACACGAGCTCCGCGAGCTGCTGCACTCCGCCGTCATCCGCGCCGACCGCCGCCGCCTCGGCGAGCACGATTCGCAGCGCGTTCGCTCTCCCCCGGAAATCCTTCGTTCCCGCACCGAAGCCGCTGCGCAGGGGAACGTAGGTGGCCGGCGGCGCGCCTTGCGACAGCACTCGCACGAGTGCCGCCCCGGTCGGCGTCACCAATTCGCCGGCGCCATCGGGTCCGGGTCGCACCGCGTGCCCCTCGAGCAGCTTGAGCGTGGCGGGCGCGGGCACGGGGAGAATCCCGTGGGCCGCTCTCACCGTTCCGTCGCCGAGCGCGATCGGGCCGCAGAATACGCGGTCCACGGCGAGTTGCTCGAGGCCCCAGATCGCGCCGACCACATCGAGGATCGCGTCGACCGCGCCCACCTCGTGCAGATGCACCTCTTCCGGCGAAAGTCCGTGGATCTCACCCTCGGCCGTTGCGATCGCGGTGAACGCTCGATCGGCGCGCTCGCGCACGCCGGCCGGCGCGCCGCTGCGCGCGACCAGATCGCGAATCTCCTTGATGTGACGACCGTGCGGCTGCGGCGGGATCTCGAAATCGACCTTCGCGCAGACGATCTCGCCCCGAAGCACCTCGCGAATCTCGACGCGAACGTCCGTCAGGCCGAGCCGCGCCGGCAGCGCGCGCAGCCACTCGGGGTCGAGTCCAACCTGCAGCAGTGCGCCAAGCGTCATGTCGCCGGCGATGCCGCTGAACGGATCGAGGATCGCGATCGGCATCAGCTGGCGTGCATCAGAATCGGTACGACGCGCCGCTGCCCGTGTTGAACACCAGCACTTCGGCGTCGCGTGCGATGCGGCCCGCCGCCACCAGCTCTTCGGTCACCGCGAGCGCGCATCCGCCCTCCGGCGCCGCATCCACTCCGCTGGCCCGCGACAGCCGCTTGGTTCCCGCGCGGATTGCCTCCTCGCTCACGGCGTGCGCGTCACCCTCGCTCTCGTACAGTGCCTTGAGGATCAGCCGATCGCCGAGCGGACCTGGCACGCGCAGCCCGCTGGCGTGCGTCGTGGGATTCTCCCACGGCGTCGCGTGGTCGGCGCGAGCCTGGAAGGCGCGCACCATCGGCGCGCAGCCCGACGCTTGTGCCACGATCATGTGCGGCATCGCGATGTCCTTGGGCAGCCAGCCACCGCGACACATCTCACCGAACACCTTCCACATGCCGATCAGCCCCGTCCCGCCGCCCGTCGGATAGACGACGTGCGTCGGCAGTCGCCAGCCGAGCTGCTCGGCGAGCTCGATGCCCATCGTCTTCTTGCCTTCGATGCGGTACGGCTCGCGCAGCGTCGACACATCGAAGTAACCACTTTCGGCGGCAAAGGCGCGGGCCTGTTTGCCGGCATCGCCGATGTGTCCGGCCACGAGCTGCAAGTCGGCGCCGAGGGCGCGAATCGTGTCGAGAATCGGCTTTGGCGTCGACTCCGGCGCGTAGACCCGCACCGGCACCCCCGCGGCGGCGCCGTAGGCGGTGAGCGCCGCACCGGCGTTCCCTGCGGTGGGCACGACGAGTCCGGCGACGCCGAGCGCTTTCGCGCGCGTGACCGCGGCGCTCATCCCGCGCGCCTTGAACGACGCGGTGGGGTTGAGCCCCTCATCCTTGACCCAGAGACGCGCCACGCCGAGCTCCTTGGCCAGCGCGGGCAGCTCGAGCAGCGGGGTGAGTCCCTCGCCTAGCGAGACCGGCGTCTCACCGGCTTGCAGCGGCATCACCGGCGCGTAGCGCCACATGTCCCAGCGCGCCGTGACGCTGTCCCGCTTCGGCATGAGAGAATCATAAATGACGAGATATGGCTGGCCGCATGCGGAGCAAACGGTTGCCGGTGCGGTGCCCGAGGCCCGGGCGCCGCACGCCGAGCATTCGAGATGCCAGGTGCTCACGATGGTGTGGTGGCTGGTGATGTGGGGTCGATTGCCGAGGACGAAGCGCCATCCTCGCTTGGCTGTGCTTCGACGACGGCGGGCGTCGCGTGCACGGGGTCGTTGGCACGAAGTGTCGCCAGAATCCGCTCCGCGGTTTTTTCGCCGAATCCCGGTAGCGCCGCGATGTCGGCGAGCGAGGCGTTCCGCACGCCTTGCAGGCTGCCGAACGCCTCGAGCAGTTGACGGCGCTTGGTCTCACCGACTCCGGGAACGCGCAGCAGCTCGGAGGTCATCGTGCGCATCGAGCGTCGCTTGCGCTGGAAGGTGACAGCGAACCGGTGCGCTTCGTCGCGCGCCTGTTGCAGCACGCGGAGCGCCGGTGAGCGTCGCGGCAGCCGCAGCGGGTCGGCGCGTCCGAGCAGAAAGATCTCCTCCTCGCGCTTGGCCAGACTGACGATCGGCATGGCGCCGAGGCCGAGCGCGTCGAGCGCCGCGTGCGCCGCATTGAGCTGGCCTTTTCCGCCGTCGATCACGACCAGGTCGGGCAGCGGCTTGTCTTCTTCCCGGCGCCGCGTGAAATAGCGTGATACGACCTCGTTCATCGATGCGAAATCGTCGATTCCTTCGACCGTCTTGACCTTGAACTTCCGGTACTCGCTCCGATAGGGCCGGCCATTCTGGAACCAGACGCACGACGCCACGGTGTCCGTGCCCTGAGCGTGCGAGATGTCGAAGCAGACGAGCGAGCGCGGCACCTTCTGCAGCCCGAGCCGACGCTGCAGCTCGTAGACCGGATCGCCGGCCCGCTCGTCCGCCTCCTCGCCGGTGAGACGGAGCTCCTCGAGCAGGTGCCGCGCGTTCTGCGTCGCCAGGTCGACCAGCTCACGTCGCGATCCGCGCTGCGGAACGTGGATCGAGGTGCGCTCGAGCGACGACTCAACGAGCTCGCGCTCCGCCGGCTCGAACGGTACGAGGAGCTCGCCGGCCCGCTCGTCGAGCGGAAGATAGCTGCCGACGACGTACGCCTCGAGCACCGCGGCATCGCTCTCATCCTCGACGTTCTCGAGGAACTGGTGTTCGCGCGCCAGCAGCTTGCCGCCGCGAATCCGCATGAGCGCGATTGCGGCATCGTCGCCATCGCGCGCGTAGCCCAGGACGTCGCGGTCGCCGCCGTCGATCGACAGCACGACCGTGGGCTCCGCCATCTGCTCGAGGTGGCGGAGCGCGTCGCGCAATTCGGCGGCCCGCTCGAAGTCGAGCGACTGCGCGGCCAGATCCATGCGCTGCCGCACACGGCGGGCGACTTCGTCCGTTCTGCCCTCGAGGAACACAAGGACCTCGTCGATCATCGCGCGATACTCGCCCTGGGTCTGCGCGAGAATGCATGGCGCCTTGCAGCGCTTGATGTAGTAGTCGAGGCACGGACGGTCGGGCATCTGCCGCGGCATGTCGTAGTTGCACGACCGCACCGTGAACAGGCGCTTCACCACGTTGAGCGCACGCCGCATCGCACCGACGTCGGTGTACGGCCCGAAGTAGCGGCTGCCGTCGTCGACGAGGTGGCGCGTCACGTACACGCGCGGAAACGGCTCGGCGACGGTGACCTTGATGTACGGGTACGACTTGTCGTCGCGGAGCGCGATGTTGTACTTCGGCTTGTACTCCTTGATGAGGTTGGCCTCGAGGATCAGCGCGTGCGCCTCGCTCGGCACCACGATCGTCTCGAGCCCGGCGGCGGCGAGCATCAGCGCGCGCGTCTTGACGCTCTCCTCGTGGTCACCGGCGACGTAGTTGCGCACGCGCGAGCGCAGTCGTTTCGCCTTGCCGACGTACAGCACAGTCCCCTCCCGGTCGCGCCAGAGATACACGCCGGGCGACTCGGGCAGATGCGGAATTTTTTCGAGGATCGATTCGGGGACGGCCATGCTGAATAATACCCGTCGACGGCAGTCGGGTGTCCGCGCGTCGCTGCTACCGCCGCCGCAGTCCCACGCGCGCCAGCGCCGTGCGCGCCTCGGGGACGCCCGCCACGAGACTTCCGGCCAGATAGACCAACCCGTACGTGGCGAGCACGAGCAGACCGCCGAGAAGATGGTTCCGTCCGGCGACTAACGTTCGAACGCCCCATCCGGCTGCCGCCGCGATCGCGGCGCACAGCCAGAGCGAACCGACGAAGCGGCTGGAGACTCCGGTAGCACCGATTCGCGCGTTCAGTCGCGTTCGCAGCAGTGAGAACTCGACCCACCCGGCCACGCCCGCCGACGCCGTCAGGCCCGCCGCGCCCCAATGCGGGTCGATGCCGAGCAGGCGTGGGAGCGGCAACGCGAACAGGTAGCCGAGCACCGTGGTGAGCGCGACGCGAATCATCGAGAAGCGAAGCGGCGTGCGCGTGTCGTGCAACGCGTAGTAGGCGGAGGAGTACAGGCGGCCCATCGTGCTCGCCAGCAATCCCACGGCAGCGCCGGCGAGAATGCCCCACGCGTACAGCGAATCCTGCGGCGTGAACTTCCGATACTGGAACAGGACCGCCGCGATCACGTCGCCGAACGCGAGAAACGCCGCCGCCGACGGCACCACGAAGTACGCGATGTGTCGCAAACCGCGCGACAGTCGCTGGCGCAGCGCCGCGGCCACTTCGCTCTCGCTTCCCACGGTTCGCGACATGTCGGGCAGCTCGGCCGCAGAGATCGACATGCCGAACAAGCTCACCGGCAGGAGCACCACCGCCGACGCGTAGCCGAACGTGGCGACCATTCCCGTGGGCAGAAAGGTCGCGAGGAAGTTGTCGATGTAGCTGCTGATCTGCACCACACCGCGACTGACGAACACCGGGCCGAAGTTGCGCGTCACCTGTCGCACGTGCGCATTGCGCACATCGGGCTTGAAGCGGAGCCGACCGGCGAGCCTCAGCGCGGTTGGGAGCTGCACCAAAAACTGCAATGTCGCGCCGAGCACCGAGGCCCACGCGAGCAGGACGGCCAGGCCTACCTCCCCGCGTCGCGGGCCGCCCGCGATCAGGGCGCCGATCATGACGACGTTCCAGAGCACGGGTGCCAGATACGGAATGAAAAACTTCCGGTGGCTGTTCAGCACACCAAGACACCACGCCGTGATGACGAAGATGCCCGCGCCGGGAAAAAGAATTCGCGTGAGCCGGATCGTCAGCTCCCGCTTCTCGTCCTTGAAACCCATCGCGATGAGCGGAATGATCGCCGGCGTCGCGAGGACGCCGATCAGGACGAACACCGAGACGGCGAGCACGAGCAGCGACGCGACCGCGCCCGCGACGCGTCCCGCCTCCTCGTCGTCGCCTTTGGCCACGAGCGGCGCGTACACGGGGATGAACGACGCCGACAGCACGCCTTCGCCGAACAGGTTCTGCAGAATATTCGAGATCTTGAATGCGGCCGTGAACGCGTCGGCCGCGAGGCTGGTGCCGAGGAACGTCGCCATCAGCGACTGGCGTACGATCCCGAACAGCCGCGAGGCGAGAATGCTGCCGGCGATGATGGCCGCCGCGCCGCCGGTCCCTCGAACCGGTTTCGACTCGGGTGCCTCGCCGCCGCTCACGTCCGGAGCGGCAAGCGTCATATGGCGGCCGTCGTCGAGGTCGATGGCGCCGAAATGGCCGGTGTCCCGAACACCAGCCAGCGCGCGTGCGTTCGTGCCTCCGCCAGCATCCGTTCGATGAGACCGGGACCGTAGCGCGCGAGAAACGGAATGAACGAGAGCTTGCGCTCCTGTCGGGAGCCAAACGGGAAGAGCGCGCCGCGTGCCGCCGCCACGGTCCGCATGAGCTCCGCCTCGCGAATCTTCACACCGGCCACCACGCGTCGCTCGAACCGCGCGACGCGGTGCCCGATCGAGCGCTCCAATCCCTCCACCGCGGCGTCGGGAACGACACCGTGACTCGCGCGGCGGAGTGAATCCACGTGGCTGGCCAGATCACCGCGCAGAGCTCGCAGTGCGTTCTCCATCGCCGGAGAAACGCGTGCGCGCGCCAGCCGGCCTTCGGCCGCGTTTGGCGTGGCGAGCTCCTCGAGCGTGATCTCGAGATCGTGCAGCACCCGATTCACGCGCGGCTCGACGATCGTCGTCGACCAGCGGGCGGCGACCAGCGGTCGCGGCAGGCCGAGCGCGTCGGCGACTGCGGTGACCTGCGCGAAGTAGGCGACCTCGCCAGGACCGCCCAGATACGCCATCGTGGGGAGAAGGGACCGCTCCAGGACCGGCCGCAGCAGCACCGTGGACGAGAGAAATTGGTCCGGGCGCAGCGCGCCAAGACTCGCCGCCTCACGAATCGTCAGCCGTCGCTTCACACCGCCGTCGTTCAGCGACACGAGCGATAGCCCGGGAACTTCCTCGACCTGCGGACTGAATCCCGCGGCAACGATCTCCGCGGTCCGATCGCGGACGGCTCCGGCAATCGCCTCCGCGGCGCGCGCCGCGCTGCCGAGCAGCGGCGCCGCCGCCTGCGACACCGCCGCATGCGACACATCCAGCACCGAAACCTCGAGCGGCTCCAGCACTCGTCGCAGCAGCGCAACGTACGCGCCGCCGACGGTCGCGCCCTGGTGGTAGGCATCCAGCGCCGCGTCGAGATACTCGGCATGCGGAGCCGACCCGCACGCGTCGCGCAACGCCTCGGCCAACGCGCCGACCTCGTACCGCAGCGGCGTTCGTGCCATTGGCGTGCCGCTCGGGCCTTTCGATTCGAGCCGCAATTCGCGCGCGCCGTCGCGACCGGCGATCGAAACGACGGCCGCCTCCGCGAAGTCGGCGTCGTCGGTCGCGGCCCAGAACACCGGCGCCACGGGGATGTGGAGCCGCTCGGACAGCGTGTCGGCAAGCGCGCGCGCGCTCAGCGCTTTCACGAACGTCATGAGCGGTCCGCCGAACAGGCCCGGTTGCTGCCCCGTCGTGACTACGAGACCGCGGCCGTCGGCGGCTCGGGCGAGCCGCTCACCCGCCGCTCCGCTCGCCGAAAACCCTTCGCGCAATCGCGCGTACCAGTCGGCCGGTGCACCGTCTCGCACCGCCGCCGCGCAATCGGACCAGCCAGCGTGGTCGCGCGGAAGTGTCGCGTACCATTGCGGCAGCTCGCCGGCCCGCGCGGCTCGAGAGAGCGGCGACCCCCCGAGCTCCTCCGTCAGGACGATCGGCTCAGCCACCGCGCGATCCCTCACAACACCCTATTTGTGATAGGGTTCGCGCCGATTGATCGTCCCGGCTCGATACAATTGCTCGGCCAGCACGAGTCGCGCGATCTCGTGAGGAAGCGTCCAGGGCGCGAGCGACAGCGAGATGCTCGCGCGCGACTTGACCGCGTCGGACAGCCCATAGGCACCGCCGATCAGAATGGCGACGTCGACAGCGCGCTCGCGCAGGTCCTGCAACCAGCGGGCGAACTGCTCGGACGTCATGCCGCGGCCGCTCACGTCGCATGCAACCACCTGGGCACCGGGCGGAGCCGCATCGAGCAGACGCTGCCCTTCCCGCTCCCGCACGAGGTCCGCGGAGATGGACCGAGCCGGCTCCTCGCGCACCTCCCGCACCTGCAATGGCCAGTAATGGGCCGCACGCGCTTCATATCCGGCGATCGCGCCCGCGAGGTTCGCGTCGCGGGGCTTGCCGACCACCGCCACGAGAAAGTGCATCGGGCGACGGCTCGCACATCAGGGGCGCGACGTCGGGTCGGAGAGCATCACGCGTCGGCCGCTCGCGTCGCCGCCGGACACGTCCTACGCATAGATCCCGCGCAAGCGATGGACCGTGGCGACGCGGCTGATCGACAACATGTAGGCCGCCGTGCGCATGTTCACCTTGTGCTGCTTCGAGAGCTGCAGCACGTCGGCGAAGCTGCGGCACATGATGTCGGTCAGACGTTCGTTGACGGTCTCCTCGGTCCAGAAATACCCGCCGCGGTCCTGCACCCACTCGAAGTACGACACTGTGACGCCGCCAGCGTTGGCCAGAATGTCGGGGATGACGAACACGCCCTTTTCATCGAGGATCGAGTCGGCCGTGGCGGACGTCGGACCGTTCGCACCCTCGCAGATGATCTTGGCCCGGATCTTCGGCGCGTTGCGGCTCGTGATCACGTTCTCGAGCGCGGCGGGGAGGAGCACGTCGACGTCGGCCATCAGCAGATCCTCGTTCGAGATCTGCTCGCCGCCGGTGAAGCCTTCCAGCGACCGCACACGCCGGACGTGCTTGATCGCCCCTTCGATGTCGACCCCGTTCGTGTTGTAGTAGCCGCCGGTTCGGTCGCTGATCGCCACGATCTTGCAGCCCTCGCGCTGCAGGAGCTCCGCGGCGACCGAGCCGACGTTGCCGAAGCCCTGAACGGCCACGGTGGTGCCCTGCGTCCGCATCCCGAGGTGCTTGAGCGCTTGCTTCGTCACGATCATGCAGCCGCGGCCGGTCGCCTCGCGCCGGCCGAGCGAGCCGCCCATCTCGATCGGCTTGCCCGTGACGACCGCCGTCACGGTATGCCGCATGTGCATCGAGTACGTGTCCATCACCCACGCCATGACCCGTTCGTTCGTGTTCACGTCGGGCGCTGGCACATCGGAGTCGGGACCCAGCGTGTTGATGATGCCGGCGGTGTAGCGGCGCGTGAGTCGCTCCAGCTCTCCGGCGCTCATCTTCAGTGGGTCACAAACGACACCGCCCTTCGAACCACCGAAGGGCAGATTCACGACTGCGCATTTCCAGGTCATCCATGCCGCGAGTGCTTTGACCTCTTCGAGTGTGACGTTCAGGTCGAAGCGGATGCCACCTTTCGCGGGCCCGCGCGATGTGTTGTACAGCACGCGATGGCCGATGAACACTTCGACCTCGCCGTTGTCCATCATAACCGGCACGGACACGGTGATCTGTTTCTCGGGGTGACGCAGGACCTTGTAGAGACCGGGCTCGAGATCGAGCAGCTCCGCCGCGCGGTCGAAGCGGGACATCATCGCTTCGAATGGATTTTCCTCGTCGAGAAAGCGGTCTTTGTCGGGGCGGACGATTCTATCGGTAGGAAGTCGAAGATCGGTGGCCATGGGAAGCGAAACGGGCCGGCGTCAACCGGCGGTGGGAGGCGTCTTGAAGCGCGCGCGCACGAGATCATCGAGGATGTGCTCGAGCCCCCCGACGCCGCGCTCCACCATCACCTGCTGGGAAACATACCACAATGCCGGCGCCCCCCCAAGGCGAGGCCAGCGGGACGCGAGTTTGACGGCGTCCTTCAACGTGCACACCACGCGATCGCCCGCTCCGAGCCCGGCCGTGAGGGCGGCGACGTCCGCGTCCGTGAAGGCGTGATGATCACGAAAGACGAACGGGTCTACTTGTGCACCGAGACGCTCCAACTGCGTCTGGAACGAAGCCGGGTCGGCGATGGACGCCACCATTCGGATCCTCGCGCCGGAAAGCGCGGCGAGCGGCGCGCGGTCGGACGCGTCGGTGACGCGCACCAGCTCCGTGGGTTGCAGGCCGACGGTCACGCGCGGGACCTGCGGCGCCGCGGCGGCCAGTCGTTGGTTGACGCCGTCGACGGCGGCGTCCGTCGCGGCCTTCCGCGTCACGACGATCAGCGTCGCACGTCGAATCGCGCGAAGCGGCTCGCGCCACGGTCCCGCTGGAAGCAGGCGCACCGCGCTCGTCCAGCGGTCGGCGCTCACCAACACGAAATCGGCGATGCGGCGCACCCGGCGATGCTGGAACGCGTCGTCGAGCACGGCGATGTCCGCGCCGTTGATCCTCGCGCGTTCGATCGCTTCGACGCGATCCGAGCCAATCACCACCGGAATGTCCGGATTGAGCGTGTGATGCACGTGTGGCTCGTCTTCGCCGTAACCGCGCAGGATCACGGCTGGGCGGGCACCGCGCGCGGCGAGCTCTCGGGCGATCCAGGCGGCGATCGGCGTCTTGCCCGTTCCGCCGACCGTCAGGTTGCCGACGCTGATCGCGGGGATCGCCGGCTCATGCGTCGGCAACCAACCGGCGTCGTACAGCATGTCGCGTACGCCGGCGATGCCGCCGAACACGCGTTCGGCTGGCGCGAGCAGGAGCCGCGTCATCGCCGCCGCGGGACCCTCGCCGTACCACACCCGCTCGATCAGCATGGACTCACACACCGGCGCGGGCTTCGGCAGTCGCCATCAGCGCCTGCAACCGATCCGTGTCGGCGGCGGCTTCCCGAGCGGTTCCACCAAGAGTCATCGCGTCGCTGTACGCGACGCGAACGCGCGAGAACGGACGCGGGATCAAGAAGCCGTCCCAGCTCTTCAGGCGCCACGCCGAGCGCGCGTGGACGACGGCGGCGACTACGTGAGCACCCGTGCGCTGGGCGAGCACGGCGACGCCCGGCGCGATCGACCTGGCCGGCCCGCGGGGGCCATCCGGCGTGATCGCGAGATCGTTCCCCTCGCGAACCACGCGCGCCGCCTCGAGGAGCGCACGCGTCGCGCCCCGCGAGGTCGAGCCGCGCACGGTCCGAAAGCCAAGTCGTTCGGCAACCTGCGCCACGAGCTCCCCGTCGGCGTGCTCACTGATCATCACGACCACGCCTTCGCCGCGATGCTGATAGAGCAGCGGCAGGATGTGGCCGTGCCACAACGAAAACACGATCGGCTGCTTCGCCGCCCGGAGCCGGCGAACGGCATCGTCGTCGCTGACTCGCACGCGCCACGTCGATCCGAGCAGCCGCACGACCAACGCTCCGGCCCGCGCCAATCGCGCGATGCGGCGTTTTTCACGGTCCTCACCCGACATGGGCCTGCCGCCGCTCTGGCGCGCTCGCCGACGCCATCTGCGTGGCCAGCGCAGCAACCCGCGCTGACGCGCCCGGTGCGCCGAGCAAGGTCCGCACGCGCGCGAGCTCTTCGAGCATCGTCCGCCGCTCCGGTCGCGAGTGGTCGAGCAGCGCACCCAGCGTGTCGGCGACGGCCGATGGTTCGAACGCGTCCTGCACGAACTCCGGCGCCACGCGGCGGTCGGCAACGACGTTCACCAGCCCGATGTTCGGAATCTTCACCAACCGGCGCGCCGCGGCGTAGGTGAGGCGACTCGTGCGATACGCCACCACGAGCGGGCATCCGGCAACGGCGGCTTCCAGCGTCGTCGTGCCGCTCTTGCAGAGTGCCGCGTCCGCCGCACGCAGCACCGTGAACGATGCCGATCGAACCATCGGGAACGGACAGCGCGTTTCGTCGAGCGACACGTGCGGTGCCACACTCACGATCACGCGAAGCCCTGGATCCCTCCCCTGCAACTCCCGCGCGGCGGCCACGAACGCGTCGAGATGCCGCCCGATCTCCTGCTCCCGGCTGCCCGGAAACAGCGCCAGCACGCGATCGTCCGCTCCGAGCGCCAGCGCGCGACGCGCCTCGTCGCGCGTGGGCAAGCGCTCCAGCCGGTCGAGCAACGGGTGGCCCACGAACGCCGCGTCGATGCCGTGCTTGCGGAGCAACTCCTCTTCGAATGGCAGGATGACGGCGGCCTTCGTCACGGTCCGCGCCAATCGCGTCAGGCGGTCGGCGCCCCAGGCCCACACCTGCGGCGTGATGTAGTACAGCACCGGAACACCCGCCGCCGTCGCCGCCTCGGCAACCTTCATGTTGAACGTGGGATAATCGATCAACACGACGAGGGCGACCTTCCCGCTCGCGATGCGGCGCTTGAGCGCGCGAAGCAGCGCCCAGTGCTTGGGCACGTGCTCGAGCACCTCCACAAATCCCATGACCGCAAGCCGCTCGACGTGCTCGATGAGCTCGACGCCCGCGGCGCGCATCTCGTCGCCGCCGATCCCCACCAGGCGATACGGAGAACCGGTCGCGCCAAGTTGCCGCGCCACGCCCGCCGCGTGGAGGTCGCCGGATACCTCGCCGGCGACGAACAGGATCTCACGCACGGCTCGGCGCCGCCGTGCCGGCCAGACTCGGCATCGTGCGCTCGATGTCACGGACGATGGTCAGCGCCACCGCCAGCGCCTCGCGACCGTCGTCGCCGGACACCGAGACCGGCGCTTCGCCGCTCACGGCCCGCGCGAAGGCCTCGAGCTCGAGCCGAAGCGGCTCGCCCTCCGGTGCCTCGAGCTGGATGCGCTCGACGTACGACTCGAGGGCCTGCGCCCCCTGCGCGCGCCGCACGAACGTGGCGCGATCGACGTCGTCGCGAAGGTCCTGCTTGAGGCGGTAGAACTCGCCCGTCCCCGCCGCGAGGTCCAGCGACAGATAGCCGCTCTGCTGAAAGATCCGGAGCTTGCGCATCCGCTCGCGCGAGACGCGGCTGGCCGTGATGTTGGCGACCGCGCCGGCATCGAACGTGAGCCGCGCGTTGGCGATGTCGACGAACGGTGTCAGCACCGGAACGCCGACCGCCGCCACCGAGCTCACGCCACCGCCGACGAACGTGCGTACGAGATCGATGTCGTGAATCATCAAATCGAGCACGACGGCGACGTCGGTGCCGCGCGGATTGAACGGCGCGAGCCGGTCGCTCTCGATGAATCGTGGTGCGTCGACGTACGGCAGAGCGGCGCGCACCGCACGGTTGAACCGCTCGACGTGCCCCGTCTGGATGAGCGCACCGGTTCGCGCGGCGATCGCGAGCAGCGCGTCGGCCTCGTCCAGGGTCGTCGCGATCGGTTTCTCGACCAGCACGTGAATGCCGCGCTCGAGGGCCGGCGCGGCGACGGCATAATGCGACGGCGTCGGCACGGCGATGCTCACGGCATCGACGTCGGCCAGCAACGACTCGAGCGTGGGAAACGCGGCCACGCCCAACTCGGCGCTCACCGCGGCCGCGCGCTCGACGTCCACATCGTAGAATCCGACCAGCGTCGCCCCGGAAACCTCGCGAAGGATTCGCGTGTGATGGTAGCCCAGCGCGCCGACACCCACTACCCCAATGCGTGTCGTCATCAGACCACCGAACCTCGATCACTGCGGTCGAAGAACGCCAGAAATTCCTGAATTTCAGGGAATTGGTGCAGCTCCGCCGCGGCGCGCTCGCGGGCCTGGGAGAGATTGAGCTCCGATTTGAAGAACAGCCGATATGCGCGCTTGAGCTCGCGCCTCACGTCGTCGGGAAATCCATTGCGCTCCAGACCGACGCTGTTCAATCCGTACAGCTTGATCGGGTTGCCGACGGCTTTGACGTACGGCGGTACGTCCTTGGCGACACGCGAGCATCCGCCGATGAAACTGTAGCGGCCAACCGTCGCGAACTGGTGCACCGCGACCAGCCCCGAGAGGATCGCTTTGTCGTCGATCGTCACGTGCCCGGCGAGTTGCGTTCCGTTCGAGATGATCACGCCGCTGCCGATGTGGCAATCGTGCGCGAGATGCACGTACGACATGAGGAAGCAGTTGCTGCCGACCGTCGTCTTGAACGACTGCGTCGTGCCGCGGTTGATGGTCGTGTACTCTCGGATCGTCGTGCCGTCGCCGACTTCCACCGTCGTCGGCTCGCCCTTGTATTTGAGATCCTGTGGGTCGCCGCCGAGCACGGAACCGACCCCCACCTTCACGCCGTCGCCCAGGATCACGTTGCGCTCGAGCGTGGCGCGTGCCGCGATCACGCAGCCGTCGCCCACGACACAGCCGTCGCCGACGATGGCGAACGCGCCGATCTCGACGTCGCGGCCGATCTCCGCCCGTGCATGCACGAGCGCCGTTGGATGGATGCCCGCGCTCATTTGTCGCGCACCACGGCGCCCATGTCGGCCTCGCACACGACCTGGCCATCGACCTTCGCCACACCCGACATCTTGCACATCATCCCGCGCACCTGCAGGAGGTCGAGCTCGAAGCGAATCTGATCTCCCGGCTTCACGGGCCGGCGCCACTTCACGTTGTCGAGCGACGTGAAGTACACGACCTTGCTCTGCGGATTCGGGATCGATCCCATCAGCAGCATGCCGCCCACTTGCGCCATCGCCTCGATGATCAGCACGCCGGGCATGATCGGGTGGCCCGGGAAATGTCCCTGGAAGAACGGCTCGTTGATCGTGACGTTCTTCAGTCCGACCACGCGCTTGTCGGTGATCTCGAGGATCCGGTCAACCAGAAGAAACGGATACCGGTGGGCCAGCACCTTCATGATCTCGTCGATCTCGATCACGGTCGTCTCCTTCGCGTTTGCCGCCTTCATCGCGCGAACCAATTGCACGGTCCCGCGGTGGCTCGGTTTGACCGCCGTCACACGGGCACCGATCCGTGCCCCCGCGAGGGCCAGATCGCCCACGCAGTCCAGCGCCTTGTGCCGGACGAACTCGTCGGGCCAGCGGAGTGCCGTCCCGATCACACCATCGTCGCCCAGTACGACCGCGTTTTCGACCGATGCGCCGCGAATCAGCCCGCGCGAACGGAGCGCTTCGACCTCGTGGACGAAGCCGAACGTCCGGGCCGCCGCCAGCTCGCGCACGAACGCGTCCCGGTTGATCTGGTAGCAGCCGCGCTGCCGCCCGATCAGCGCGTGGCTGAAGTCGATCGCGACGTCGAGCTCGAGCTCGGGCGCCGGCACGACCTCGTACACGGCTTCACCATCTCGAAACGAGAGCGGCTCTCGCACGTGAAGATAGCTGACTTCCCCCGCGTGCTCGACGATGCCCGCGTCGGACAGAGCATCGACGAACGGCGCCGCGCTGCCATCCATGATCGGTGGCTCCGCCGCGTCGAGCTCGATCTCGACGTCGTCGATGCCCAATCCGGCGACAGCGGCCAACACGTGCTCCACGGTGTGCACCGAGACCGGATCCTCGCCGAGCTGGGTGCGGCGCTCCGTCAGCACGGCATGCTCGGCGAGCGCCGGAATCGCCGGACGATCGACGAGGTCGATCCGGCGGAAAAAGATGCCCGCTCCGGAGGGCGCCGGCCGAAACGCGAGGTGACACGCTGCGCCGAGGTGCAACCCGATTCCATCGAGCGACACCGGGCGCGCGATCGTACGACGATTCATTCTGAGTCGGTCTTGTGGTCGAGCAAGCGCTCGATGCGGCGGAGGAGGCTGGGAAGCTTGAACAACGCGGCCTGGGCCCTGAGCGCCTCCTTGTGCGGGCGCGCCGGGTATCCGGACCACGTTTCACCGGCTGGAATATCGCCAAACACACCCGCTTGTGCAGCGAGCCTGGCTCCTTTGCCGATCGTATGGTGCCCCGATACGCCAACCTGACCCAGGAGCATCGCCCCGTCCTCCACCCGGACGGAACCCGCGATCCCGACCTGGGCCATGATCAGGCAGACCTTCCCCACCCGAACGTTGTGACCGATCTGGACCAGGTTGTCGATCTTCGTGCCGGCGCCGATCACCGTGTCGTCGATGCTGCCGCGATCGATCGTCGTGTTCGCGCCGATCTCGACGTCGTCTTCGACGATGCACCGGCCCACGTGAGGAATCTTTAAATGCTGGCCGTCGCGCTGGACGTACCCGAACCCATCGGAGCCGAGCCGCACGCCGGCGTGCACGGTCACCCGCTCGCCGATCTTCGTGCCGGCGTAGACCGTGACGGACGGGTAGAGCTGCGATCGCGCGCCGATCGAGACCCCCGCCCCGACGACGGTGTGCGCACCCACCATCACGCCCTCGCCCAGGCTCGCGCCGTCGCCGATCACCGCGTACGGCGCGATGGAAACGCCGGCGCCCAACGTCACACCCCGCCCAAGGATCGCCGACGCATGAACGCCGGGCTCGGCCGGCGTCGGACGATGGAAACGCGGCAGCAGCGCGAGCAGCGCTTCCTGCGGCCGCTCAATGATCACGCGCGCCGCGCACCGGCCCGGCGACTCCGCCAGCTCGGGCGAGATCAGAACCGCGCCCGCGTTGGAGGTCTCGAACATTTGAGTGTACCTCGGCGCGGCGAGAAAACTGAGATCGCTCGGCGTGGCGCGGTCCAGCGGTGCGACCCCCATGACGCGAATCGACGCGTCGCCGATCAGTCGCCCGCCGACTGCCTCCGCAATAGCCGAAGCGGTGAGGACGATACCGCCCTCACCGCCACTCCTGCCGTCGCCAGCCGCTCGGCTCACTGCACCGGAGGCTTCGGCCGCGTGACGCCCGCCGGCGAGTTCGGCGTCGCGGGCTTCGTTGTCGCCGCGGCCGCCGGCGCCTTCTGGGTTCTCAGGCGCGACACGGCCTTGTCGGTGACGTCGAGGTTCTTGTCAGCCGACACGATCACCGACTGCCCCGGGTCGTTCATCAGAATCATCGCGTAACCGTTCTCGTCGCGGATATCGTCGAGGACCTTCTTCACCATGTCGGTGATCGGCGACATGATCTCGCTCTTCCGCTGATCGAACTGCTGCTGGAATTGAAGGTTCTTGGCCTGGAGATCCGTCTCCATCGCCTGAATCGCCTTCTGGCGCGCATCCTTGGCCGTCGTCGAGAGCGTAGGCTCGGCCTTTTGGTAGTCGCTGAGCAGCTTGTTCAGCGAATCCTGCATCTTCTGCAGCTGATCCTGAAAGCCCTTGCCTTCCTTGTTGAGGAGCGACTCGGCCGCGACGCGACCGGGAGCCGCTTCCATGAGCGCCTGGGTGTTGACGAACACGATTTTGCCCTGACCTGGCTGCTGCGCCTGCGCGACTCGGGCTGTCACTGTCAAAGCGAGCGCGATCGCTGTCGCGCGGACGATGGAACGCATGAACACTCCCAATTAGAAGATCTGACCGAACTTGAAGTGGACCTGCCATTTGGGGTCCTTGTGGCCGAACTGGTCGAGCCGGTCGAACCCGTACCCCAAATCGACCCCCAATGGGCCAAGCGGCGTCACCAGTGAGCCGCCAAAGCCGGCACCGCGGAACAACCGCGTCGGATCGAAGTCGCGGGGTCGTTCGTACAGGTTTCCGGCGTCGTAGAACGCGTCGAGATACATCTGCTGGTTCAGGCGCAGGCCGAGCTCGAGGGTGCTGCGGTAGAACGCATTCCCGAACGAGCTTCGTTGCGCGTTGAACTGGTCGACGTTCGGGATGAAGCCATGCGGCGTGATCGAGAACTCTTCATAGCCGCGTAGCTGCTCCCCATACTGGACGCCGCCCATCGAGAACGCCTGCGACACGAAGAACGGACCCGGATCGCCGAACAGCGCGCCGGCTCGCAGCGTGAGGCCCAGCACCAGCGACATGGGCTCCGCACCAAGCCCCTTGCCGAAGGATGCCAGCGGTGTATACCCGCGCATCTCCGTGGTGAGCCGCGAATACTTCGCCGTCCCGCCAAGCGGACCGCCATTCAGCTGGAGCGCCACGTTCTCGTGCACGCCGGTGACCGGGAACGGAAGACCGAACCGCGTGTCGTGATCCAGCGTGAAACCCAATGTGGACCGGAAGCAGCCGTTGCAGTTGATCGACGCGACGAGCCCGTCGCCGCCGTACTTCACCCGCTCGCCGCCGTAGCTCGTGTAGAAGCGGGTCGTCTGTGAGTTCGGGAGCAGGAAGCCGAACTGCACCTGCCCACCGCTCACGGTCGACTGACCGATGTCGCGAATGATGAACCGCGATTGCTGATGATACGCGGTGACCATCCCCGATACGTTCGAGCCTTTGATGTACGGGTCGGTGTAGCTCAGGCTGAAATCCTTGATGTACCGCCCGAACTGCCACTGCAGCGAGCCGCGCTTGCACTCCCCGAACAGGTTCGGCTGATCGAAGCCGATGAACCCCCCGACGCCCGTGCCCTGCCCGACCGACGCGCCAAAGTTCACGTTGCCGGTTCGCTTTTCCTTGACGTGGAAAATGAGGTCGATGTCGCCCTTGTCGTTCGCCTGTCGCGTCTCCGGCGGCGGCATGTCCTGCTCGAAGAAGCCGAGATTCGCGATGTTCCGGTAGCTGTCGATCAGCCGCTGGCGGTTGAAGACGTCGCCCGGGATGACGAACAGCTGGCGGCGAATACAGGTCTCCGTGGTCACGTCGTTTCCGACGATGTCGACCCGATTGACGATCGCCGGCGTCCGCTCTTCGATGTCCCACCGAAGATCGACCGTCGGCGTCGAGTCCGGGCCCACGCGCCGGCGCTCGACGACCGGCTGAATGCTCGCGTAGATGTAGCCTTCGTTCTCGTAGGCTTCGCGAACCTTGTCCGTCGCGGACTCCCACGCGGATTCATCGAATACGCCCTGGTTGTCCTCGCCGCGTCCGATCAACCCTTTCACCGCCTCGCCGAGTCCCTTGGACTTTTCGCCGAACGGGTAGAAGCGCGCGATGTCTTCGTTCGAGAACCGCTTGGCGCCGTTGACCTCGAACGTGCCGATGTGATAGCGCGGACCTTCAGCGACGGTGATCCGGACCATCGCCTTTCCCAGCTGCCGGTCCACGATCACGGTGTCATCGATGACCTGCATGTCGATGTAACCGTGCGACGCGTACAGCGCCGGGATGGTCTTCGAGAGATCCTCGGCGTACTTGTCGGTGTCGAACGCTCCATTGCGCCACCAGAAGAAGCCTTCCGGCTTGGTGCTCAGAGCGCCGACGATCTCCTTGTCGGAGAGCGCCCTGTTGCCGCGAACTTCGACTCCCGAGATGGCGAGTCGCCGGCCCTCGTCCACGTGGAACACGAGCGTCGTCGCGGGCCCGCTCACCACCGTGTCGACGCTGATCTTGGCCAGAAAGTAGCCCTGGGCCTGGTACAGCGAATCGATCCGCGCCACGTCCCTCGCCACCTGTGCCGGATCGATCGGCTTGCCGGTCAGAAGGTCGATCCGGTCGCGGACGGAGCTCGCCGAGATCTTGTCGGGTCCGGTGACCTTGATGTCGCTGAGGATGCGCCGCTCGCGCAAGCTGAAGACCAGGATCGCCTTGCCGCCGCTGATCTCGCAGGTCGCCCGGATGTCCGACTCGAACGCGTTCGTGGCGTACAGATCGCGTATGGCCCGCGTGACGATGCGCGCGTTGATCCGGGATTTGGGCGTGATGCCCACGTCCGCGCGGAGCTGGTCGTCGGAGATGGTGTCGCGGCCGGCCGGGCGATCGACCCGGAAGGCAACGCTGTCGGGCGTCGCGCACGGACCGGTCGCCGCCTCCTGGGCGTGCGCAGCTGAGCCGGCCACCAGGGTAGCCAGCGCCGCGAGGAGAAGGCGCGTCTGTCGCATAGTCCGGAAATATACACACGAAACGGCCGGCCGGGTCCCGAGGGACTTCGGCCGGCCGTTGCTCCAAGGTCGTATTTACGCCGGGGACGCCACGCCTCGGGCGCTACGCCTGCGGCGTGCTGGTGAGCACCCGGAAGTCGAGACGCTCGCCGTCCGGCGACACGTCGACTTCGATCTCGTCCCCGCGTGAGAAGTCTCCCATGAGGATCTTCTCGGACAGCGGATCCTCGATGAACTTCTGGATTGCCCGCTTGAGCGGGCGAGCCCCGTACTGCTCGTCGTACCCATGCTTGACCAGGAAGTCCGTCGCCGGGTCGGTGAGCTTGAGCGTGAGCTCCTCCTCGGAGAGTCGCTTCCGCACGTCCTTGAGCAACACCGACACGATCTGCGAGATGTGCTCGCGATTGAGCGGGTGGAACACGATCACGTCGTCCAGTCGGTTCAAGAACTCGGGGTTGAACACGTTCTTCAGTTCATCCCGCACCTTGTCGGCACGTCGCTCCCAATTGGCCTTCTCGTCGCCGCTCGTGAAGCCGAGCGACTTGGTCTTGGTCAGGTCGCGCGCCCCGACGTTCGAGGTCATGATCACGACGGTGTTCTTGAAGTCGATCACGCGGCCGTAGTTGTCGGTCAAGTGACCCTCGTCGAGAACCTGCAGCAGGATGTTGAACACGTCCGGGTGCGCCTTCTCGATCTCGTCGAGCAGGATCACGCTGTACGGCTTGCGCCGCACCGCTTTGGTGAGCGTACCCGAATCCTCGTAGCCAACGTAGCCCGGAGGCGCGCCGATGAGCCGCGACACGGAGAACTTCTCCATGTACTCGCTCATGTCCACGCGGATGAGGGCCGAGTCGTCGGCGAACAGGAACTTGGCGAGCGCGCGGGCCAACTCGGTCTTGCCCACGCCCGTGGGGCCGGAGAAGACGAACGATCCGATCGGCCGGCGCGGATCCTTGAGGCCAGCGCGGCTGCGACGGATCGCCTTGGAGATCGCCCTGATCGCCTCGTCCTGGCCGATCACGGTCTGATGCAGCTCGTCTTCCATGCGCAAGAGGCGCGAGGTCTCCGCTTCCTGCAGGCGCGTGACCGGGATGCCCGTCCAGCGACTCACAATGAATGCGATTTCCTCTTCACCGAGCACCGGTCGGTGCGATTGGCGCCGTGCCTCCCACTCGGCCTGCTTTTGCTTGATGTTGCCCTGGATCTCGCGCTCCTTGTCGCGAAGCGAGGCCGCGCGCTCGAAGTTCTGATCGCGGACCGCTGCTTCCTTCTCGGAATTCACCTTCTCGAGATCCGTCTTGAGCGCCGCGACTTCGGGCGGCGGTGCCTGGGCGGCGAGACGCGCCCGCGCACCCGCCTCGTCGATCACGTCGATCGCCTTGTCGGGCAGGAACCGGTCCGTGATGTAGCGCTCGGACAGCTTCGATGCCGAGACGAGCGTCGGATCCGGAATCGTGACACGGTGGTGATCCTCGTACTTCTTGCGAAGACCCCTGAGGATCTCGACCGTCTCGTCGACGGAGGGCGGATCGACGATCACCGTCTGGAACCGGCGCTCGAGCGCGCCGTCCTTCTCGATGTATTTGCGGTACTCGTTGAGCGTCGACGCACCCACGCACTGCAACTCGCCACGGGCCAACGCAGGCTTGAGCATGTTGCTGGCGTCGATCGCGCCTTCGGCGGCACCGGCACCGACGAGCGTGTGCAACTCGTCGATGAACAGGATGATCTGCTTGTTCTGCGCGATCTCGTTCATGACCGCCTTGAGGCGCTCCTCGAACTGACCGCGATACTTGGTTCCGGCGATCACTGCGGCCATGTCGAGCGACAGCACGCGATGGTCACGGAGCGACTCCGGGCACTCGCCGTTCGCAATGAGCTGCGCGAGCCCTTCGACGATCGCCGTCTTGCCGACGCCTGGCTCGCCGATGAGCACCGGGTTGTTCTTCTTGCGCCGCGTCAGCACTTCCATGACGCGCTGGATCTCCTTGGCCCGGCCGATCGTCGGGTCGAGCTGGCCCTCGGCCGCGAGCTGGGTCAGATCGCGGCAGAAGTGATCGAGCGCCGGGGTCTTGGACTTCTTCTCGCCCTTTGGCTGGCTCTGGGCCGGAGGATTGCCCGTCGGCTGCTGCCCACCACCCTGTGGCATCTCCGTGCCCAGGATGCGCAGTGTCTCGGCGCGGGCGGCGTCTAGATTGACGCCCGCGTCGGTGAGAACCTGCGCCGCAATCCCTTTCTCTTCACGGAGAAGGCCAAGCAGGAGGTGTTCAGTGCCGACGTAGCTATGATTGAGTTCCCGAGCCTCGCTCATGGCGAGCTCGAGCACTTTCTTGGCGCGCGAGGTGTACGGCAGATCGGGGCCGGTCGTCTGGCCGGCTTTTCCCTTCTTGACCGTCTCTTCGATCTTTTGCTGGATATCATCCAGCTCGACGCTCAGGTTCTGGAGCACCGTTGCTGCGACGCCCTCACCCTCACGGATCAAACCGAGCAGGATGTGCTCCGTCCCCACGTACTCGTGGTGGAGACGCGCGGCCTCCTCGCGAGCCATCGCGAGGACTTTCCTCACCCGCTCGGTGAAGTTGTAGCCGTTCATTGTTCCCTCACATCCGGGTGATCAAGCGTTCAGCCGACCGAGCCCGCTTCCTCTTCCAGCGCTTTACGCACATACCGTGCGCGCGCCAGGTTGGTTTCGCTTTCCGTGAGCGCCCGGCCTTCGGCGAACGCCAGGTGCGCAGCCTGCGAAAATATCAGGAGCTTGTTGAGGGTATATACACTCAGGCTGGATATCAGTTTCAGCCCCACGGCCAGCCGAACGCCGCTGAGGTAATTCATCGCCTCTTCGAACGTGAGGCTGCGAGCGTATCGAAGCGTGCCGTAAGCGCGCCACAACTTGTCCTCGATAATATAACCTGCGTCGCGCAAGAGCACACGACGCGCTTCCGCTTCCCGTTCGACGACGTGGCCGACGACACGCAACAGTTGATCGAGCAGCTCCTCCTCGGATCGGCCAAGGGTCGTCTGGTTGGAGATCTGAAAGAAGTTCCCCACCACCTCGCTCCCCTCGCCGTACAAACCGCGATACGTAAGGCCCATCTGTTGCAGGCTGTTGAGGACTTTGCCGATTTCCTTGGTCAGCACGAGCCCCGGCAGGTGGATCAACACGGACCCCCGGAGGCCTGTCCCCACGTTCGTCGGGCAGGCGGTGAGGAAGCCGAACTCCTCGTGGAACGAGTACGGCAGCCGGGCGCCCAAGTCCCGATCCAGCTTGTCGATGGCTGCGTATGCCTCCTGCAGCGCGAACCCCGAACGCAGCGACTGCAGCCGCAGATGATCTTCCTCGTTCACCATCAGCCCGAGCCCGTCCGCCAGGAACACGGCGGCACCCGTTCGGAGCGGATGCTGCGCGTTCAGCCCCGCGAGCTCCTTGCTCACCAGGTGGCGTTCGTGCAACAGCGCGCGGGACGTCGGGGTCAGTTCGTCGAGCCGGTACATGACCGACTCGCGCATCGCCGGCACCGACGTGACCGCGTCGCGAACCTGGGCCAGGACACGCAGGCGCTCGCCGTCGCGCGCCCGGCCCGTAAAAGCGTAGCCTTCGACGTTGCGCGCGAGTCGGATGCGGGTCGAGAGCACGATGTCCGCGTATCGACCGGAGGCGTCCAGCCAGCCGACGCCTCCGTCGGGAAGCAACGAGAGATCGACGCTCATTCCATCACCTTGATCTTGTCGCGAAGATCGGCCGCGAGCTCGAATTGTTCGCTCTCGATCGCCCGGCGCAGCCGCTCCTTCAACTCGCCCAGCATCGTCGCCCGCTCCAGCGTCTCGGTCATCGGCGGATGGTACGACCGGCCCACGTGCCGATGGCTGCCATGTACGCGGCGCAGCAGCTCGCGGATCGCGACCTCGAAGTTGGCGTAGCAGCGCGCGCAGCCCCACAACCCCGTCGCACGGAAGTCCGCCATGCTCGTGTGGCAGAAGCTGCACCGGACCGTCTCTGTTCCGGTGAGCGCCACCTGCTGCTGAACGTCGTGCAGAAACTCCCCAAGCGGATGCTTGGGCGTGGCAACGGTGGTCTCCACCCCACGCTCCGCGGCGCAGCGCTCGCAGAGGTGCAACTGGTGCACCGCGTTGTTCTCGATCGTCGTGAGATGCACGACCGCATCCCGCTCCTGGCAGCTATCGCATAGCATCTACGGTACAACCTCGCGAACATCGGTCGGCGTCAACCGACCATCCTCCAGGAGCAGCGTGCGGTCGGCGCGCGACGCCAGCGACCGGTTGTGCGTCGCGATCACCATCGCGATCTCGAGATCCCGCGACAGCTCGGAAAAAAGATCGTGCAGGCGCTCGCTGTTCATGTGATCGAGATTGCCGGACGGCTCATCGGCAAGCAAGACCGCCGGATCGATTGCCAGCGCGCGCGCGACCGCCGTCCGCTGCTGCTCGCCTCCCGACAGGGCGGACGGTTTGTGGTCGGTTCGTCCGGCCAGGCCAACACGCTCCAACAACTCCCGCGCCCGGTTCCGGGCCCGCGAAACATCCCACCCGGCGATGCGCAGCGGCATCATCACGTTCTCCAGCGCCGTGAACTCGCGCAGGAGGTGATGAAATTGAAACACGAAGCCGACTGTCCGGTTCCGCAATGCCGACAGGTCGTCGTCGCTCCGGCCGGCAAGCGCCTCGCCGGCGATCGTCACGTATCCGCGGGTGGGAACGTCGAGCGCGCCGAGCAGGTGCAGGAGCGTGCTCTTCCCCGCGCCGCTTGCGCCCACGACCGCCACCATTTCGCCGCGCGCAACCTGAAGGTCCACGCCGTCGAGTACGCTGATCGTGCCGCCATCGCCGCCGCGGTACTCCTTGGCCAGATCAACCGCCTCGAGCACGATCATTCGTGACGGATTGCCTCCACCGGATAGAGCCGCGCCGCCTGCACCGCCGGGTAGATCGTCGCCAGCGCCGCTACCGCGAGACTCGCCAGCACGATGAGGGTCACATCGAGCGGCTGCGTCGACACGGGCAGATGGTCGATGAAATATACGACCGGGTCGAGCGGGATGAGCTTCTTCTGTCCGATCAACACCGCCGCCGCGAGACCGAGCGCAAGACCGAGTCCCGTACCCACCAGGCCGATCACGAGTCCCTGCGCGAAAAACACACGCCGAATCGATCGCGCGGGCATTCCCATCGCGCGCAGGATGCCGATCTCGCGCGTCTTGTCCGTCACCACCATGATCAACGTACTCACGATGTTGAACGCGGCGACGAGCACGATGAGCAGCAGGATGACCGTCATGCCGAGCTTCTCGAGCTTGAGCGCGTTGAACAGCGAGTTGTTCTGCTGGTGCCAATCGAGCACGCGATACGGCATCCCCAGCGTGTCGGCCAGTCGCTGCGCAACGTCGAGCGCTTCCCACCGACTCGGCGCCTTGACCTCGATGCCGGTCACGGCGTCACCGAGCATCGCGAGCTGCTGGGCATCCTGCAGCGAGACCGCCACGTACTTGTCGTCGTACTCGAACATCCCCGTGCTGAAGATTCCGGTGACCTCGAACACGCGGCTGTTCGGCGTCGGTGCGCCCGTGACCGGATCGATCTTCGTGGGATCGACCGTCAGCAGCGTGATCGAGTCGACTCCGGGCGTGACGTTGAGCCGCTCCGCGAGCTTGGAACCGAGCACGGCGCCATGGTGCCCGCCATCGGTCGTGCTGAACGTGAAATCGCCGGCGATCGCGCGCCGGCGGATCGAGGTCACCTGCGGCACGCGCGGGCCGTCTGGCGGGAGTCCGAGCACGAACGCTCCGTCGATGTAGCTGTGCCGCGCGGCCTGGATGATCGCTTGCGTGAACACGAACGGACCCGCCGCCACCACGCCGCGCTGCCGCGTGACTTGCTTGAGGACGTCCCGCCAGTCCTTCATCACCATGTCCTGCGTGTATGTCATGACACGGATGTCCGGGCTGCCGATCAGAATTTTCTCACGCAGGTCGGTTTGCAGGCCGTCCATCACGCCGATGATGACGATGAGCGCGCTGACCGCGACGGTGACGCCGAGGATCGCGATCATGCTGATCAGCGACAGCAGCTTCGACCCGCGCCGACTGCGCAGGTAGCGCCAGGCGATGGAGATCTCGAGACGACTCATTCTGGACGCAGCGTCGGAAACAGGATGATGTCGCGAATGTTCGGCGTGTTCGTGAGATACATGAACAGCCGGTCGATGCCGATGCCGACGCCGCCCATTGGAGGCATGCCGTATTCCATGGCGCGCAGATAGTCCTCGTCCACGCCGGTTGCCTCTTCGTCACCAGCCGCGCGAAGCCGCGCCTGCGCCTCGAACCGCCGTCGCTGGTCGAGAGGATCGTTCAATTCGCTGAACGCGTTCGCCAGCTCGCGCCCCCGGGCGAACAATTCGAACCGTTCCGTCAACGCCGGGTTGCCGCGCTTGGGCTTGGCGAGCGGCGAGAGCGCCACGGGGTAGTCGACGACGAACGTCGGCTCCTGCAGCTTCGATTCGACCAGCGTCTGGAACATTTCGTCGAGGATCTTGGGAGGGCTCAGCGA
>DATJIZ010000236.1:0-7567 GCA_035492735.1 Gemmatimonadaceae bacterium | reverse complement strand
GAAGTCGGCCGTCACCTCGATCCGGTTCGGCCGCGGGCGCACGCCGATGCCGGTCGACCGGCGGTTGGCCGCGAGCAGCATGACCGGCATCGGCAGAATGTGCGTGAGCAGCATCGCGAGCTTTTCGGTGCTTCGATGCGGACCCCGCAATGTCCGCGGCAGATCGAACGACACGTTGTAGTGCGTGCTGAAGCCCGACAGATGCACGGTGTGTCCTTCGCGATCCTCCCAGGCGTCGAGCTCCTGGCGGAGAAACCGAATGCTCTCCCACAACGACCGACCGGCGCGGGCGGCGCAGCCGCGCTCGATTTCAATTACCGGGGTCGCGAGCTCGATCACCCCCGTGTCGAAGTACACGGCGCCACCAGTGGGCAGATGATACGATCGGCCGGTCCGATGCATCATCGGCTCGCGGACGATTCTCGTCGGGCTGCCGAAAACGTCCTCGGGCTTTGCCTGGACGCCGTCGACGATCACCGCGAATTCGGCCTCGATGCCGACGGCGGCCATCGCCGCGGCACGGCGCGTCACGCGCGGTTCGGCGCCCTTGCCCTTGGCCGCCGCCGTCGAGCTCACGACGCCCTCCGCTCGGCGTCGAATCCCAGGTGCTCCTCCGGTGCGCCGCGCGGCATGGCGAGCACGTAACCGAAGTCCAGGTGCAGATGGTCGTCGGTCTGTCCGCGGCCGGAGCCGAATGGCCGGGTCCACACGCCGGCCAGCGTTTGTCGCGCCAGCGCCGCATATCGCTCGATCGCCTCGCGGTCGTCGAGAAAGGTGTCGCCGATGCGGTAGATGTTGACCGCCGTCCCCCAGCTGTGCGGCGTCGCGTTGCTGTTCAGCGCATGGCGCGGCGAGCGATAGCCGCCGTTTGCGGCAATGTGCACGTACGTGCCCACCGCATCGCGAAACCGCTCGAGGCAGAGAGCGACCATCGTGATCGCGCACGGCACGTAGCGCGGGAACCCCCGCAGCACGGCGGTCTCGCGCACGTCGCTCTGGATGAACTCCCACAGCGCAAACCCGGGCGTGAGCTGAATGTTCATCGCGTGCTCCCACGACGGCACCTCGTAGAAATACCGAGGCAGCTTGCGCGTGTACCCGTCGTCGTCGTGCACGTACCGGCCGGGCATGAGTGCATCCCGGAGGGGCTTGTCGAGCCGCAGTCCGTCGACGACCGGAAGCGGGAAGCGATAGCTCTCACCCATTGACCGTCTCCCGCGCCGGTTCCGGTGTCGTTTCGCCGGTGAGCAGCTCGTAGACGGCGTGCGAGACTTCGGCAATGGTCGCCGAGCGGCCGGCCGCTTCGGGTTCCCACTCCGTGAGGACGGCGATCACGTATGGTTTGCGTCCAGGCGGATACACCACACCCGCGTCGTGCGCGACGGTCGAGATCTCGCCCGTCTTGTGCGCCACGCGCACGGCCGGCGGCAGCCGCGCCGGAATGCCGTTCCGGAATTCCTGCGCGTGCAGAATTCCCAGCATCTCCCGCGACAGCTCGGGTGAGAACGCGCGCTCCTCGGCCACGAGCCGCAGCAGCTGCACCAGCCCGTCGGCCGTGACGCGGTTGTTGATGCCGCGCTCGAACGCGCGTTCGTCCTCGACGCCGCGTCGAATGTCGATGCCGTCGATGTGCAGCTCGTCGAGCGCGCGCTGCACGGTCTCGATGCCCACGAGGTCGAGCAGCAGGTTCGTGGCGAGATTGCTGCTGGTCGCGATCATGTGCAATGCGAGATCGCTGATGCGCATCATCCGGCCGATCGCCTCGTGCACGTCGGAATTGGCGTCGCGATCGGCGAGGACGCGAAAGGTCTGGCCGTCCACGGCGCTGAAGAAGCGGTTGCGCACGTGCAGCCGCGAGTGCGGCATGAGCCACCCATGGTGGATCGCCGAGTACACGCCCAGGAGCATCGCGACCTTGATCGTGCTCGCCGCGTGGAACCAGCGCTCGGCGTGGCGTCGAAAGTGGGCGTGGGTCGCGGTGTCATAGACGGCGACGGCGATCGCGCGCGCGCCCGCCCGCCGCTCGAGCGCGTCGAGGCGACTGTGCAGCGCGTCGAGCGCGTCCGGACCAGGTGGGCGGACGCCGGGGTGCAGCAGCGGGGTGGACATGTCCGCCTCGAGTTCGTGGCAAGGTGAATGCCGGGTAGGACGGGCTCGGCTCCAGCCTACCTGGCCAGTGCCCGGTTGGTGAACTCCGGCTCGTCTGTGACTTCACGAATGATGTACGGCCGCAGCCATTCGGGCGCCGTGACGGGCTGATCAGCGCGCTCGAGCTCGACTTCGGCCAGCCAGAGGCCGTTTCGGTCGAGAAATTCATCGATCTCCCAAATCAGGCCGGCCTCGCCCGGGATGTCGTAGCGGCGCTTGTGGACGCGGCAGCCGCGGGTCAGCGGCCACACCGCCAGGAAGAACTGCTCCGTGGTCTCTTCCTCGATCTCGACCCGTTCGATCCCCGAGCCGGTCTTGAGCGTCCGCACGAACTTCGTGCCGTCCGCTCCGCGTACCCGTCTGATGCGCTCACGAATCTCGTTGCCGGGGATGTAGCCCTGGTCGATCTCGGCCCGCCGGGCGTTGCCGACGGCGTCGGGCAGAGCGCGAAGGAGATACTTGCGTTCGATCTCGAGGGGCATGCGGAGCCTGGCTGTCGGTGGTCTATCAGCTTAGCCACCGGGCGACCTACCTGTACTTTCTGGCCTCGGCCGCCAGCCCGAGCGTGTCGTACTCCGCCACCAGGTCCTTCTTTGCCGCGGTGATGAAACTGATCGACGGATTGGCTTGCTTCACGAGGATTTGATAGCCGGCCAGCGTCTCGTCGCGCGCTGCGGCGAACTTTCGTTCGCGCAGCAGCGTGCGGCCCAGTTTGATCCGGGCGATCGCCGTGTTCAGGTGCTCGGGCCCCTGCGTCGCGGAGAGCACCCGCACCGCGTCGCGGAACGCTTGCTCGGCGCGCGGATAGTCCTTTCGTCCCAGGTAGGTGCTGGCGAGGTTCGACGTCGCCACACCGATGAGGTAGTGCTTCTCCCCGTAGATCGCGCGATAGATGTCGAGCATGCGGCGAAAGTCGCGTTCGGCTTCGTCGTAGTGGTCGCGCTGGTAGGCGATGTTCCCGAGCTCGTTCACCGTCGACGCGACGTTGGGGTTCACCGGGCCGTACACGCGCTCGCGAATGGCGAGCGCCTGATGCAGCAGCCCCGTCGCCTCGTCGAAGCGATTCTCGAACACCAGGGCGCGAGCCAGCATCGTCAGGTTCTGCGCCGTCGTGAAATGCGCGGCGCCGTAGAACGCGGTGTTGATCACCAGCGCCTGCCGCGCAAGCTGCTCGGCCTGCGGATAGTTGCCGCGATCGAACTGCGACGCACTGAGGTTCATCAGGACGTGCGCGACGAGGGGGTGCCGGTCGCCGTACGCCGCGCGGTAGATCGACAGCGCGCGCGTGTTGAGCGAATCCGATGCGGGGTAGTGGCCCGCGTAGTAGTGAGCGTCGGCCAGCGCGCTCAGACTCGCGCCGATCTCCGTCGGTGGGACATGGCCGGCCTCGTTGAGACGGACGACGTCGTCGAGCAGCGGAATGGCCTGGGCGTAGTCGCCGCGTTCCTGCAGCACGCGCCCGAGCGCGGCGGTCGCCTTCACCACGCCCGGGTCGGTGGACGGCAGCGTCTGGCGCGCGACGCTCAAGCCCTGGCGGATGAGGCCCTCGGCCTCGTCGAGCTTTGCCTGGTCGATGCGAACCGACCCGAGCGCAACCAGCGCCTCCGCGACTTCCGGACGCGATGGACCGAACAGCGCGCGGCGACGCTCGAGGGCGAGGCGCGTCAGCGAGTCCGCGCGATCGAGCCGACCCAGCTTCTGATAGATGCCGCCAAGGGTGAGGTAGAGATCCGCCTGCACCGCGGGCTCGGCGTCGAGCGAGCGTGCGTTGTCGACGCCGCGATCGACCAGCGCGACGACCCGCATCGTGTCGGCCGGCCCGGCGTCCTTGTCCTGCCCCTCGAACAATCCGAGCGTGAAGCGCTGAATCCGCTCGACGCGTGCCGCTTCGCTCAGTGCGTCATTGCGCGCGCCGGCAAGGCGCGCCGTGTAGAACGCGACGACCGCCACGATGAGGATCGCGCCGACGCTCGCGGCGACGACAGCCTCGCGATTGCGCCGCACGAACTTGCCAAGGCGATAGCGCGCGCTGTCGGGCCGTGCCTCGAGGGGCTCGCCGCTCAGGTAGTGATCGACGTCGCGAATGAGAGCGTCGACGGTCGAGTAGCGTCGCTGCGGATCCTGATGCATGGCCGTGAGGCACAGCACGTCCAGGTCGGCCCACTCCGACTTGCTCGGCGTCGAGCCGGGGATCGCGGCGTTCGGCAGGACCTTCGTTTCCCGCGCGACCACGGACGGTCGCGGCGGCTCGCGAGCGGGCCGAAGCGCGTCGGCGCCATCGCTCGACTCGTTTGGAACGGCGAATGGCAGTCGGCCGGTCATCAGCTCGTAGAGGATCACACCGAGCGCGTAGACGTCGGTATACGTGCCGACGCGACCGCCCCGGACCTGCTCCGGCGCGGCGTAGGCGGGAGTCATCAAGCGCATGCCGGTGCGCGTCTGATCGGCTACGCCGTCGACGCTCTCGAGCTGCTTGGCGATGCCGAAGTCGAGCAGCTTGACGGTTCCGTCACTGCGCACGAGGATGTTCGACGGCTTGAGATCGCGGTGGATCACGAGCTGGCGGTGCGCGTGCTGCACGGCGACGCAGACGTCGCGAAAGAGACGCAGCCGGCCCGGGAGCGACGTCGAATGCGCGGCGCAGTAGTCGGTGAGCGGAATGCCCTCGACGTACTCCATCACGAACCAGGGCGTGCCGTCCGGCAGCGTGTTCGCGTCGTAGAGCTGGGCGATGAGCGGGTGATTGAGCTGGGCGAGGGTTCGCTGCTCGCTGGCGAAGCGTTCGCGACGCGCCGGCGAGAGCCAGGCGTCGCGCAGGATCTTCACGGCGGCAAGGCTGCCGAGGTCGTCGCGCTGACCCAGGTACACCACGCCCATTCCACCTTCGCCCAGCACGCGGGTGATGCGGTACTGGCCAAAGCGCTCCGTCGGGAGTGGCTGCGCGTCGGCGCGCGCGAACACTCGTCCGGCTGCGCGGGCCACACCGTCGTCGATCACGGGATTGCCGCGCGCGTCCGCCACGACCAGGGCGAGCGCGTCGGCGGCGAGCGAGGGATCGTCGAGGCATTCCGCCGCGAGAAACTCCGACTGCTCGTCGTGCGGCAGGTCCGCCACGGCGTGAAATAACCTTTGCACCCGTTCCCAACGTATCGCATCCATGGTCACGCCTCCGTCGGAGTGACGTGGAAATCCGGTCGCCTGCTACGCGCCGCTGCTCTCTCGCCGTCGCGGCGCGTGCTCGCGCATTTCGTTGGCGAGCCAGGCCCGCGCGGCGCGCCAATCGCGAAGGACGGTCGATTCGGAGACCTGGAGCAGCGCGGCGATTTCGCCCACCTCGAGCCCGGCGAAGAAGCGGCTCTCGACCAGCGTCGCCTGCCGCGGCTGGATACGCGCCAGCGCGTCCAGTGCGTCGTCGAGCGCGAGCAGATCGTCGGCGCCGCTCGCCGGCTCATGCAGCGACTCGTCGAAGGTCACTACGGCCGCGCCGCCGCCGCGCTTGTCGGCGTGGCGCCGACGTGCCGCCTCGATGAGCACCTGGCGCATGGCCCGCGCGGCGATGCGCTTGAAGTGCACCGGCGTGGCGCTCGCGACGCGCGGCGACTCGCGCAGCTTGAGCCACGCTTCGTTGACGAGCGCCGTCGGGCTGAGCGTCGCGCTCGGGTCGCCGCGCCGAACCGCGGCGGCCAGCCGGCGGAGCTCCTCGTACGTGGCGCTGAACAGCTCGTCGAGCGCGCGCGTGTCGTCGAAGGTCGTGCCGAAGTCGGAGAGGTCCAGCCCGTGTGGCACGCGGACTCCTGTGGCGTGACGGTTTCCGGGGCGCGATTGCGCAATGGAGGGCGAGTGAACTGCGGTGACGGCGGGCTATAGCCTAGCACACGGCGGGGCCTGTTAGCAAATGCCGATGCGCCAGTCGTCACCGATTCACTGGTTCCGAGATATGCTTCCGCTTATCTTCGGCGCGCACGGTACGAGGTCGTTCGAGTGTCCTTCCTGATCGGGAAGTCGTCTTTCTCGGCTGGTGCCCGTTCACGCTTCCATCCTTCCTTTCCAGGAGAATCTCAATGCGTGGTGCGATTGGTCTGCGCGTGTCGAAAGTCCTCACGGTCCTTGCGTGCGTTGCGCTGGTGGCACGACCGGCCGCGGCACAGGCACGCGAGGCGCCGAACTTCCACGTCGGGTATACGGACATCGGGCCGGTGTTGGGGCTGGGGGGTATTGGCGGTGCCAACCTCGCGATCGGCGGCCGGTTCGAGCATGCGATTCAGGCGCTGCCGAACATGGGCAATGGCACGCTCGGCATCGAAGTCGGTGCGGACTACTACTCCTGGTCCGCGGCAGCCGGAGGCCCCGGGTTCGCCTACTCGTGGAGCATCAAGTACCTGCCAATCGGCGTCACGGCGAACTACCACTTCAGGACGACGGAGCCAAAGCTCGACCCGTTTGTTGGCCTCGGCCTCGGGTACGACATCGTGAGCTGCAGCTTCTCGGGCTCGAATTCAGTCAACGGCGGCTGCGGCTATGATAGCGGCATCTATCTGATCGCCCGCGGTGGCGTGCGCTACTTCCTGTCGCCAGCCATGGCGTTGTACGGTGACGTGGGCGCCGGCGCGGCCACGCTCAATGTTGGGTTGACGTTCAAGCTTCACTAGCCAACGCGCCGATCACCGATGCCTTGACGTTGCCGCCCACGCGCGGTTACCTGAGTCTCGTCCAGACACGAGGAGCCGTCGGTGAAAAAGCGGAGTTCGAGCTTCGCAACAGACAACACGGATTCTTCCGGCAAAGCAGCGCTGGACGGATCCGTGTTTTCGCGTCGTGACTTTCTGATTCAGGCTGGCCGCGCCGGCCTGCTCACCGCCGCCGCGCCGTCGCTCGGCGGCGCATTGTTGTCGCCGCCCGAACGCTGGCGCGCGCTCGCGACCACAGGTGCCGCCGCGCGAATGCAGCAGGTCGCAAGTCTCGCCACGGGCTTGCGCTGGCGCATGCTCGGTCCGTTCCGAGGCGGCCGAGTGGATGCCGTCTCCGGCGCGCCGGGCCGGCCGAACGAGTTCTATTTCGGATCAGTGAATGGCGGCGTGTGGAAGACGATCGATGCCGGCCGCGTGTGGGACCCGGTCTTCGACTCGCAGCCAGTCGCTTCGATCGGCGCCATCGCCGTGGCGCCATCCGCGCCCGACGTCGTCTACGTCGGCAGCGGAGAGTCCACGCTGCGCGATTCGGCGGGCTACGGCAACGGCATGTACAAATCGACGAATGCCGGCAAAACGTGGACGCACATCGGGCTCGACGACACGCAGCACATCGGCAAGATCGCGGTGCATCCCACGAACCCGAACATCGCCTTCGTCGCCGCGATCGGGCACCTCTACGCCGCGAATCCGGCGCGCGGCGTGTATCGCACGCGCGACGGTGGCAAGAC
>DATJIZ010000235.1:0-9769 GCA_035492735.1 Gemmatimonadaceae bacterium | reverse complement strand
TCGCTCACCCTGATCCTCCCCCCTTCGATCGTCGCCCCGCGGTACGGATCATCGGCCAGCAGCGCCGCTCCGTCGAAATCGGCGTAGTCGAGCAGCGGCGCGAAATGCGCCGCGGCCGTGATGCCGAGGCTCGTCTCGATCATGCACCCGGCCATCACCAGCATGCCGTGCGCGCGAGCGATCGCGATCATGCGCAGCGCTTCGCGGAGTCCGCCGCACTTCGACAGCTTGATGTTGATCCCGTCCGCTACGCCCACTACGCGCGGAATGTCCGTCGAGGTGACGCACGACTCGTCGGCGATCACGGGCAGCTTCGATCGCTCGCGAACGAAGCGCATGCCGTCCAGATCGTGCGCCGCGACCGGTTGCTCGACGTACTCGACGCCACATTCGAGCAATACGTCCACCATGCGCAGCGCGTGCTTGGGGCTCCAGGCCGCGTTCGCATCGACGCGCAGGATCTTGTCGGGCGCGGCGTCGCGAACGGTTCGAATGATCTGCTCGTCGCGATCGGTGCCCAGCTTCACTTTGAGGACCGGGTACGACGCGGCCTGGGCGACGCGCTCGCGGAGCTCGGCGTCGGTCGCCGCGATGGCGATCGTGAAGCTGGAGAGCGGCGCCCGGGACGGGTCGAGTCCCCAGAGCCTGTAGACCGGGACGCCGAGGCGCTTGCCAACGAGATCGTGCAGGGCCGCGCTGATCGCCGACTTGACCGAGCCGTTGAACCGGAGGGCGCGATTCAACTCGGCCTCGGTATCCTCGAGCATCCACGGATCGGACGCTTCGACGATCGGGGCCAGCCGAGCCAGCGCGCCGAGGGCGGTGTCGGCCGTTTCCCCGTAGAAGCGGTTGGGCGCTGCTTCGCCCCATCCTTCCACGCCGTCATCGTCGCGAAGGCGGACGCGAATCAGCCGGTGTTCGGTCGAGCCGCCGCGCGCAATGACGAACGGATGCGTGGTATGAACGATCGAGATGTCGTGCTCGAGCTTCATCGGCTCGCGACGACCCCGCCCCCGCCGGAGCGGCGGGCCGCCACTGCGGCGCGGTAACCCGCGGCACCATCGGGAGTCGCACGAAGGAACGCGATCAACGCGTCCGCGAGATCGTTGCCGCGGGCGTATCGTGCCGCGGCCGACTTGGCGAGGCAGCGCATCACGATGTCGGACAGGCCCTGCGGAACCTTGGGGCTCGCGGCGATGGGAGCGACGGGCGCCTCGTGCACCTGCTTGTAGCTCACCGAGAACGCATCGGCAGCGTCGAACGGCGGATAGCCGAGCAGTGATTCGTAGATCAGGATGCCGATCGCGTAGATGTCGCTCCGGCCGTCCACGAGCTTGCCCATGGCTTGCTCGGGCGACATGTAGTGCGGCGTTCCCATGGCGCGACCGCTCGCCGTGAGCCGTCCGTGAAAGCGCGCCGTGGCGATGCCGAAGTCGGTGATCACGGCGTTGCCGTCTTCGTCGAACAGCACGTTGTCCGGCTTGATGTCGCGGTGGATCACGCCACGGCGATGGGCGTAGTCGAGGGCGCACGCCACCTGAGCGGCGATCGCCGAGACGCGCGCGGCGGGCACGCAGCGCTGCGCCTGGATCAGATCGGCGAGCGAGCCGCCCTCGAAGTACGGCATGACCGTGTACACCACGTCATCAGTCGCACCGTAATCCAGAACGGCGCATATGTGCGGGTGGACCAGTTGGGCCGCCGCTTCGGCCTCCCGGCGAAAGCGTTCGGCGACCTCGGGGTCCTTCGCCAGGTGCGGATGGAGCACCTTGATCACCACGGGCCGCCGCAGCAATGCCTGTTCCGCGACGAACACCTCGGCCATGCCGCCGCCGCCGAGCCGGCGCTGCACGCGATAGCGGGAGCCCGTGGCGCGGCGCAGCCGCGTGATCTCGTCACTCGGCCGCTCGAAGGGACCGCTCTCGAGCTCGGGCAGCGCCTCGTTGCAGCGCTGGCACGTCGCCGACGACGCACGGTTCCAGGTGCCGCACTGGGGACAGAACACCGAATCAGCCTCCGAACTGCATGCGCACGAAGTCGTACGGCGCCCAGGGGCCCGTCACGTCGAAACGCAATAGATGATGGGCGTCGTGCTGGTCTTCGACCGCACGCAGAAAGTCCTTCCACAGATCGCGCTCCACCAGAAACGACGCACTGAGCACCAGCCCCGTGACGTGCTCCAGCCTGAGCGGAACGGCGGCAACCGCATGACGACGGAGCGCTCGAAAGGCTTCAGTCGCGGCGGCGGCCAGGTCCGAGCCCGCCTCGCGCTCGCCATCCGCCGCGCCCGCGCGCACGATGTGCACGCGTGCGACCGCACGATCCTCCACGAACTCCAGGGCTCCGCTCAGCGACACGTAGTGCAGCTCCATCCAGCGTTTCAGGACGTCGGGAGACCGAAACACGACGCCGACCGGCGTCGGGACCACGCTTGCCTGCTGGAAGACCCGGTCGACGATCCGGCGGTGTTCTTCGGTCAGGGCCGGCGAGGGCTCCTCCAGCACGAAGCTCCTCTGAGGTGAGACGACCGCGCACAATTCCCGAAACGGAATCAGCGCAACCCCGGAGTCGTCCCCCACCGGAATGTTCTGCGCGACATCGGCGAGGGTGATCGCGTGCAGGCGAAGCGCCATTCAGAGAAAGTTCCGGAATCGGAGGACGAGGAGGAGAACGAGGCCCAGGACGATCTGGACGGCAAGCATCCACCAAAATGCACCGTGATGTGTGGCGAACGGAACGGGCACGTTCATGCCCCACATGCCGCTCACGACCACAAATGGGATGCTGAGGGTCGCGATGACCGATAATCCCTTGGTCACGCGACCCAGCCGGTTGGAGATCTGGGTGAGATAGCTGTCCAATACGCTGCTCAGCAGGTCGCGAAAGGTCTCGACCGAGTCGTTGATCCGGAGCACGTGGTCGTAGATGTCGCGAAAGTACAGCTGTGATTCGGGCGACAGGAGCGCGCTCGGGCGGTTCGTGAGGATGTTGAACACCTCGCGCTCCGGTCCGATGTGCCGGCGCAGCGAGATGACGAGCCGTTTGACGGCGAAGATCTCCGGGAGCGCCGATTGATCGAACCGCTCGATCACGCGTTGCTCGAGACCGTCGATGAACTCGTCGATCTTGTCCAACAGCGGAAAGTAGTCGTCGACGGCTCCATCCATGATGACTTGCGCCAGCCGGTCGGCGCCCCGGGTGAGCAGGTCCGGGTTCTTCTCGATACGACTGGCCACGTCGTCGATCGACGGCGACGCTCCAGCGTGCGTCGTGATGAGAAATCGCGGCCCGAGGAAGAAGCAGAGATCGAAGGTCTCGAGGTCGTACGGGTCAGCCGTAGCCTCGTGCAGGCGCAGTCCGAGGATCACGATGAACAGGTACCTCGGGTATTCCTCCAGCTTGGGCCGGCTCTTCCGATTCAGCACGTCCTCCACCGAGAGCGGATGGAGTCCGCGAATCTCCTTGAACAGCTCCACCTGCCGCGGGTCGTTCGTGTCGACGTCCACCCACAGGCACCCGTCGCCCCGGTCCAGAATCTCGTTGACTCGCGCCAGCGACAGTCGAGTCTCGGTCTTTGCCGGCGCGAGCAGGCAGATGCTCCGCGGAAACACCGGTGCGGCATCGACGGTGGTGCTCGGAAGAGGCTGTGCCATCGGGCGCGATCCTTACTCGAGGGCGAGCATGTGGTGCACGGAGGCCGCGCCGAGCCGTTCCGGCGCGTACCCGCCCTCGAGCGCGCTCACGATGCGGCCCGCGCACCATTGTTCGGCGCGCTCGACGAGAGAACGAGTGAGCTGCTCGATGTGCTCGTACTCGAGCGTGAATCCGCCCAGCGGATCGCCGCGCAACGAATCGAAGCCGGCCGAGATCATCACGAGGTCGGGGACGAAGCCCGACGTCGCCGAGTCGATCGCTCGCTGGAGCGCGTCCACGTAGCGCTCGGGCGGCAGTCCGGCCCGCATGGGGACGTTCCACACGCTGCCGTGCGGACCGCGATCCTCCGACGCGCCGGTGCCCGGATACCAGGGCCATTGATGCATCGAGACGAAGTGAATCGCGGGCTCCTGTTCGACCAGCGCCTGGGTTCCGTTTCCATGATGCACGTCCCAGTCGACGATCAACACGCGCGCCGCGCCATGGCGGCGGCGGGCGTAGTGGGCGCCGATCGCCACGGCGCCGAACAGGCAAAAGCCCATCGCACGATCGCGCAGCGCATGGTGGCCGGGCGGGCGCACCGCGCAGAAGCTGCGGCGCGGACCCTCGGTGAACGCGAAATCGACGGCATCGAGCACGGCGCCGGTGGCCGCGGTCGCCGCGTCCCACGATCCATCGCTCGCCACGGTGTCGGGGTCGAGACGCCCGCCGCCAGCGGCAACGATCTCCCGTACCTGCTCCACGTACCGCCGATCGTGGGCGAGCGCCAACTCGTCTTCGGTCGCATGGCGCGACTCGTGGTGCACGAGTCGTGCGAGCAGCTCTGGTGATTCGCGGAGCGCCCGCGGAATGGCCCGCAGCCGGCCGACGTGCTCGGGATGGCCCCAGCGCGTGTCGTGCCGGCCGCAGTCGGCGTTCGAGATGAATCCGACGCTCACGCGAGCCCTCTGAGCCGCCGCGAGCCCCACTCCAGACACAACAGAATCATGATCACCGCCATGAGCATTCTTTGATCCAGGTGCCAACCGGCCGCCGCCGGCGGCGCGGTCCGCGACGGGCCGATCCGCTCGACGAGATGCGCCAGCGGCGCGCCGACGCCGCGCGCCGTGGTCGTGCGCGCGACGGTCGGCAGTGACGGAAGGGACGGAACGTACGCCACGCTGCCCACCACGCGCGACCACCACTCGCGGTGGGCCGCTTGGGATCCGGGCCCGCCGGCCATCCGCCATCGCCACGAATCGTCGTAGCCAACCTGTACGACACGACCAGCCCCGACCCGTCGAGCAGCGATCGCGATCGATCCGCCGCGGCGGTCGAGCGCCGTGGCAGTGGGCCGGAGGGCGCGGACCGGGTAGAAGCCCGTGGCGCCGAGCCCGATCGTGTCCGGCGGCAGCACCGCGGGCCGCGTCCGCGCGCCGACGCGGCCCGCGGTGAGCGAGGCGACCGCGGGGCCGGAGGCGGCACTCCCGACGAGCACGAGGCCGCCGCCCTCGCGCACGAACCGCTCCAGCGCCGCGGCGCCGAGCAATCCAATGGTGGTGTCGATCGCGATCACGGCCGAGACGCGGCTGGTGTCGAGGGGCGCGGCGGCACCTTGCGTCACATCGACCCGCGGTGCAACGGCAAATCGCGCGTCCACGTGCCAGCCGCGCTCCTCGAGCGCGCGCGCGACGAACTTCCCTTCCCACGCGGCCTCGCCGACGACGAGAACCGGGCGAAGCCGCGCTGGATCGGGAACGGCGGCGGTGAACCGCGCCCCATTCACTTCTCCGACGATGCTGTCGACGGCAATCGCCGCCGTGACGGTGGCGCCCAGCGACGCCACCCGCACGGTGTCGATGACGCTCGCGCCGTCGCGTACGGTCACGACGCTGCCGCTCGGCGCCGCGATGTCGATGCGCAGGCCGCCGGCCGGATCGGAAAGGGCATCGGTTGCGATCGCGACGGCTGGAGGCGTGCCGCTCCACGTCACCGGGTGGCCGGTGCGGCGCAGCGCGCCGAGCCAGTCGGAGATCCATGCGTCAGGCGTCGTCTTCAGATCTGCGTGCAGGGCGACGCTCGCGGGCAGACGCGTCCAACGCGCCAATCGCACGCCGATGTCGCGCGACGACGCTCGTTCGCTCTCGAGCTGGGCGCGCGGCATCAAGCTGCTGCCGATGAGCCAGCCCAGCACGGCGAACGCCGCGATGCGGCATCCGATCTCGAAGCGCCTACGCCGTGAGCGCATAGACGACCAGATTCACGGCGAACCGCGTATTGTCGACCGACATGAACCGCTTGGTGTCGGGATGATAGTTCCACTCCGAGCTGTAATCCTTGTTGCTGTACAACACCCCGATCCGATTTCCGTGCATCACCGCCAGCAGGTGATCGTGCACGAGGTTGTCGCCCCAACCGTTCAACTCGTGGCTGGTCGTGGGCGGACCATCGAACTTGAAGAACGCCGAGTAGAGAGGATGATCGTTGGGCAGTCGTGCGAGCGGCCCGACCGTGCGCGCGATCTCTTCGGTCGCCGTCTTGTGGAACGTGCCGTCGACATCGTGGTTGTGATCGTCGACGAACAACAAGCCGCCCCGGTCCACGAACCGTCGCACGTTCGCGCGCTCGGCGTCGGAGAACCGAACCGGCAGATGACCGGTGAGGTAGAGCAGCGGATAACGCAGCATCCGCACGTCGCTCAACGCCGCGACGACGCCAGTCGGAGCGACCGCGATCTCGGTGTAGCGCGCGATCGTATCGATGATGTTGGCGGGCAGGAGCGGCGCGCTGTCCCAGTCGCCGGACTCGTACTGCGCCGTGGCGAACACGAATTCCGCGGTCATGGAACGAGTCCCCAGCGCGCGATCGAGTCGCGCGCCATCGAGGGCCCGGCGAGCGCGCGGCGGGCCCGTGCCAGCGCGCCCGTAGCGTCGCTGCTCCGTCCGCGCCGCAGCGCCTCGGTCGCATCGCGCAGGGCCGCGGCGAACGCCGGTGCGTCGGTGAGGGCGTCGATGCGCAGCATGAGCAGCGAGTCGATGGCGGGACGCGGATCGCGCGACGCCAACTCCACCGCGCGCACGAACCGACTGATCCGGATGCTTTGCGCCGAATCGGCGGCGACCGGTGCGCGAACGCTCGATGCTCCCTTGTCCCTGCCCTGCAGTCTGGCCTTGGCGACGTCGATCACGACTTGCGGCGGACGTCCACGCAGATACACACGCTCGGCCTGTCGCGCGCGCTGAATGGCATCGAGTGCACGCTGCATGTGCGGCAGCGCGCGACCGGGCTCGCCCAGCTCGAGCTGCGTGCTCGCATCCCACATTGCGTTGTAGGCCTCGAGCAGCGGCTTGTTCACCGCCACGACCGGACTCTCGCCGCCGCCAAAATCGATCGGATCGGTCGAACGGTTCGTCGCCGAATCGGCGCGGGCGAGCAGGTCCTGCATGCCGCGCGCACGCGCGGGCGCGGCCTCGTCGGTCGTCTCCTCACCCGATGGCTGGCCGCCCAGTCGCATGAACACGATGTCACCGACGCTTCGGCGGAGCCGCTTCTGATCCGCGGCGATCCCGCGCGACTCGGCGACTAGCGTATCGCGCGTCAAGCCCGGGCGGCGCTTCTCGAGCGCCTGGGCGAGGGTGATGAGCATTCGCTCGCTGATCAGACTCTTGTCTTCGTCGGACGGCGCCGCCGCTTCCACGGCGACGGCGTCGTACTCGCCGGCCCGCGCGATTCGAAAGGCGCGCGTGTCGGAGCTCCCGATTCCCGGACCGGTGACGTCGTTGCCGTCGCGCGCAACGGCACGCACATGGACGATGTCTCCGGGACGGAGACCGAGCGCGTCGAGCGAGAGAGTCGCGGAGATCGTGGCGGTCGTTCCGCCGGGGCGAGCCGCACCGAGTGTCCCCGATTTGAAAGTGAAGTTCTCGCCTTCGCCGGAGCTCACGATGTACTCGAACGCGGCGGTCGCGATCCCGAGGTCGTCGTGGAAGTCGGCGGCGAGCGGAATGCGGCCGCGCGGTGCGCGCAGCACGCTGTCGCGCGCCGGCGAGACGAGCGTCACGGCCGGTGCCTCGTCGGCGATCGGCTCGAGCGCGAGGATTCTCTGAACGCTGCCATCGCCGAGTCGGAGCGCTTGGGGTTTGCCGGTCATCTGGACAGTGAGCACCCACTCGGAACCTGTCCCAACGGCGCCGAGCGTGTCGGCGCCGTAAACGCCGACGATGCCGCTCGCGTCGCCGCGCCCGCGCAGCACAACCTTGCTCCCGGCGAGCGCCCGGACCTCGGCCGGCTCGTCGATCGTTCGTTCGGGCAGTCTGCTGTAGGCTGGCGGTTGCACGCGTGCGATCATCGGCGACAACCGGCTGCGCTTGGCGCCGCGCCTGTTGACGGCGTCGAGGGCGTCGCCGGGACGAGGCGACCGCGCTCGCGCGACGGCGCCTGGCGGAAGCGCGAGCAACGCAATGACTGCGGCGGCGATCATGACGATCGGCACCGCCGCCGCGCGCGACACCCGGCGGACAGCCGTCCCCGCCCAGGGCCCGGGCCGTGCCGCGGCGAGCAGTCGCTCGTCGTGAGTCTCGGTCGCCGTGACGAGGGTGTAGGCAAGCGAGGGATCGTGTTCCTCCACCCACAGCGCGACGCGGCCCAACGCCGCTGTCGCGCGATCGCGCCAGAGCAGGGTCGCCGCGACCACGACTTGAATGCCGATCGCCAAAGCAAGCAGCACGTGTCGCGTGGCGAGATCGAGCGGCAGCCGCGCATCGATCATCGCGGTGCCGATCAATAGCGACAGTCCGGCTGCCGTGCCCCAGGCGAGTGCGCGGAGCGCGACGCCGGCGACGAGCACTGCGCGCACGAGCCGCAGGCGGGCCAGTGCGCTCATTCGCGTTGCCCGATTGCGCGACGCGCCGCCAACTCGACGAGCAGCAGCAGCGCGCCCACGATCAGAAGCCACGGCGTCCACGCCGATGATCCAATCTGACCAACGCCCAATACATCGGCGGCGGCGAGATGTCCCGTACCGGCGAGTTGGGCGAGTGTTGAATCGTCGAGACGCCGCGGCGATCGCGCACCGCCGCATGGCTCGAGGAGGGCCGCGGCGAACCGCCGAAAAGGTCCGCGCAGCGTAACGTCGCTCACCGGGTCGAACAGCAGGCCGACGTCGCGCACGCACCCGCCGCCGGTCCGTGTCTCGATCGCGGCAGGTTCCCCGTCGGCCCAGCGCGCGATCGCGCGACCCGCGAGCGACCAGGCGCGAGGAAAGCGGCCCACGAGCGTGCCCGTCGGCGAGGTGACGCCGCCGATCGCGTCGATGGTCGCGCGGCGACGCCAAACCGCGTCGCTGTCGGCGGCGGGCCAATGCACGAGCACGTGACCACTGTCTCGAGCCCACGCACTATCGGCCGACGTCATGCGCCCGCGGACGAGGCGAACCGCGCGACCCGGTCCGCTCGCGGCGCCAAGTGACAGTCCGGCGACCACCGGGTCGTCGACACCAACGCTCGACTCGAGATGCGCGGCCGAATCGGTCGCTCGTGCGCCGCCCACCGCGACGAGTCGCACGCGCCCGGGCCAGGTGCGCCGAATCCGGCCGGTGGCTGCATCCACCTCTTCGGCGGCGAACGGCGACACAACGACCAGCTCGACGGAATCGGTTTGAGTGGCCACGCTCGCCGCCGCCCGGATCGCGGCGGCGAGCGCTGCCGACAGCGATCCGGGCGCGCTCGAAAGTGACAACGAGTCGAGCGCGGACGTCGCGACCACACGCGCTGTGCTGTCGAACGCGATCAAGCGTTCGGTGCCGGACACGAGCCTCCGGAGCGTGTCGCGCAATTCGGCGAGATCGCCGACGTCGCGCGACCGGTCGACGACGACGACGCGCGCGACACGACCGCGCGCGCGTGCGATGACTGGTCCCGCCACCGCGACCCCGATCGACCCGATTGCCGCAAGGCGCAGCAGGAGCAGGAGCAGGTCCGACGGGGCGATCGATCGCGTCCGCGCATGCACCGCGCGCAGCGGAATGAATCGCGCCGTCGGGAGCACCTCGGCCACCGGCCGGCTGCGCGCGATCAGATGCAGCGCCCCGGCGATCAGCGCCGCGGCGCCGGCGATCGCGAGCGCGGAGGGAACGAGC
>DATJIZ010000234.1:0-17870 GCA_035492735.1 Gemmatimonadaceae bacterium | reverse complement strand
ACTCGCGACGCCGGCAACGGCAGTGAGCACACGGTATCGGTGCATAGCAATTCCTGCAGAGTGGGGGACGAAGGGGCCCGTTGGTGTGAGGGCCTGACAACGACATTACAGTTACGATGGCTCCGATGCGAGTGTTGACGGCCTCGCGCGTGGCGCCTACGCTGCGGAGCGCCAGGTCGAAACGTCCTAACCCGAGGCACCGAGATGCCAGCGTCTTCCCACGCCGCGGTCGTGATGCCCGGCGCGAACGAGCCGCTCAGAATCGACTCGTTCGCCACGCCGGCGCTCGCACCGGGCGCCGCGTTGCTTCGCACGCTCTACTCCGAGGTCTGCGGCACCGACGTCCACCTCCACCACGGTAGACTGGGCGTGCCGTTCCCTATCATCCCCGGTCACGTGTCGGTGGGTGTGATCGAGGCGACCGGCGGAGCCCTGTCCGACATCGAAGGAAACGCCATCAAGGAAGGCGACGTCGTGACGTTTCTCGACGTCCACGAGACGTGTAACAACTGCTACTACTGTCTCGTGGCGCGACAGCCGACACGCTGTCCTCGCCGAAAGGTGTACGGCATCACCTACAGCGCGCGCGACGGGCTGCTTGGCGGCTGGGCCGAGGCGATCTGGATGAAACCGGGCGTGAAGATGGTGAAGCTCCCGCCCGAGCTCGAGCCGGAGACGTTCATTGGCGGAGGCTGCGGACTCGTGACGGCGCTGCACGCCGTCGACATGGCGGAGCTCCGGCTCGGCGACTCAGTCGCCGTGCTTGGGGTGGGGCCGGTCGGCCAGTCGTGCGTCGCATTCGCGTCGTTGTCCGGCGCCGGCGAGGTGGTCGCGATCGGCGCGCCGGCCGCGCGCCTGCAGTTCGCCGAGCGGATGGGCGCGACGGCGACGCTCGATCTCGACGTGCCGGAGCGAGACCGGCTCGAGGGCGTACGTCGGCTGACCGGCGGACGCGGCGCCGATGTGGTCATCGAAGCGAGCGGCGCGCCGGAAGCCGTGCGGCAGGCGCTCGATCTGGTGCGCGACGGCGGCCGCGTGGTCGTCTGCGGACAGTACACCGACAACGGACCAGTCGAGATCCATCCGCACTGGCAGCTCAATCGAAAGCACGTCGAGGTCAAGGGCTGCTGGGGATCTCGGTACGACCACTTTCACCGTGCCGTCGCGCTCACGGCGCGGTACGGCGGACGAAAGCCGTGGCGCGACATGGTGAGCGCTCGCTTCACGCTCGACCGGGCGGGTGAGGCGTTGCGCGCGGTCGAGGAGCGGACGGCGATCAAGGCGGTGATCACGCCGAATCCGGCGCTCGTCTAGGCACCGAGTCGCGCGAAACTGCGCGGCGTTGCCGGTGCGTCAATACGCCGAGACGGGCGCGGCGCGGACCCATGTGGGTCCGCGCCGCGTTTCTACATCGCGGTCCGAACTGCCCGTCAGTGCGTTACCGGCCCCGACGCGCAGGTCACTCGTGCGTGCATGGGCGTGTAGATGCTCCACGTTATTGCCGCCACGAGTCCGTTGAGGAAGCTGCGTTCGGTCTCGACCTTGGAGACGCCCCGCGCGCAGGTGGCCTTCGCGTCGATCTCAGGCGGCGGTACCAGACCGTAGACGAACGAATTCTGCCACTGTTTGTCGATCATCCCTTGCCCCGCCGGCGCGCCGGTGACGACCGTGACGTGGTAGCAGCCAGTGCCCAGAATGATGAGGGCGGCCGCGGCGGTAATATGTCGTCGCATTGAAGTCCTCGGGTTTGGGAGTCAGTAACGGAGGGCGACCGGCGCATGCGTCTCCGCGGAGGTTTCCACGGCTTGGCGTACGAGAGCTTCCTCGACGGCCGCTGAGGCGTCGACTGGAATGGTGATCTGGCGCAGTCCGCGCGGCAGACTCGCCGAGCGGCTCGCGCACGTGATGTGCACGTGCTGCGGAGTGTAAATGCCCAGCGTGACGGCGCTGACGAGCCCATTGACGAAGCTCGTCTCGGTCTCGACGACGGCTACGCCCGATGGACATTCTCTGCGCACGTCGACCTCGTTGTTCGGCACGAGGCCCCACAGCCAGCCATTGACGAATGGCTTGTCGATAATGGTGCCGCTGGCCGGATTCCCGGTTTGGACAATCTGGTGGAAGCAGCCCGTCCCGAAGAACACAGCCAGCGCCAATGAACTCCAACGTTTCCGTCTCATTCTTGGCTCCTGTTGAACGGTGACCCAGCACGGTGGGGTGATGCAGCGGAACGACGGCGCCGTCACGCCGGGCACACTGTATCGGGTTCGACCATTCCACGCCAGATGTTTCGGCGCGCCGAGCTTACCGCTGCCGTACAATCATCCGGCTGGCCCCGAGGGATTCTCTACCGTACGATTCGAAAGCACACGACTGGGCGTCCGCACTCCGTCCTCTCATCGCGCGACCGGTGTACACCTCCTGCCTCTTCTGCCACGCCGACCTCGGCGCGAATCACTTTCTTTCGACCTTTCCGGTCGGACGGCGCCTGGCATTCGACGCCAAGAAGGGCAGGCTGTGGGTGGTCTGCACGCATTGCGGCCGCTGGAACCTGTCGCCGCTCGAGGAACGCTGGGAAGCGATCGACGACGCGGAGCGGTTGTTCCGTGGGACGCGCATCCGCATGTCGAGCGACAACATCGGTCTGGCGCAGTTTCGCGGCGGCTTCGAGCTCGTGCGCATCGGACCCGCGCTGCTGCCCGAGATCGCGAGCTGGCGGTACGGCACCCGGCTCGCGCGGTTCCAGCCCGATCGTCCACGCGCCAGCGGAGTTTTCATGCGCGGCACGCGGCTCCTCGCGCGCGCGACCGCCGGCGCGCTGGTCGGGTATGCGCACTCCGTGGGATTCAGCGACGAGGCGGTGCTCCGCATGCGGACCTTCCGCCGAGGGCACGGTGTGCTCCTCCGGGGTCGCGACGAGTACGGCCGCGCGATCGTAGTCCGGTACGAGCACCTCGGCGCGGCGGAGCTGATCCGCCCGGAGCAGGACGCGCCGTGGAAGCTCCGGCTGCGACACGATGCCGGCGTCGCGACGCTCGCCGAGTCGCCCGCGCTTCGCGCGGCTGGCAAGATGCTCGCGACGCTCAACTTTGGCGTGGCCAGCCAGCCCGAAATCGAGCACGCGATCGCCAAGCTCGATGACGCCGGCGATCCCGAAGGCTACTTCGCGCGCGTGGCGTCGCTGGCCATGCGAACGTCCTGGGGACGGTTCCCGGACGCGCCGACGCACGAGGATCACCAGCCTAGAGGGTCGTTCGCCGAACGACTCGCGCTGCAGCTCGCGAACCGGTCGTTCTGGGGGCGCGGCGGCACCGGCAGCGAGGAACAGACGCCACTCTACCGCCTTCCCGCAGTCGACCGGCTTGCGCTCGAGATGGCGGCGAACGAAGACATCGAGCGCCGGGCGATGCAGGGCGAGCTCGATGCGCTGCATGCCGCATGGAAGGAGGCCGAGGAGATCGCCGCGATCGCCGACGAGATGTTCACCGACGGCGTGCTCGAAGAATTCAAGCGGCAGTACTTCGAGCGGCTCGCGCGCGCCGAAGAGTAGACCGCCGCGAGGACGCTGCGGGGGTCGCCCGAGTACGGGCTTTGCTTCATCTTGTCCGGGACTCGAACCGGAGACGGCATGCGCCGTGGGCGCCTGGTGAGCTCTGCATCCATTGCCATTGCGTGCGCGGCCGCCCTTGCGGTTGCAGACTGCGGCAAAGCGCCCGCGAGCTCCGCGTCACACGACAGCACGTTCGTGAGCGGCACGCGGATCGGCGTCGACCCGCCGCCCGGCGTCGCCGATGGCGAGTGGAGTCTGCCGGGTCGCGACTACGCGAACAGCCGGTTCAGCAAGCTCTCGCAGATCACGCCCGCCAACGCCGCGAGCCTTCACGTTGCCTGGACGTTTTCGACCGGCGTGCTGCGCGGGCACGAAGGCCAGCCGCTGGTCGTCGGCAACACGATGTACATGGTGACGCCGTATCCAAACGTGGCGTACGCGATCGACCTCACGCAGCCCGGCTTTCCGCTCAAGTGGAAGTACCGCCCGGAGAATGCCCAGGCGGCGGTCGGCGTGGCTTGCTGCGACGTGGTGAATCGCGGGGCGACGTATGCCGACGGGAAGCTCGTGTACAATCTGCTCGACGGTCACACGGTCGCCGTGGACGCGGCCACGGGTACCGAGCTGTGGCGCGCGCAGATGGGCGATCTCGATCGTGGCGAGACGATCACCATGGCGCCGATCGTCGTCAAGAACAAAGTCATCGTTGGGTCGAGCGGGGGCGAGATGGGCGTGCGCGGCTGGATCGCGGCGCTGGATCTGGCGACGGGCAAGCAGCTGTGGCGTGCGTACAACGTCGGTCCGGACTCGGAGATCAAGGCTGGCCCGCGATTCAAGCCCTATTATCAGCAAGATCGAATCGCGAGCTCCGGCACGGCGTCGTGGCCCGGCGAGTCGTGGAAGGTGGGCGGCGCCACGGTGTGGGGCTGGGTGTCGTACGATCCCGAGCTGAATCTGCTCTATCACGGCACGTCGAACCCCGGCCCGTGGAATGGCAACCAGCGGCCGGGTGACAACAAGTGGAGCGCGGCGATCATCGCGCGGGACCCCGATACCGGCGAGATGATCTGGGCGTTCCAACCGACACCGCACGACATCTGGGACTACGACGCCGTGAACGAGAATATTCTCGTCGACCTGCCGATCGGCGGCGCGACGCGCAAGGTTCTGGTGCACTTCGACCGCAACGGCTTCGCGTACACGATCGATCGCGCAACGGGCCAGGTGCTCCTCGCCAAACCGTACGTGCCGATGAACTGGTCGACCGGCGTCGATCTGGCCACCGGGCGGCCGGTCGTGAATCCGGCCAAGGCAACGGCACCGGGCAAGAACGTGAAGGACATCTGCCCATCGCTCGAGGGAGGCAAGAATCAGCAGCCAGCGGCGTTCTCACCACGGACAGGACTGTTCTACGTGCCCACGAACAACTTGTGCATGGACTTCGAGGGGCGCGAAGTGACCTACATCGCGGGTACGCCGTACATCGGTGGAAACGCGCCGGAGACCGGCGGGCCGGGCGGGTACAAGGGCGAGTTCATCGCGTGGGACGCCGTGCATGGGCGAAAGGTCTGGGGAATCAAGGAGCCGTTTCCAGTGTGGAGCGGTGTGCTCGCCACGGCCGGGAACGTCGTGTTCTACGGCACGCTCGACGGCTGGTTCAAGGCGGTCGATGCCACGACCGGCAAAGTGTTGTGGCAATTCAAGGTCGGCTCCGGCATCGTCGGGGCGCCGATGACCTACACGGGCCCCGACGGCAAGCAGTACGTCGCCGTCTACTCCGGGATCGGCGGCGACATGGGGTTGCTCATCGCCGGCGACGTGGCCGCGAACCTTCCGTTCGACGTCCGCGAGCGTGGCACGACTTTGCCGGAGCTGGCACGGTACACGTCGTGGGGCGGCATGTTGTTCGTGTTCTCGCTGTGAGTGGAGGTCGATCCGATGCGCGATCCCGCACGAAAAAGCGTTGTCGAGACCGCGGTGGCGATCATCGTGTTGAGCGCGGTCGCGGTTCAACTGTCGAACGCGACGCAGGCGCCGGCCCACCCGCCGCAATCAGCGACCCAGCCGACGTACTTCGTGGAGCATCCGGACAACATCCATCCGGGTCTCTCGTTCCAGGGGCGATGGGCGTCGCTCGTGAATCCGTACGAGGGCAACGCGCAGCGGATCGCCGAGGGCGGCAAGCTGTTCATCGCCTACAACTGCCTCGACTGCCATGGCGCGGACGGGTCCGGCGCGATGGGGCCGAGCCTGCAGGATTCGCGCTGGCACTTTGGCGGAACGCCGGGCGACGTATTCCAATCGATATATGAAGGTCGTCCCGACGGCATGCCAGCGTGGGGCGGGCGCATTCCCGACGATCAGATCTGGCGGCTCGTCGCCTACGTTCGCACGCTGTCGAACGGGCATTCCGTGGCAACCGAAAACTTCACCGGCAAGACGATCGCCCGCACCGGGCACTGAGCCCTGGGTCACCCGCAACATGAACGACGCTTCTCACGCCGATGTCGGGGTTGATCGCGCCACGATCCTGGCAATGCTCGAGGAGTCGTACGCGGGGCCGGCGTGGCACGGGCCCTCCGTGGTCGAGGCGCTCGATGGCGTGAGCGCGCCGATCGCGGCGCGCAAGCCAAGCGCCGAGCGCAACTCGATCTGGGAGCTGGTGCTCCACTTGGCGCACGGACGGCACCTCCTGATCGAGCGTACGATCGAACGAGACATCGCTCCGTTTCCGCGAGAGATCCGGGAGCCGTGGTGGCCAGTGCCGCCGACGGATACGAGCGATGCCGCCTGGCGCGCCGACATCGCGCTGCTCGACGATCGGCAGGCACTGCTCTTGGACTCGATCCGACGCGCCACACCGGCGCAACTCGCGCGCGTGCCGCGCGGCTCGCAACATTCCGTGGCGCGGCAACTGCTCGGCATGGCGCTGCACGACACCTATCATGCCGGGCAAATCCGCCTGCTCGCGCTGATGCTCAGCGACACGGAGTAGAACCACGGAGTCAGGCTCGATTCACGAACGTCAATGGAGCGTGACCCCATGCGGCGGGGTTGCCACCTGAGCCGCCATAGACCATCGATGACGCACCATCGGCTGTGTCGCTCATCACAGCCGCGCGCGTGCCCCATTCGAGAATTTGTGTTCTCGCATCGAGGCACGCGTGTCGCCCATAAACACCCGACCTTCGCCCCACCAGCTTCAGCTTCATCGCAATCTCGGCGAACGGTCGGTGCTGTCGCTGGAGCGCGCGCTCGGTCGGTCGTCGCACGCGCCCCGGGTCGGCGCGCTGAACAACGCCGATCTCGTCGTCTGGCAGTCGGCGCGGCGATCGATGATCGCGGCGGCGCTCGGATTCTCGGCCGTGCTGCTGCGCGCGGTTGGATTCGTGCACGGGCCGGTCCAGCCGGTGCTCGCCATCGTGCCGATCTACATCGGCGTCGTGGCGTTGATCACGCTCGGCGTTCAGCGCCGCGAGATCGCCGCGCGTCCGGTCCTGGCCAGCCTGGCCCTCGCCGACGTCGCGGCGATCTTCACGACCCTGTCGCTCGTGACTCCGCCCGCCTTCTATTCGCGCGGATTGTTGCTGGCGCTGCTGGCGCTGCAGTACGCGCGCATGTTCTCGGGCTTGTCACCCTCGCTGACGGTCGTCGCCGGAACGCTCGTGGCGTACCCCGCCATCGTCTACGCTGCGTCGCGCGACGGGTATCCGGTCGAGTGGGGCGAACACGCGTGGAGTCTCACGCTCTTCCTGATCGTGGCGATGAACAGCATCGTGCTCCATGCGAGCATCAAGCGGCGGCTCACCAAGCTCGTCGACCTGTTCAGCCGCGCGCAGCGCGGCGATCTGTCGCATACGTTCGTCGATGAGCCGGACCAGGAACCCGACGGAATCACCCTGCTCGGCAGATCGTACAACCAACTCCGCTCGGAGCTCGCCGCGTTGGTGCTCACCGACACGCTGACGAGCTGTCTCAATCGCCGAGGGTTCGAGCGTGCCCTGACCGAGAGCGTCCGTGCGGGCCTGACTCGCCGCCGCGACCTGTCGGTCCTTGCGATCGACGTCGACCACTTCAAGTCGATCAACGACACGGCGGGGCACCTCGCCGGCGACTCGGTGCTCCGCGAGCTGTCGACGATTCTGCGGGATTCATCGCGAGTCGGCGACGTCGTGGCCCGGGTCGGGGGCGAGGAGTTCGTGATGCTGCTGCCGAATGCCGACCTCGAGACCGCGGGTGTCGTGGCCGAGCGGCTCATGCAGCGGGTCCGCGACCACACCTTCCGCGCGATGCGTTTGCGCCAACACGTCACGGTGAGCGTTGGCATCGCGTGCGAGCGGATCAGCGATAGCCACATCGGCGGTTCGCTGCGCGCACGCGCCGACGAGGCGCTCTACGTGGCCAAGAAACTCGGGCGGAACCGGGTCGTGATGTGGGCGCCCGGCATTCGCTCGAACGCCACTCCTCCGTCCACGGCCGCCGTATAGCTCGCGCGAGCTGTAGCCCGCGCGAGCGAATCGCTCAGCTGAGCAGCAGCGCTTGGCGAATCGCCGGTAGTCCGCCGATCACCCAGACGGCGATCGCGACGCCGGTCGCCTGGCCCTTGCCGACCTTTCCGGTCACGTACACGCCGACGCCGATCAGGATCGTGACCCAGATGGTGATCAGATCGAATCGACCGAGCAGCTGGTACAGCACGGGATTGGCGGCATCCACATCGAGGAACCGGGCCGGACTCAGAGAGATCGCCAGCTGCGAGGTGAGCTTCGACGGGTCCATCAGAAGTCCCTGAACACCGGCCAGCACGGCACCGATCACGCGCGGCATGTACGACCAGGCGCCGACGACGAGCGCGGCATGGTACGTCTGCTCCGACCCGAACAGCTTTCCGACGAGCCACGTGATCGAGCCGAGCACGACCATCGTCAACAGCATGATCACGCCGATCACGTATCGCCCGATCGATTCGTTGACGCCGCGCATCTTGTCGAGCGCCTCGGGCGTGACGCTCGGATTGTTCGCGAGCGCCTTGGCCGTGTTCCGCGTGAACTCCGCGTCGAAGATCGGCTGCAGCGTATTGAACGTCACGAAGAAGATGATCCCGATCGCGATCGACACGAACAGCAGCGGTGGCCACACGCTGCGGTTCTGCCGCCGGCGAAAGACCGCCGCCGGCTGGAGAAAGATGTCGATGACGTCTTCCCAAAAGGATGGCTGCGGCGGCGCGGACGCCACGGCGGCGGCGGAGGACTCGGTCATCGGGCGTGCTCCCGGTTCGGAGAGAGGGCGGCCGGGGTGCGGAAGGCAGGTTATGCGGCTGAACGGTCCGCCCGTGCTTCGAATACTCTGATGCATCGCCGCGCCGGGCAAGGCCCCGGTGCTTCGGCGCGGCGGGAACCCTACGGAATCCTACTTCATGACGAGATCCTGAAGCGCCTGTTTGATGCGCGGATCCTCCGACCGAGACAATTGCGAGATGGCGCGCCGGCGGACCGAGAGATTCTCCTCGCCCTTCACGATCTGCAGCAGCTTGTCGACCGCGGCCTTCTCGCCGCTGCGCACGTACAGACTGATGAGCGTCGATTTCATGTCAGGGTCGGTGGTCGTGTCGTACAGCTTCACCAGCTCGGCGATCGGCGCGCCGGCGCGGCTGGCAGCGTCGAGGGCGCGCCTGCGGGTCGGCATCGGCTGGTCGCCGCTCTGCGCGAGCTCGAGCAGCCAGGTGGTGTTTTGCGCGCCGCCCATCTCGGCGAGCGCGGAGAAGACGGCTTCCCGCGCCCGGTCGCTCTTGAGCGTGGGATAGAGCTGGCGCAGCAGCGCGGCGTCCTGCGCGGTCGCGTAGTCCTGGCCAAGGCCGCGGAGCGCCGCGATCAGCACGTCGTCGGGCAGATCCGTGCGGTGAACCGCGGTGCGCAGATAGGCGCGCGCCCGCGGATCGCCCGATCGCGCCAGTGTCTGCATGGCTTCCCTGGCCAGCCACGTGCTCTGCGTTTGCTGCGACAGCTCGACCAGCGGCGGAATCCCGGCGCCGTGATCCAGCCGACCGAGCACCGAGAGCGCCTGCTGCCGAACCGATTGGTTGTCGTTCTCGTCGCGCGCGACGGCGAGAATCGGATCGGTCACGCTCGCCGGAATCGTCTGCAGCCCGTCCGTCGAGCGGCCCATGTAGGCCAGCGCGCTCCGTCTCGTCTCACGCGGCAGTGCGGTATTCCGAGCAATGGCGAGGAGGCTCGTCGACGTGTTCGCGCTGTCGGCGAGCATGGCCGGCAGCAGCGCGTCGCGTCCGGCACGTCCGTCAGCCTTGCTGGCGAGTGACAGGAGGTAGTCGGCCGCGTCCTGCGCGCGAACGCGACCGAGATCCGTCACGCCGCGCGACGTCGTATCGGCGGGGCCGACGTAGGTCTGGATCGACAGCGGCAGCTTGTCCGCACGATCGATCACCACGCGCACTGGACCGGGCACGCAGGGCTCGGCGCGCAGGGCGTCGCCGTTGCCGTAAAACATCCCGCTGTAGCTGTTTGGTCCGGTCTGGATGTACGTCCGACCGTTGCCGCACACACCTGGGCGCGCGGCAAAGCTGAACTGCACGCGTCCGTCGGGGGCCGCATCGACGCGGGACGCCAACTGCGCCCGCGCCGGTGCTCCGATCGACGTGGCAACGACGGCGGCGAATGCCAATGCTCCGGGTGATCTCATGGCTTCTTCCCATCCACGATGTCCAACAGCAGTTGTGTCGTTCGGGGATCGTTCTTGCGCGCCAGGGCGTTGATGGCTTCCTTGCGCAGCGACACCACCGTACTGGTCTTGGCGATGTCGATCAGCTTGTCGGTGGCCTCGGGCTCCTTGCGGTTACCGAGGATGCTCACGACGCGCGAGCGCAGATCGTACGAGTCGGCGGTGTCGTACAGCTTCGCGAGGTCGGCGACGCTCACCGTCGACGACCGCGAAAAGCGCGACAGCGCCGCCGAGCGCAGCGCGCTCGGCTCGTTCGCGTTGCGCACGATGCCGAGCACCCACTGATCGTTTTCTGCCCCGCCCATGCGGGCGACGGCGCCGATGATCGCATCCTTGAGCCGTTCGTTCTCGGCGCGCGGGTAGAGCGCCCGCAAATAGGCCGCATCGTCGGTCGTCGCGCGGTCGCCGCTCAGGCTGTTCACCGCCTCGACGCGGAGGTTGATCGGCGCGTCCTTGCGATCGATCAGCGATCGCATGCTGGATCGCGCCTTGGGGTTGTCGCTCGACATGAGCGCCCGCACCACGGCGCGCTGCACTCGGTCGTCCTGGTCGTTCTTGAGAATCTCCTCGAGCGTCGCCAGCGGGGCGTCTCCCGGCATGCGCGACAGAAAGTTGATGGCCTCGACGCGCACGTTCGTGTTGGGGTCGTTCTTGGCGACGCCGGTCAGAATCGACGTCGCGTCGGAATCGGCGCGACGGCCGAGCATGAACACGGCGCTGCGGCGCAGCGACGCCGAGCAGTCGTCCTTGCGTTCGACGACGCGCCGCAGGATCGGCGTCGCCGACGCGGGGTCCATCTGGCTCAAGGCATTCAGGGCTTCGGTGCGCACCTGGATGTCTTCCTGGTCGCAAGGCGAGGACCCGGCGCTCGAGGCGGTCGCGGCGATCTTGGCGGCGGCGTCGCGATCGCCGCGCTGCGCCAGCGCGCCATTGACGCGCGCATAGAGCGCGGCAATCTCGGAATCGTCGGCGCCGCGCCGCGAGTCGCGATACGCCACGGCAGTCATTGAATTCGCAGAGCCGGAGCCGCCGCTGACCGTGGTCTTGACGAGCGGCTCGAGAATCTTCGCTGCCTGGTGGAGATCATCGGTCGTTCCGACCTTGTAGCGCGCGAGCGCCTCGAAGTACTGCGCGTTGCTGAAATACACCGATTTCGGGTACTTCTGCACGAGGTCTCCGAACGTGCGGGCCGCGCGCCCGTAGTCGCCGCGCATCAATGCCTCGCGGGCAAGGCGGTACAGTGAGTCGGCCGGATCGCCCTGCGCCCACGGCGCCGGCGGAAACCGGTTCGTGAAATCGCGCGCGCCGAACCGTCCCATGTTCATGTCGAAGTCCGCCATCGGCGCGTCGATTGCGGGCGCGTGCACGTCGATCGGCGGGATCGGCGGCATCGCTGGCATCGGCGTATAGGCGAAGTCGCGAACGAAATCGTCCGACATGCGCACCGCGTCTCTGGCCATCCGGGCCTGCTCGCCCGCGCTCTCGCGCGCTTGCTCGCTGATCTGGCGCGCCTGCTCGGTCATCTCTCGAATGCTTTCCCGGTCGAGCCGCGCCGCCTCACGGGCCATCTCACGCGCCTGATCGCTGATGCGCTCGACGTCGAAATCGAAATTGAAATCGAAGTCCGGATCGATCGGCGCGAGCGGCGCGATGGATGGGAGCGGCGTCCGCGGAGCTCGTGACGGGGCCGGGGCAGGGCTCGGCCGCGCCGGCCCGGCCGGTGGGGTCGGGTTCTGTGCCCCGGCCGCGGTAACGGCGACGGTGAGCGCCACCATGGCGAAGGTGATCGGCTTCATCGCTTCTCTCCTCAATTCGCAGAAATGTCGGCGACCGCAATGCGCAGTCGCGGAATGACGTCGCGCTGTTCGAGCGCGCGGTTGATGAGATCCAGCTCGGTACGGCTGTGGTTCTCCTGCAGGCGAACGACCTGCGCGAGCACGAGCTCGAGATCCTCGAGCAGCCCACGCATCTCGGGGTCGCGCGCCGCCGGTGAATCGATCAGCAGCCGCGTACGCGTGAGCAGCTCGGCTGCCCGCGCAATCAATCGATCGTCCGCGCCGTCACCCTTCATCGCCGATGGAAGCGCGATGAGCAGCGCCGCCGTCTGCCCGAGATATTGTGAGGTCTCCGTCTCGTACGGCATGGCGACGGCGCTGTCGGTGCGCACCGTCTTGGCTGCTGCAACGGACGCGACGTGCTGAGGTGGTGCCTGATGCCGGCCGAGCATCGACGATGCACGCCCGATGCTGATGCCGATGATGAGCGTCGCGGCGATTCCCAGCCACGCGGGAACGCGGTGCAGCGTGGGCCGCGTGCGCCGAAAGATCTGTCCCGGTCCCCAGGTACGCCGCTCGATCGCGGCCCACATGGCGTCGCGTTCGGGCAGAGAGTCCGGAGGGTTGCGATAGGTGCGCGCTGCATCGCGCAGCAGTTCTTCGAAACGATCGTCCGTCATGACTCCAACTCCGGTGCCAGGTCGGCCAGCGCGGCGCGGAGTTGCGCGCGCGCCTGCGACAGGCGGCTCTTACAGGTCCCCTCGGCAACGCCCAGCACTTCGGCGATCTCGCTGTGCGTGTAGCCTTCCAGGTCGTGCATGATGATCGTCACTCGGTAGATGTCCGGTAGCGCGCTGATCGCACGATGCAGGCGCTCCCTGAGCACGGGGTCGACTCCCGGCCCGTCGGAGCTGAGCGGGTGGACGTCCTCGAGATCCGTCTCCCGTTCCCTGAACCGTTTCACGCGGCGCATCGCGTTCGCCACGACCGTGACGGTGATGCGGTGCAACCAGGTGGAGAACGCCGAATCGCCGCGAAATCGGGGCAGCTGACTGAACGCGCGCACGAACGTGTCCTGTGTGAACTCGCGAGCCAGATCCGCGTCGCCGGTCAACCGATAGGCGAGCCGATAGACGCGGCCTGCGTGCGCGTCGTACAGCTCGCGCGCCGCAATCCGATCTCCGGCCAGAACCCGAGCGATCAAATCGGGCTCACTCACCCGGTACGTGGACTGAAAGGCAACGACTGATCTGGTCACGTGTCGCTGGTTAGATGCAGGCGGCGGGGAAAGCGTTCGTTCGTTGGGGGAAGAGGGAAGAGGGAATGGGGAAGGGGAAGGGCTGAGGCGAATCGTGGCCACCTTGCCGGTGGCGGGCTGCGCCGGTACGCTACGCCGCCATGTCCAGCCAACCACCCTCGGCGCCGGCCGGCGAACCCACCTTCGCCCGCCGGTTGGGCGCCTTCGACGCCACGATGATCGTGATGGGCGGAATCATCGGTGCGGGCATTTTCGTGAACCCCAGCGTCGTGGCGCGCCAGGTCCACACCTTCGGGCTGGTCCTGGGAGCCTGGGTCGTCGGCGGCGCCATTGCACTCGTCGGCGCATTCGTGTACGCCGAGCTCGCGGTGCTCAGACCGCGCGTCGGAGGGCAGTATGCGTATCTGCGCGACGCGTACCATCCGATCGTCGCGTTCCTGTACGGCTGGACGCTGCTGCTCGTGACGCAAACCGGCGGCATGGCCGGGGCCGCGATCATCTTCGGGCGCTACTTTCGCGAGCTCACCGGCACCGGCATTCCGGAGCAAGCCGTCGCGGCGCTCGCGCTCGGGATTCTGACCGTCGTGAACTGTCTGGGCGTACGCGCCGGGAGCAACGTGCAGAGCGCGCTGATGCTCACCAAGCTGGCGGCGATCGCGCTGTTGATCGGCGTCGGTTTGTTCGCGTCGCCCGCAGCGCCTGGCGGGGCGCCCGGCGCCGCCCCGCCCGTCGGTTCCGGAGGCCTCGTCGGACTGGCTACGGCGATGGTGCCTGTGCTGTTCGCGTACGGCGGCTGGCAGACGGCGAGCTTCGTCAGCGGAGAGATGCGCGATCCGCGCCGCGATCTGCCGCGGGGTCTCCTGGTCGGAGTCGTCGGCGTCATCGTGCTCTATCTCGCCGTGACCTTCGTTTGCCTGCGCGTACTCGGCGTCGGCGGACTCGCCGCGACGGCAACGCCCGCCTCGCAGGTGATGCGCAACGCGCTCGGCGACCGCGGCGCACGTGTGATCGCGCTCGGCATTGCCGTGTCGACCGTGGGATTCCTGAGCCAGAGCGTTCTCACAGCGCCGCGGGTCTACTATGCCATGGCGCGCGACGGCGTCTTCTTCAAAGCCGTCGGCACGCTCGACCCGCGCTCGCGGGTACCCGTCGTCGCCATCGTGCTGCAGGGGGTTTGGGCCGCCGTCATTGCGCTCTCGGGCAAGTACGATCAGATCCTGAACTACGTCGTCTCGATCGACGTGTTGTTCTTCGGCCTCACCGGAGCTTCGCTGATCGTGTTTCGCGCCCGCGAGCGTCGGTCAGCCGCCCAGCGCGAAGCACGCATGCGCGTGCCGCTTCATCCAATCTCCACAGGCGTCTTCGTGCTTGCCTGCTGGTCGATCTCGCTCACGACGATCGTCCAGTATCCCACGAACGCCGGGATTGGGGTGGGCATCCTCCTCGTTGGCGTGCTCGTGTATCAGTTCTGGTCCAAGCGCGCCCGGCCGGCAGAGCTCGAAGAGGCTGCTCCCTGAGTTGCCGGGCCGTCCAGCGGCAGGGACGAGACCGTCGCGATCGATGGACAGCAGAGGTCGGTGAGCGGAATCACCTCCCGAGCCAAGTCGGTGAGACATATTGTTTTGCGCCGATCCTCGAAATTCTACGGGACGGCATTGGGTGTGCCTTTCCAATGGGCGGCGGGTACCAAAGTCTCAGTCGCTCAGTTGAGGGAGGAGTAATGCGCAAATTCGAATTGATCGCTGCTGTCGCCGCGCTCGCGCTCGCTTCGCCGGTCATGGCGCAGGGTCGGGGTCGGGGCAACGGCGGCGTTCCGCCTGGCCAGCGTCCGCCGGCAGGCATGTGTCGTATCTGGATCGATGGCGTACCGCCCGGCCACCAGCCGGCACCGACGGACTGCGCCACCGCAGCCGCGCGAGTTCCACCGAACGGCCGTATTATTTACGGCGATCGAACGAACGATCGGCGTGGTTCGATCTATGACCGCTCGGGCCAGATCGTTTACGGCCCCGATGGTCGGGTGATTCAGCCGGGCACGCAGCGCTGCGTCCAGCGTGAGGATGTCACCGGCCGGGTCTACACGGTGTGCGACAACGGCACCGTGAACGGCACGTCGAGCTCCCGCATCGGGCGGATCTACGACGGTGGTCAGGCTAGTACGTCGACCAGCCGCGTGGGCCGGATCTACGATGGCAGCGGTGCGGCGAATGACGACCGGTACTACGACCGACAGGGCACCGTGAAGGGCAAGGGCAAGCACCACAAGCCGCACGACCACGGGGACGACGATCGGAACTAGTCGCGGGACCCTCTTTGCATCTCGAGTCGTCGTCATCGCTGCGATCGCCGTGTTCGGCGGTTGCAGCGGCGGCGACGATTCGAATTTTGTGAGGGGCCGCGGTCTGCAGACCGCGGCGCTCTCGGCCTCGGCGCAGGCCGGCGTGTACGAGGCGGCGGTCCGCGGCGCGTTCGAGGTGGACGACCCATCGCTGTCGCTCCTGCTCGATCCGCGCGAGCTGCCACGAACGGTCGGGCTCGACTCCGCCGCGCGGCTGCCGAACGCCGTCGTCAGCGCGATGCGCGGCCGTGGAATCGTGAAGGGCACGTGCGAGCCGCCGCTCGTGGGCCGGCGGACGCCGCGCTGCTCGGCCGCGAGACCGGGATACGTCGTTCGGTTCTCGCCGGTGTTCGCGCTGCGCGGTGACTCGCTCGCCGCGTACGTGTTCGCGCAGAAGTACGACACACCGTCGTCGGGCTACTCCGAGCCGCTGCGCTTCGAGCGCGTGTACCACGTGGTTCGGTCTGGCGACGGCTGGCGGGCCGCGCTCGAAGGCCGCGTGCCCAAGGACATCCGCGGCGAACGGTGACCCGCGGGGTTGTAAGAACACCCCGGGCCGGTAGGATTGAGCGAAGCCCGCGCTACGCAACCTTCGACTTCTCCGCCGGTTGACGATCTCACCCACGATGCTCGACGCGACTCCGCGATTCGGGGTCGCCGACGCCGAGCGACTGGCCGCCGAGCTGTTCGGCGTGCCCGGGCGCGCCACGGTCCTGCCGAGCGAGCGTGATCAGAATTTTCTCATCACGCCCACGGCCTCGGAGCGACCGGCGATCGTTCTCAAGATTTCGAACGCCGAAGAGGACGCACGCCTTCTCGAAGCCCAACAGGCCGCGTTGGAGCACCTGGCGTCGCGAACCGACCTCACGGCCCGTCCAGTACATGGCGCGAGCGGCACGCTGCTGCTTGGCGTGCACGGTGCCGACGGCCGGCGGCACTGGGTTTGGGCGCTGAGTCATCTGCCAGGCAGACCACTTGGCACCGTCCGCCGGCGGTCGGACGCTCTGTACGAGGAGTGGGGTCACGCGGCCGGCCGGCTCGACGCCGCCCTGGCCGGTTTCGATCACGGTGCGGCACATCGTGAGCTCTACTGGGATCTGGCGAATGCGCGCGCGATCATCGAGCGCCATCGTCCGGCGATTCGTGAACACGAGTTTGGCGCGGTCGTCGACGTGCTCGTCGATCGGTTCGACCGATACACGCGTCGCCTGCTCGATGACCTGCCGCGCGCGATCGTCCACGGCGACCTGAACGATTACAACGTGCTCGTGGGCGACGGTCACGATCTCGACAGCCGCGGCCAGCGCGTGACTGGCATCGTGGACTTTGGCGACATGGTGTACAGCTACCGGATTGCCGATCTGGCGATCGCGGTGGCCTACGCGATGCTCGACTCGGCGGACCCCCTGAGTGCCGCCGCCCACGTCGTCCGCGGTTTCGCGCGGAGCTTCGCGCCGGAAGAGGTGGAGGTGGCCGCGCTGTACGGTCTGGCGACGATCCGGCTGTGCGCCAGCGCGTGCATCGCCGCCGTGCAGTCGCGACAGCGGCCCGACAACGCCTATCTGGACGTGAGCCAATCGTCCATCCGCCGCACGCTTCCCGCGTTGTGCGGAATTCCGTTCGGTCTGGCGGAAGTGACACTGCGCGAGGCCGCGGGCTTGGTGCCTTCGCCTACCGCGGAACTGGTCGGCGCGTTTCTGCGTCGGCAGCAGCAGTTCGCGCCCGTGCTCGGGATCGATCCGGCTCGTGAACCGGTGGTCGTGCTCGATCTCAGTGTGTCGAGCCCACTGCTAGACGGCGATGTCACACGTAACGACGAGCCGTCGCTCACGCCGAAGATCGAGTCCGTCATGCGCGCGGCCGGCGCGCATGTGGCGATCGGACGCTATGACGAGTCGAGGCTCCTGTATGTCGCACCAGCGTTCGCGCTAGGGAGCAAGGCTACCGATCCGCATCGCACAATCCACATCGGGCTCGATCTCTTTGCGCCAGCAGGCACGCCCGTGTTCGCGCCGCTCGGCGGCGTCGTTCACGCGTTCGCTGACAACGCGGCACCGCAGGACTACGGACCCGTCGTCATCCTGCGGCACGTAACCGACGACGGGACATCGTTCTTTACGCTCTACGGTCATCTCAGCCGCGCGTCGATTGCCGAATGGCACGTTGGCGCATCGGTGCGGGCCGGCCAGCAGATTGCCGCGTTGGGCGAGTCTC